>NZ_JBDZDJ010000024.1:0-97458 GCF_040049135.1 Gordonia sp. VNK1 | reverse complement strand
CCACCAACCACCCACAGTCAAACGACCGCAGCAACGCGTCGCCATCAACCTGCACCACCAACCCACCGCATAACACAACAAAATCGGGAACTGACTCACCACAGCTTGACACTCACCGGTCAGTGACATTGAGAGCGCCGTCAACGGAATTCAGGGCGCTGTCAACGGAACTCGGCACCGCAGCGCCTCGCCGCCGCGCCCACCCGTACGCCTCACTCCGCGAGAGCGTCGCATCCAGGGGCCGGTGCGTCCTCGAAAAGTGGCTTGCCCAACGGGATCAGGTACAGCACGTCCAGGACCACCGGCGTGTTCCCGAGATTCCGGCCGACGTGCGTATTGGACTGTCCCGCCGGTTCTTTGATGATGTCCCCGGTCCGGTAGATCACCGGCTTGCAGTCAGCTCCGGGATGAGTCAGGGTTCCGGCCCGGACCAGACCGACCAGTTGGCCATCGTGATAGTGCCAGCCGGTCGTCCCACCCGGAGCGATCGTGATCTCCCGAACGGCGACGTGGACCCCCTCGGGGACGAACGGCAACAGATCTGCCGGGATGTCTCCCTCCGCGAACGTGACCGCGGGGACCCCGGACGACGGCGTCGCCCGCGCGATCGCCGGCACGAGACCGACACACAGCACCACCGAGACCATCACCAGCATGCCGCGTGCGAGTTGCCTCATTCGTCGACGGTACTGCCGTTCACGCCGGTCGGAGCCGTTTCGGCAAGACCCACCTGGTTCGCACACCCCATCCGGTGGCACGATGTGGACCACGTGACACCCGACGACGTGACACCCCAACTCCAGGAGCACAACGATGAGCACCGTCCCCGACCAATTCACTGCGCTCGTGGCCACGGAATCCGACGGCGCGATCACCGTGGACCGTACCGATTTCGCCGCGGCGGACCTGCCCGGCGGCGACGTGACGATCGCGGTGCAGTACTCCGGCGTCAACTACAAGGACGCCCTTGCGGTGACGCCGCGCGGCGGCGTGGTGCGCAATTACCCGATCATCCCGGGCATCGACATCGCCGGCGAGGTGATCGAATCCACCGACCCGGATTTCGCCCCCGGTGACCGCGTCGTCGCGCACGGCGGCCCGATCGGTACCGAACAGCACGGCGGTTACGCCGATTACGCCCGTGTGCCGGCGGCGCAGGTCGTGAAGCTCACCTCGCTGTCCACCCGCGACGCCGCGGCCATCGGCACTGCGGGATTCACCGCCGCGATGAGCGTGGCAGCCCTCCTCGATCACGGCCTGACACCGGATGACGGGCCCGTCGTCGTCACCGGAGCCAGCGGCGGCGTCGGCGCCGTCAGCGTCGACATCCTTGCCGCTCAAGGTTTCTCGGTGACCGCCTCGAGCGGAAAGGTAGAGGCCGCCGAACTGCTCACCACACTCGGCGCCGCAGAGGTCGTCGGCCGCCTCGTCGACGACGAGACCAAGATCCGCCCACTCGGTAAGTCGGTCTGGGCAGGTGCGGTCGACTGCGTCGGCGGCAAGACCCTCGCCTACGTGTTGAGCACGATGAATCACAGCGGTGCGGTCGCCGCCAGCGGGCTCACCGGCGGTGCCGACCTGCCGACCACGGTGATGCCGTTCATCCTGCGTGGCGTCGCGCTGCTCGGCATCGATTCGGTCCTCATCGGTGCCGATCTCCGACGGGCCATCTGGTCGCGAATCGAGGGCGACCTGCGCCCGACGCACCTCGATGCCGTCATCGCCGAGATCGGACTCGACGACCTACCCGCCGCCCTCGACTTGATCCGTGCGGGCAAGATGACCGGCCGGACGGTGGTGCGGGTTCTCGGCGACTCCGCCTGACCCCGCAGCCAGGACACCCCCACGCGCCCCGACGACGATCGGGGCGCGTGGGTGTCCCAATCGACGAGCACACACCGCCGATGTCTGTCACCGTTGATGCATGACCGATCCGTCACCGGCTTTCGACGTGAACAAACTGTTCCCGGGAAAGTTCTTCATCAGCACCACGCTCGACGTGCTCGAGTCGAAGAAGAAGATGACCGGCCACATGCGGCGACGGTTCCTGCAACGCGCAGCGATGGCCGGCGCCATCATCGCCATCTTCTACGTCATCAACTACACGATCGTCGCCGCCTTCAATCAGATGGGATCGACGCCCGAGCAACTGCACGCGGTGGGCAAACTCATCGGAGCCTTCATCTTCGGGTGGGCACTGGTGTTCATCTATTACACCAAGTCCGAACTGCTCACATCGAACATGATGATCGTCTCCGTCGGCGCCTACTACCGACGGCTCACCCCGATGCTGTTCATCCGCATCCTGGCGTTCTGCTACCTCGGCAACATCCTGGGCGGCCTGTTCATCGCGCTACTCTTGCGCGGCACCACCCTCATCGAGGGTCCGGTCCTCGAAGCCATGCACCATGCCGTCGAGGTGAAGACCGGCTACGTCACCGACGGCTTCTCCGGATGCATGGACCTGTTCATCCGCGCCATCCTCTGCAATTTCATGATCAACATGGCGATGCTGCTGGTGTACAACGGCTATCTGGTGGAGGACATCGCCAAATGCATGGCGATGGTCACCTCCGTCTTCGTCTTCGCCTTCCTGGACTTCGAACATTCGGTGGCCAACACCGTCCTGTTCATGATCGTCGGCATGCATGGCGACGTGAACCTGTGGCCGGCGCTGGGAAATCTCGGAATCGTGTTGGCGGGCAACTTCATCGGCGGTGGTTTACTCATCGGCATCTACTATGCGTGGGTCAACGACGAGCACGACACCCACCTGCCGCATCTACGCCACCGGCGTAAGTCCTGACGCCGGTGGCGTTCAGAGCACCTTGTCGATGTCGGCGGTCAGCTTCTCGGGCTTGACCGTCGGAGCGAATCGGTCCACCACCGCACCGGACTTGTCGACGAGGAACTTGGTGAAGTTCCACTTCACCCGTGAACCCAGAACTCCCGACTTCTGTTGGCGCAGCCACTGATACAGCGGATGCGCCTGATCACCGTTGACGTCGACCTTGGCGAACATCGGGAATGTCACATCGTAGGTGAGTGAACAGAAATTCTTGATCTCCGCCTCATCGCCGGGCTCCTGATGAGCGAACTGGTCACACGGAAAACCGAGGATCACCAGGCCTTTGTCGGCGTACTCGCGGTGCAGCTTCTCCAGTCCCTCGTACTGGGGTGTGAAACCACACTTCGACGCGGTGTTCACGATCAGCATCGGATGTCCCCGATACTTCTCGAGATCCACCGGATTGCCGTCGATGTCGGTTGCAGTGAAGTCATAGGCACTGGTCACGGTCATCCCCTGTTCCATCGGTGTCACGCTCACTGGTTGCGGCGCGTCTGGCGTTCTCAGCCTACGGCCCGGGTACGTCGCCGACCACCATCGCACTAATCCCCACGCCGGCAACCCACCCTCGAACACCTCGACCACGTCGACGGCGCTCTGAATTCCGTTGACAGCGCTCAATTCTTCGCCATATCACCAGGTATTCCGTTGACAACAAACGACTTCCGCCGGTCGAGCCCGTCGAGAACGAGACAAGTGCTCGGCGGTCTACGATCCCATGGCTGGTACACAGCGTGCGATACCTCGGCAACCGTCACCGTGCGGCCGTCCACGGCTTCCTCCGATCAGCCTGCAGCGACCGCACATACACCGCCGCGACAGCCTCGAGCCCTTGCTGATCGTCGTCGCTGAACCGATCGGCGTCGGGACTGTCGACGTCGAAGACACCGATGAGTGTGCCATCGTCGGCGACCAGCGGGACGACCAACTCCGACCGACTCTCCGCGTCGCAGGCGATGTGGTCCGACACGGCGTGAACGTCGGCCACTCGTTGAGTCCGGCGGGTCCGTGCGGCCGCCCCGCACACACCTCGATCCAGCGGAATCCGAACACACGCCGGCTTGCCCTGGAACGGACCCACCACCAATTCGGTGCCGTCGAAGAGGTAGAAGCCAACCCAATTCAGTCGGGGCACAGAGTGATAGATCAGCGATGAGATGTTGGCGGCATTCGCAATCCGGTCATGCTCGCCGGCGACCAGCGTTGTCGCTGCGGACTCGAGTTCGTCGTAGGTCCATTCCGCATCTGTCGACAGCTCAAAGCTCATCTCCCCATCATGCCCGCCCCGCAGGCGATTGCCGCACTCACCGATCACCGCGATTCCATGCGTCGATCCGCCCATCTCCGACATTCCGGTACGTTGGGAGATCATCATGGTCCTCGTCTTCGCAGCGTTCCTCGCGCTCATCACCTTCTGGCTGCACCGCCGCATCGTTCGTGCCACGGCGATGCCGCGCCCGTGGTCGATCGTCGCCGACGCCGTGCTGGTCATCATGTGGGCATTCGCCGTGGTCGGCATCGCCACCGGACGCGAACTCAACCCGTCCGTCTTCCGAGCCCCGGCGTGGCTCGGACTGACGTGGCTCGCCGTGGTCCTCTACCTGGTGCTCGGCTTCATCGTCGTCGGCCTGATGTCGCTGATCTGGCGACTGGTCCTGCGGGTCAGACCCAGCGATACCGGGCGAGGACGCCGCCTCCTCGCGGTACGAGTGGCCACCGGCGTCGTCGTCATCGCGGCACTCGTCACCACCTCCTACGGTGTGTGGGAAGCCGCATCGCCTCGTGTCACACACACGACGGTCGCCGTGCCGCGACTGCCCGAGCAGTTCGACGGCATCCGCGTCGCACTGATCTCGGACCTCCACGTCGGCCCGGCACGCGGACGCGACTTCACCCAACAGGTCGTCCGCCAGGTCATGGCCGAAAAGCCCGATCTGATCGCCATCACCGGCGATCTCGCCGACGGCACCGTCACCGAGGTCGGTGCCGACATCGACCCCCTCTCCCAACTCCGAGCACCCCTCGGAGTGTTCGGGGTGAGCGGTAATCACGAGTTCTACGCCGACGACGGGGGACGCTGGCTCGACCACTGGGAGCGGCTCGGCATCACCACACTCCGCAATCAACGAGTCGAGGTGACCCACGACGGTACGACGATCAACGTCGTGGGCATCCAGGACTACACGGCACCGCAACCGTATGAACCGGATCTCCCCAAGGCGCTCGACGGCAGCAATCCCGAACGTTTCCGGCTACTCCTCGCCCACGAACCGCGTCAGGCGCTGCAGGCCTCGGATCTCGGTGTGAACCTTCAACTGTCGGGCCACACGCACGGTGGTCAGATCTGGCCGATCCGCTACCTCGTGCCCCTCCAGCAACCGTCGGTCGAGGGCCCGGACAAGGTCGGCAACACCGTGCTGTACACGACGCGCGGCGCCGGTGCGTGGGGCCCACCGGTGCGCGTCGGCGCACCGCCCGAGGTCACGATCCTGGAACTGCACCGCGGCTGACCTCAGCACCCGAATCTCGGCCCGTACGAGCCAGATTCGCGTGGGAGCGCCCGTAGAAGGCGTAGATGAGCAGTCCGATGACCAGCCACACCACGAACCGCAACCATGTCTCGATGGCGAGGTTGACCATCAGTCCCGCGCAACAGATCGCGGAGACGATCGGCAGCACCGGTGACCACGGAACGCGGAAGGGCCGCTTCATATCCGGCTGCGTTCGCCGCAGCACCGGCACGGCGATCGAGACCACCAGGAACGCGAACAACGTTCCGATCGAGACCATCTCGGCCAGCGCCGCCAACGGGACGAACGCCGCGAGCAGCACGACGACGGCGGTGGTGATCATCGTGATGCGGTAGGGGGTCTGCCATTTCGGATGGATCTTTCCCGCCGAATGCGGGATGAGCCCATCACGCGACAGCGCAAAACCGATGCGGGACATGCCGACGATGTCGACGAGAATCACCGACGTCAGGCCGGCAACCGCGGCAATCCCGACAAGCACACCGGCCCAACTCAATCCGACCTGGTTGAACGCATCCGACAGCGGCGCCCCGGTACTGAGATCGGTGTAGTGCACCATGCCCACCAGCACGAAGCACACGCCGACGTAGAGGACTGTGCAGATCAACAGGGTGCCCAACAGGCCGCGGGCCATGTCGCGTGCGGGATGCCGGGTCTCCTCCCCGAGGTTGGCGACGATCTCGAAGCCGCTGTAGGAGAAGAACACCACCGCAGAGGCGAACAGCACGCCGGCCACCCCGAATGCCGTTGCCTCCACTCCGGAGATCCACTGCCACAACGGCTGCCGCCACCCGCTTTCCCCGCCGGTGGGTTGCGCGGGCGGAATGAAGGGCGTGTAGTTCGCCGCCTTGATGAAGAAGAGTCCGGCGATGATGACGAAGACGCAGATGCTGACCTTCAGATAGACCAGCGCGTTGGTGACCCAGCCGGATTCCTTGATACCCACCGTCGCCACCACACCAAGGACCAACGCGATCGCGACCGCCCCCAGGTTGACCGTCGAATCCTCACCGAAGAACGTCGTCGGCAGGGCGAAGACGTCCTGCAGGTAACCCGACCACCCGCGGGACACCACCGCCGCACCCAGGGCGAACTCGAGAATCAGATCCCAGCCGATGATCCACGCGATGATCTCGCCGAGGGTGGTGTAGGCGTAGGTGTAGGACGATCCGGCCGTCGGCACCGCAGAGGCGAGTTCGGCGTAGCAGAATGCGGCAAACAGGGCGATGACCCCGGCCACCACGAACGAGATCATGATGGCCGGTCCCGCATTGTCTTTCGCCTGCACGCCGGTCAACGTGAAGATTCCCGTACCGATCACCATGCCGACGCCGAACCCGATGAGATCGCGGGCCCGCAACGTCTGTTTGAGTCGTCCGCCTTCGAGTTGGTGTCCCTCGTCGTTCTGATGAATCACCGTGTCGACGGGTTTCTTCCGGAAGATGTCGCCCAGCTGCGTCATCTCTCCGACTCTAGGGCTTGCCCTCGACCCGTCCGCGTCGGTCGGCAGCCAACACGCCGGAGATGGACACCGCCTAAACCAATTCGGCCAACTTGGGAAAGCCACTGCGGTGGAAGACGAGCGGATTGCCCGATTCGGGATGTTCGACGCCGTGCAGTTCGAGGAGAACGATGAAGTGGTCGCCGGCCTCGACCTCGCGGTAGATGGTGCAATCGAAGTGCGCCACACCGTCATCAAGGGTGACTGCGCCGTCGTCGGAGGCCTTGATCGCGATATCGTCGAATCGGTTGGCGACCGGCCCGGCCAGCTGACGACACACGATGGCCTGGTGTTCGGCGAGGACGGTGACGCCCAGGTGGGCGGCACGCCGCAGATCCGGCCAGGTCTTCGACGTGTTCGCGATCGAGATCGAGACGAGCGGCGGATCGAGGCTGACGCCGGTGAACGAGCTTGCGGCAAGCCCGATCAACTCGCCGTCGACCTCGGCGGCCACCGCGACGACCCCGGTCGGGAAGACCCCGAAGGCCCTGCGTAGTCGCGCCGCATCGAGATCCTGGTTGGTGGCGAAGTCACTCATGAGAACACTCCCAATCGTCGGGACACGATGGGCGCGGTGGCCGCCAACCAGTCGGCGTATGCGGACGGATCGTCGTGACGGGAATCCACCACGTACAGACCGCGACCGGGGACGGTGCCACCGATCTCGGTGAGCACCGGCCGCAGCACCAGTTCCGGAGCCAGCGCATGCGCCTCCGAACCACCCAGCATCAGCGGGATGGCCAGACCGGAAAGTCCTGTGCCACCAGCAAATCGATCCAGGAACAGCTTCAGCAGACCGGTGTAGGCAGCCTTGTAGGTGGGACTGGCGACGACGACGAGGTCGGCCTCGCCGACCTGCCGCACCAGATCCGACACCTCCGGATCGGACCAATCCAGCACTGCTGCACCAAGAGTGGCGAGGTCGACGATCAGATCCGGTTCGGCACCGGTCAGTTGGGTGGCCACATATCTCGCCGCGGACAGGGTCCGACTCGCGGGCTTCGGATTGCCCACCACCACAGCTGTTCTCACGGTTGTCATGAAGCCGACACCACCGTGGCCGGTCGACTGTCGGGCCCGGCAGAGACTGGGGCCTGCGCGCCGAAGGGCACCGATGCGGCTCGGACGTTCGGCGGCGCCGGGTGCTGCCAGAGACCACGGCGGGTCAACTCCGGCAGCACACCCTCGCCGAACCAGTACGACTCCTCGAGATGCGGATACCCGGACAACACGAATTCGTCGATACCGACCTCGTGGTAGGCCTCGATGAGATCGGCGATCTCGGTGTACGACCCGACCATCGCCGTACCCGCGCCGCCACGGACCAGTCCGATGCCCGCCCACAGGTTCGGATAGATCTCCAGGTTGTCCTTGGAACCGTTGTTGAGAGCCAACATTCGCTGTTGTCCCACCGATGCCGAACGTTTGAGGCCCGACTGGATGCGCGCGATGTCGTCGGCGGAGATGTGGGTGAGCAGGCGATTTGCCTCCGCCCACGCCTGTCCGGAGGTGTCCCGGGCGATAGTGTGCAGGCGGATGCCGTAGACGAGTTCCCGGCCCTGTTCCTCGGCGGCGCGCCGGACACGGGCGATCTTCTCGGCCACCGCCTCGGGTGGTTCACCCCAGGTGAGGTAGACGTCGGCGTGTTTGGCGGCCACCGCGATGCCGGCGGGCGAGGAGCCGCCGAAGTAGATCTCCGGTACCGGGTCCGGAATCTGGTGCAGCGTCGCATTTTCCACCGACAGGTACTTTCCGGTGAAGTTCACCGTCTCCCCGGTCCACAGGCGTCGCACGATCTCGAGGAATTCGTCGGCGCGCGCATACCGCTCATCCTTGGTGGAGAAGTCGCCGAACATCGCCTGCTCGGCATCTTCCCCACCGGTGACGACGTTGAGCAGCAGCCGGCCGCCGGACAGATTCTGGAAGGTGCCCGCCATCTGCGCGGCCAGGAAGGGAGCGGTCACACCCGGCCGGAAGGCCACGAGAAACTTCAGCCGTTCGGACAGGCTGTTGAGCATGGCGGTGGCCACCCACGCGTCCTCACACCAGGCGCCGGTCGGCGTCAACGCCGCCTCGAATCCGAGTTGCTCGGCGCTGCGGGCGATCTGTCCGAGATAGGGCACCGTCGCCGCTCGCGACGACGCCTCGGCAGCCAGTCCGTGACCGCCGCCGACCACACTGCGTCCGTCACCGCCGTTGGTGGGAAGAAACCAATGAAACTTCACGCCAGCTCAATCCATTTCTCATCGACTTCTCCCTGCGCACTGCTCAGTCGAGGGAGACTTGGGCACAACCACTCGATTGCACCCGACGACATCGCACCCGCCAAGGTTTTGACCCGCGGTGATCGTGAGTTGGTCTACCTGCGATTCGGTGGCACCCAGCCCAATGCCGGTGCGATCTTTTCGGCGAACAACAACGACAGCACCTGTGGATGGCGAGATCGGCCCGGGGCGAAACGCCGACACTCAAACGCGCCACCGCCCGCTCTCTTGTCCCAGAATTGAATTCACCCCGATCGAAGCGACCGGGGTGAACTCGGACCACCTGGGCTCGATCACTCGTCAGACGTGATCAGCTCGTGCAGAAACTCCATCTTCTCCAGAACCTTCGGCGGCAGCACGAACGGATATAGGTCCTGATGACCCATCGACCGGTTGATCTGGTTCAGCGCCCAGGTCAGCGGGAGCCACCATTCGATGATCCGGTCGAAACCGACCTGGCCGGGCAGGTCCGCGTCCAGGGTCGCACCGGCCGGCGCGAGCGCAAACGCCGCCGCGGTGTCGAGCGTGTCACGGATGTGCAGGTAGTGCGCGAATGTCTCGGCCCAGTCCTCGGCCGGATGCATGGTGGCGTAGGAGGACACGTAGTCGTCCTCCCAGTTCGCCGGCGGGCCGTCGTTGTAGTGACGGTCGAGCGCGGCCTGATAATCGTCGTCCGGGTTGCCGAACAACTCCTCGTAGCGGGCGCGGTTGGGGCCGTTCCCGACGAGCACCATCTGATAGAAGTGCCCGATCTCGTGCCGGAAGTGTCCGATGAGGGTTCGGTACGGCTCGTCCATCGAGACACGCAGTTGCTCACGGTGGACGTCGTCGCCCTCGGCGAGATCGAGGGTGATCACACCGTCGGCATGGCCGGTGATGACCGATTCGTTGGCACTCGACAGCAGGTCGAAGGCGAGACCGACGTCGGGGTCCTGGTCCTTCCCGAAGATCGGCAGATTCAGTTCGTCGAGTTCGACGATGACGCGCCGCTTGGCCAGTTCGGCCTCGGCGAACGCCTCCATCGCCTTGGTGTCACCGTCCTCCGGCCGAGTACGGGTCAGACGGCAGGATTCGCACAAGGCCGGAAGGTCGTCACCCACCGCGACCAGCCAATTGCAGGCGGCCACCGGTGCGTTCGCACATCGGGCCACCGGCACGTCGTCAACGGTTGCCGTCGCGTTGTCGTCGAGCACCTGGATCGTGCGGGACGGCAGGTGGAAACCCAACTGGCTGCCACAGTTGAGGCAGAGCGAGTTCTCGAAGATCAGCTGTTGGCCGCATTTACGGCAGTGGAAGTCGCGCACTCTTTTGCCACTCCTTGGGTGTCGATCATGTGGTCATGGGTCGGTCCGGCGGCATTGTCGATCACTTCTTGGTCGGTGGGCATGCCGCGCCCAGTTGTTGGTCGAAACACATGGCCAGTCGTGCACGTGAAGGTGATGGATGTCACATCAGGTTATCGAATCCCCGGCAGCAGGACGGTCGGGATCGGCCGACCACTGCGACCACGACCCGGGATAGAGCACCCCGGCGATCCCGGCCATCGCCATCGCGGCAAGCTCGTGTGCCGCGTTCACACCCGATCCGCAGTAGACGACAACCTGCTTCCCGTCGGTGATGCCGTTGGCAGCGAACCGGGCACGCAGGTCCGACACCGACAGGAAATGCCCGTCGGAGGTGAGGTTGCCCGCCGTCGGAATGTTCACCGCGCCGGGGATGTGGCCGGCCCGGGGGTCGATCGGCTCCACCTCGCCGCGGTACCGCTCGTCGACGCGCGCATCGACGAGCGCGTCGCCGGCCGCGTCGTCGGCGCACAACCGTTCCGACAACGCCGCGACCTCGTCGATGGTGACGCTCGGCAGATCGCCGGCACGCAGCGTGACCGCACCTCGACGGGGTGCTGTATCTCCACTCGACAGGCGCAGTCCGGCCGACCGCCAGGCGGCGAGTCCGCCGTCGAGGATGCGCACGTCGGAGTGACCACCCCAGCGCAGCAACCACCATGCCCGCGCCGATGCGAGATTGCCGATGTCGTCGTAGACGACCACCGGCGACGCGTCGTCGACACCCCACCTGCGTGCGGCCTCCTGCAATCGCGACAGCGACGGAAGAGGGTGACGACCTGCCTCTGGTGTGGGCGGATCGGCGAGTTCGGTGTCGAGATCCACCCAGACGGCACCGGGCACATGACCTTCGCGGTAGTGCGCATGACCGTCGGTGCGCCCGAGTTGCCACCGCACGTCCAGGATGACCGGTGGCCGGTCCGACAGCATTTCCTCGGTCAGTGCGTTGACGTCGATCAGTACCTCGGTCATGGATGCTCTCCTCCTGATCGGCTGTGCCGTGGCGATTGGACGCCGTGTCGATTAAACGGGTCGGTCGGATCGATCCGCAATCGAGGGTGGCGATCACTACGATTGCAGCCATGAAGCAATCAGATGGCGAGTACTACGTGACGGCCGACGAGGTGGCAGCGTTCGAGCAGTCGGGCAAGCAGTACTGGTACATGCGTGAGGACGGTTCGACGGACCTCTACCTCGACGAACTCGACATCACCCACGGTTGGCCCATCTTCCTGATGAAGCGCGATGATTCCTGGTTCGCCAAGTGGGACGGCGACTACCAGAAGGCCGTGGAGACCGACCTGAATCCGCATCTCATCAAGAACTTCGAAGAGCTGATCACGCAAGGCAACTGGCCACACGACCAGGACTGAACGCGCACTCGACGGGGCGCGGATCAGTACCGCGCGACCTGCCCCTTCTTCGGTGCGCGATACATCTGCCACAGCACCCTCGGCACCGTGTGCAGTGGCACCGCCCGCGGCCAATCCCGCCCTCGCAGAAGCGCTTCGGTCCCACCGTCGACGGTGACGACGGTGCCGCACATGAAATCGGCTGCGGGAGAAAGCATCAGCATCACCCATTGGGCCAGCTGATCGGGGGTTCCGTACTCGCGTACCGGAACCGGGAAGGAGCGCACGTTCTTCGCCGACGGCCCGTCGAGTTGCGACTTCAGCAGCGGGGTCATCACCGGGCCCGGCGCGATGATGTTGACGCGAATGCCCTCACCGGCCCACGCCGGACCGGTCCCCTGCACGCGACACCACCGGGTGACCGCGATCTTCGATGCCGCGTACGCCGCGGGGCCCGACAACATCGGCCCGCGCCGCCGGAGGATGGCCGTCGCACGTGCGCGGTCGCCGCGAAGCAGTGCGCTCACCGCGCGCGTCGGCACGAATGGTGTGGCCGTCGTTGAATTCGAGCCGAATACAACGACTTTCGCTTTGTCGGACGCGGCGAGTGCGGGCCGCAACGCCTCCAGCAGGTCGGTCACCCCCGCCATGTTGACCTCGACGATGGTGCGTTCGCGATCACGCGCGGGGCCCAGACCCGCTGCGAACACCGCGCCGGCGAGTTCGCCGCCCGACTTCTCGAGGATCGCATCGATGGCCGCTCGTCGCCCCTCCTCGGTGGACAGATCGGCCGTCACATCCGCGGCGTCGCGGTCGACGCCGATCACCGAGTGACCCTCGTCCCGCAGCGACTTTGCCACCGCCGCACCCATCCCCGACGCCGAACCGGTCACGACATACGTCCCCATCACGATCCCTCTCGTGTCATTCCCGTCCTGCGGTTCGGTCATCATCCGTGCCGACGGTGGTCGCCGTCGGCGCGGGTCTCGGCGCGCAGTGCACGATCGTAGGCCTCGTTGAATGCCTGCAGCTCTCGCAGGAGTACGTCGGGCTCGCCGGGTGCGAGATCGGCGAAGACCCGCTCGAGACGCCGCACCCGCAGCATGCCGTCGTGATGGAACGCCGTCTGTCCGGCATCGGTGGGGCGGACCATCCGACTCAACGAACCCTCGACGTCGAAGCGTTCCAGGTAACCCAATTTGATGGCCGCGTTGACCTGACGATTCACCGTCGACTGTTCGAGGTCGAGGTCCTCGGCGAGGTTGCGCAGGGTGCGCGGCCGACCATCGGAGAGCACCAGCAGAATGGCGAACGCCGAGCCCTCCAGGATCGAGTCGACGTGGTACTGCCCCTTGCGACGGTGCAGCCGACTCAGTTCTTCGACGAGGTCTCGATACAGCGGCGACGGCCAGGGCGCATGGTCATCGTCCACGTTCTCGCCATCCATTCTCGATCCCCTCGGTCCATGATGTCCGATTTGTCGCGTCACCCTACCGCCGACTTGATTATGTACGGTACATATGTACCCTACACATAGCCAAGGAGGTGTCATGTCTGACGCGCATTCTTCGCCGGGAGCAGAGAATCCGGCCCCCTACGCCGATACCCCCCGCGACGGTTCGTCGCAGGGTGCGGCGATCGCCACCGTCGTCGTGCTGTGCTTCGGCGGTCTGATCGCATCATTGATGCAGACGCTGGTCATCCCGATCCAGCCCGAACTGCCCGAGTTGCTCGGCACCTCGCGGTCCAACGCGTCGTGGGTCATCACCGCGACGCTGCTCGCGGCGGCCGTCGCGATGCCCATCGCCGGTCGGCTCGGCGACATGTTCGGCAAGCGACGGGTGATGCTGGCCAGCGCGGTCCTGCTGGTCATCGGATCGATCGTGTGCGCCCTGAGTACCTCGGTGATCCCGATGATCGCCGGTCGCGCCATCCAGGGTCTGGCCATGGGGTTCATCCCGGTGGGCATCAGCCTGATGCGTGAGGTCACACCGCCCAAGATCACCTCGATGGCCATCGCCGCCATGAGCGCAACCCTCGGTGTCGGTGGCGCGATCGGTCTGCCGCTGTCGGCGTGGATCGCGCAGAGCTGGAACTGGCACGGGCTGTTCTGGATCTCGGCGATCCTGTCCGCGGTGGTCGTTGCGCTGGTCGTGGTGGTCGTCCCGAACGTCTCCGACGCGGTCGGTGGACGTCTGGACATCGGCGGCGCCATCGGCCTCGCCATCGGCCTGTGTGCCGCACTGATCGCGGTCTCCAAGGGCAATGACTGGGGCTGGTCCGACGGCAAGACCCTCGGTCTGCTGATCGCCGGCGTGGCCGTCCTCGTCGCGTGGGGCTTCTTCGAACTGCGCACCACCGACCCGCTGGTCGATCTGCGCACCACCGCCCGTCCGGCCGTACTGCTCACCAACATCGCGGCCATCGCCATCGGCTTCGGCATGATGGCCCAGTCGATCGTCATCCCGATGCTGCTGGAGATGCCGAAGGAAACCGGCGTGGGCCTCGGCCAGTCCTTGCTGCACGCCGGTCTCTGGATGGCTCCCGGGGGTCTGATGATGCTGGTGTTCGCACCGGTATCGGGCACCCTGATGAACAAGATCGGCGCCAAGTACACCCTGGCGATCGGCGCCACCGTGCTCGGTACCGGCTACCTGATCGCGATGTTCCTGATGAACTCGCCGTGGCAGCTGATGCTGGCCTCGATCATCGCCGCATCGGGTGTGGGCATCGGCTACGCGGCCATGCCGACGCTGATCATGGGCGCGGTGCCGATGACCGAGGCCGGTGCCGCCGTGGGCCTCAACGGCCTGATGCGCTCGATCGGTACCACCGTCTCCTCGGCGGTGATGGCCGTGCTGCTCACCACGTCGACGATCTCCATGGCCGGCAACGACATTCCGACGCACAGCACCTTCAAGCTCTGCTTCCTGGTGGGCGCCCTGGCCGCCTACGTCGGTGCCGCGATCACCCTGCTCATCCCCAAACGCGGACCACAGCCGGTCCCCACGGGCGTGGTGGCCGGCGGGGAATCGCGGTCACCCGCAGCGTCGCACTGATCGGCGGTAACCCGCACCGCAACTCCTCGGCTCCGGCGTATCCTGCTCATCGGGTACGCCGGAGCCGCCGTATTCGGCACCTGCCATCGCCGCAGGAGTCACGCACTGACGCATCGGGGGACAGATGGACGCTGAGGGCCGGGTGTTCGTCGTCACCGGGGCGGCGAGCGGCATCGGGCGTTGTGTCGCACAGGAATTGGTGCGGCGCGGCGGGTACGTCGCGGGTGCCGACCGCAACGACGCCGGGCTGGCCGAGACCGCGCTGCTCATCGGCGACCGGTCACGCTTGTCCACCCATGTGCTCGACATCGGTGACGCCGACGCGATCGCCGCATTCCCCGACGAGGTGATCGTCGCGCACGGCCGGGTGGACGGACTGTTCAACATCGCCGGTATCCCACAACCGGTCTCGACGGTGACCGAGGTCGATGCCACGACCGCCGAGCAGATCCTGCGCATCAACTTCTTCGGCACGCTGTGGATGTGCCGGGCCTTCCTGCCACGCCTCGAGGAGCGGCCCGACGGCGCGGTCATCATGAACACCTCGAGTCTATCGGCGATCGCACCATTCCCCGGCGCGGCGATCTACGGGGCCTCCAAGGCCGCGGTGGCTCTGATGAGTTACGGCCTGGCCCAAGATCTTCGAGGACGTTCGCAGGTCACCGTGACCGCCGCGCTCCCGGGTACGGTGTGGACCGGACTGGTCCGCGACACCGCCCGCTCCCTCGGCACCAGTGAGGCCCTCGCGCAACGCTTCGCGATGAACCCGGAGCGCGCGGCCCGCCGGATGGTCGATGCCACCCTCAAGGGACGGCAGCGGGTGGTGATCGGTGCCGACGCCCACCTCTTCGACGCGGCCAACCGACTGAGTACCCATCTGGCAGAACGGATGTCCTACCTCCAGGTCGGGTCGTTCGTCTATCGGCGACCCCGGGGCTGACACCCGCATCAGACGATGCGGTCACCGGTATCCGGGTGGAACAGGTGCACGGCCCGGTCCGCCTGGCGCAGGCGCACTCCCTCACCACGTTTGGCCGGGGCACGCTCGTGCGAGCGGGCGACGAGCACCATCGGTTCACCGTCGAGGTTGTGCACCGACTGATCGGCGAGACTCGCATAGACGTAGGTCTCGCTGCCCAGTTCCTCCAGGAGGGCGACATCTGCGGACAGGCCACGATCGTCGTCGGAGAGCGCCAGATGCTCGGGGCGGATACCGACGATCACCGACGACAAGCCCGCCTTGCGCAGCGCCGCCTGTGACTGCGCGTCGATCTCGATGGACGCTCCTGCGATGGTGATGTCGCCGTCGGTGACCGGGGCGGTGAACAGATTCATTCCGGGGGAGCCGATGAAGCCGGCGACGAAGGCGTTGACCGGATGATCGTAAAGTTCGGTGGGGGTGGAGAACTGCTGTAGTACACCATGTTTGAGGACGGCCACCCGATCGCCCATGGTCATCGCCTCCACCTGATCGTGGGTGACGTAGACGGTGGTGGTACCCAGCCGCCGTTGCAATGCGGCGATCTGAGTGCGGGTCTGTACCCGCAGTTTGGCATCGAGGTTCGACAACGGCTCGTCCATGCAGAACACCTGTGGCTCGCGAACGATGGCTCGTCCCATGGCAACTCGCTGTCGTTGACCACCGGAGAGCTTGGCCGGCTTGCGGTCGAGGAAGTCGGTGAGGTCGAGCAACTTGGCCGCCTCGGCCACCTTGCGCTTGCGCTCCTCGGTGGGCACGCCCCGCATCTTCAGTGCGAAACCCATGTTCTCGCCGACGGTCTTGCTGGGATAGAGCGCATAGTTCTGGAACACCATGGCGATGTCGCGGTCCTTGGGCGCGACGCCGACCATGTTGTCACCGCCGATGCGGATCTGACCGGAATCGATCTCCTCGAGGCCGGCGAGCATCCGCAGCGCGGTGGACTTGCCCGAACCGGAGGGGCCGACCAGGACGACGAACTCGCCGTCGTTGATGTCGAGGTCGAGGGAGTCGACGGCGAGTTTGTCGGCGCCGGGGTAGACGCAGCAGGCCTTGTCGTAGGTGATGGAAGCCATGGTGTTCTCCTAGGTGAAAACCGTTGTGGTGGTGAGGTGGACGACAGATCTACTTGATGGCGCCGAAGCTCAGGCCGCGGACGAGTTTGTTCTGGGCGATCCACCCGCAGATGACGACCGGCAGTGCGGCGAGGACCGACGCCGCCGACAGCTGCGCCCAGTACAGTCCCTGGCCGGACATGAATCCGGTGAGGAACACCGGCATCGTCTGGGCATTGACAGCGGTCATGTTGACGGCGAAGAAGAACTCATTCCACGAGAAGATCACGCAGATCAGCGCGGTGGCTGCGATTCCGGGTGAGACGAGGGGGGCAATCACCTCCCGCACCGAGGTCCACAGACTCGCCCCGTCGATGCTGGCCGCTTCGAGGAGTTCTCCGGGCACTTCCAGGAAGAAGGACCGCATCATCCACACCGCGATCGGCAGATTCATTGCGGTGTACAGGATCACAAGTGTCCAGATGTTGTCGAGCATGCCCATCTTGCCGACGATCACATACAACGGGATGATCGCCGCGACGATCGGCAACATCTTGGTGGAGATGAAGAAGAACAGGGCGTCCTTGGTCTTGCGCACCGGTCGCAGTGACACTGCAAAGGCCGCGGGCACACCCAGTACCAGCACCAGGATGGTGGAGACGATGGTCGCGAACAGTGAATTGAGCAGCGGGGTACCGATTCCCGCGTCGAAGACGTCGCGAAACTGTTGCAGCGTCGGCGTGAAGATGAACGTCGGCGGGTTGGTGGCCGCGTCGCTCTCCTGCTTGAACGCGGTCAGCACCATCCACAGCACCGGGAAGAAGAAGCCGATGGCGAGGATCCAGGTGATGGTGGTCAGTGCCATCTGCCGCGGGTCGCGACGGCGTTCGATGTCGTCGGGTGTCAGGTGTCCGGCGGACGTGGGTGTTGTCGCCTCGGGGCGGATGTCGGTGCTCATCAGGCCGGCTCCTCTGTTCCGGTGAAACTCTTGAAGATCAGACGCAGGGCCAGTGATGCGACGACGATGGTGCCGATCACGGTGACCACGCCCATCGCTGCGGCCTGCCCGATGTCGAAACCGAGGAAGGCTCGTTGATAGATGTAGTAGGACAGGTTCGAACTCGACACCCCGGGACCACCGGAGGTCATCATGTACACCGCGTCGAAGGTGTTGACGAGGTAGATCGCGCCCAGCACGGTGCCGAGTTCGATGAACCGCCGCAGGTGCGGCAACGTCAGTTCCCGGAACAGCCGGACGCTGGTCGCCCCATCCACCCGGGCGGCCTCCTGGATGTCGCGCGGCATCGACTGCAGGCCGGCCAGGATGAGCAGCATCATGAACGGTGTCCACTGCCAGACCAGTTCGGCCATCACGCTCATCAGCGGGAATTCCGAGAGCCAGTCGATGTGGATTCCGAAGGGACTCAACGCCCAGTTGACCAGGCCGTTGGTGGGCGAGAGCAGGCTGGTCTTCCACAGCAGGGCGGCGGCCACCGGCGTCACCAGGAACGGCGTGATCAACAGGGTACGAACCACTCCGCGGCCCAGGAACTTTCGATCCAGCAGCAGCGCGAAGATCAAGCCCAGAACCACCGAGACGATGACGGTGCCGACGATCAGCACGATGGTGTTGAGGGTGACCCGCCAGAACTGCATGTCGGCGAACACGGCGCCGTAGTTGTCGAGCCCGACGAATCGTCGTGAACCCGGGCGGACCAGATTCCACGACTGGGTGGAGTAGTACAGGGTGAACACAAACGGGATCTGGGTGACCACGATCATGAAGATCAGCGCGGGCAGGAGTGGGCCGCGCCGGCGCCATCCCTCGGCGCGGCTGATGTGGTCGCGTCGCGACGTCAACGGCGCATCATCGCCGGTGTCGGTCTGCGGCCCGGGGGTCGATACTGCGGTGGCCATCGCTATTGCTCCCTCTGGTAGGTCTTACCCACGACCTGGGCGTACTGCTGCGCCTGTTCGAGCGCGTCGTGGACGCTGATCTGTCCGGCGATCGCGGCCGAGATCTGCTGGCTGACGCGGGTGCCCAGGTCCTGGAACTCCGGTATCGCCAGGAATTGGATTCCGGTGTAGGGCACGGGTTCCACTGTGGGCTTCTGCTGGTCGGCCGCCTGCATGGCCTGCAGTGTCTGGGCGGCGAATGGCTTCGAGATCGCCTGGTAGGCGGGCAGCTGGTAGGTCGACAGGCGGCTGCCGGGCGGGATGTGGGTGGCGCCGAGGGTGTCGGCGACGTGCTCGATGTATTTGCGGTTGGTCATCCAGTCGATGAACTTCCACGCCTCGTCCTGATGGCTGCTGCTGGTCGGGATGCCCAGCGACCAGGTGTAGAGCCATCCGTTGTCGCTCTTGGCCATTCGCGGTGCCGGCAGGTAGCCGACATCACCGGCGATGGTGGAGGTGTCCGGGCTTTCCAGCACCGACACCGCCGACGTGGCGTCGTACCACATCGCCACCTGCCCCTGCGACATCAGATTTCCGCATTCCTGGAAGCCCGACGACGATGCGCCGGCCTCACCGTACTCGCGGACGGTGTCGACGTAGAACTGCACCGCGGCCTCCACCTGCGGGCTGGTGAGCTGAGCGTTCCAGTCCTCGTCGTACCAGCGGCCGCCGTAGGCGTTGATCACCGTGTTCAGCGGCGCGAGCACCTCGCCCCAGCCGGGCTTGCCGCGCAGACAGATTCCGGCCGTGCTGTCGGTGGTCAGTGTGCGCGCGGCCTCGGCGACCTGCGGCCACGTCGGGTCCGCGGGCAGACTCACCCCGGCCTGCTGGAACAGCTTCTTGTTGTACATCAGGAACGATGACTCGCCGTAGAACGGCGCCGAGTACATCGAACCTTGGTATGACAGTGCGGTTTTGAGAGTCGGGATGAAGTCGTCGGCCTGATAGCCCGGGTCGGCGTCCATGTAGGGGGTGAGGTTGACCAGCCAGCCGTTCTCGGCCCACATCGGGGTCTCGTAGTTGCTGATCATCACCACGTCGAACTCGCCGCCGCCGGTGGCCACCGATGCGGTGATCTTGGCCCGGGCCTCGTTCTCCGACAGGGTGACGAAGCGGACCTTGACGCCGGGATTCTGCTCCTCGAACTGACTCGAGAGCGAGACCGCGTCCTGCATCTGGGAATTGGAGACCATTGCGACGGTGATCTCACGATCCCCGCCGCCGGTCAGCGAGCCCGCGCCCGCGCAGGCGGTGGCCGTCAGTGCCACCGCGGCGAGGACGGCCGTCACGGCCGCACGCCCGTGCCGCCAGGTCCGGCGCACCGTCGCGCCCGGACGTCGTCGTGAATATCTCACTGTTGACCTTCCTGTTGTGAGACAAGCCATTCCGCGGTGGTGACGTCGGTGACGAGAATGGTCGCGTAGCCGCCGCGGAGGGCGCCGAGAATCGATTCCCGGCGGTGGGTTCCACCGGAGATGAGAATTGCCGTGGGACAGGCCCGGATCGCTTCGAGCGGGACCGACACGGTCCGCTGCACCAGACTGGATTCGACGGGAGCGCCGTCCTTGTCATAGAACCGGCCGCCGATCTCGCCGACGGCGCCGAGGGCGATGAGTTCGTCGAGGACGATCGCATCGATGTAGGCACCCTCGAACAGGGTCGTCGAGGTGGACACCGAGCCGACCCCGAACAGCATCACCTGGGCGCCGCGCGCCGCGGAGAGTGCCTGCGAGAGAATCGAATCCCGGTTGAGAGCGATCACGGTCTCCGGATCGGCGAAGAGCGGGGCGACCAGCCGCAGCGGTTGCGCGTGCAGGCGTTCGGAGAATCGCGCCAGGGCGTGGTCGACGCCGGTGTGATAGTCCACCGAGGTCATCGATCCGTCCATCTGGACCACCCGCTGGCAACTCGATGCCCCGCCCATGGCGTCGGCGGTGGCCACCTGCTCAGGGCCCCAGGTGAAACCGAAGGTATCCGATGCCTGGATTCGGCGTGCCACCACCGACGCACCGGCGCGCCCGAGTGCCGCGTTGCCCGACGCCGATCCGTCGGCCTCCTCGTCGATGATGAGGACCTCGTTGAGTCCGAAGACCTCCTCCACACGTCGTTCGAGGTCGGTGTGGATCGATGCCGACAGGTGTGCCGGGGCGGTCACGCTGACCTGGACAAGGCCCTGCGCGCGGGCCCGTTGGATGAGTCGGCCGGCGGTGGGTCGTGACACGCCGAGCCGGGCGGCTATGTCGGCCTGGGTGAGGCCTTCGAGGTGGTACATGGTCGCGGCACGCACGAGCAGCCGCAGGTCCTGGCCGGTATCGGTGGCCGAACGCACCGTCTCGGTTGTGTGTTTACGAGATGCCATCGGCGGTGATTCCGTCCTATCAGCCTTCGTGAGCATCTGCTCACTAGCGGTGAATGTGCTCAGTACGCTAACATCCTCGATGTGAGCTACGCAACAGTTACCGATCAACGTGAGGCAACCGGCCGCACCATGCGAGCGGCGGTTCTGACCCCCGGGCGCACCATCACCACCGAGGATCGGCCGATCCCCACTCCGGCACGTGGCGACGTGTTGGTGCAGGTCAGCGCGGTGGGTGTGTGCGGTTCGGACACCCACTACCTGCGCCACGGCCGGATCGGCGAACACGTCGTCACCGAACCGCTGATCCTCGGACACGAGGCTTCGGGCGTGATCACCGCGGTCGGAGCCGACGTCGACCCAGGTCGGATCGGCCGGCGCGTCTCCATCGAGCCCCAGCGCCCGGACCCCACGACCGCGGAATCCCTGCGCGGCGACTACCACCTCTGTCCGCACATGCGGTTCTTCGCCACTCCCCCCGTCGACGGCGCGCTCGCCGGGTTCGTCACGATCGGTTCGGCGTTTGCGCACGACATCCCCGACGAGGTGAGCGACGAGGCGGCCGCACTCCTCGAACCCCTGTCGGTGGGAATCGCGTCGATCACGAAGGCCCACGTCGGGATCGGCGACTCCCTGCTCATCGCCGGCGGCGGACCGATCGGCCTGATGTGCGCGCAAGTGGCCCGCGCGGCCGGGGTATCACGAATCGTCGTGAGCGAACCGGATGCGGATCGACGCTCGCGCGCCGCGGAGTTCGGCGCCACGCTGGCGGTGTCCCCGGACGACGAGGTCGAGCCCGTCGACGCCTTCGTCGATGCCAGTGGCGCCCCCGCCGCGGTGCGTGCCGGACTCGCGGCGCTGCGCCCGGGTGGCCGGGCCGTCCTGGTCGGCATGGGTGCCGACACCATGGAACTACCCGTGTCGCTGATCCAGAACCGCGAGATCGTGCTGACCGGAGTGTTCCGCTACGCCAACACCTGGCCGACGGCACTCGCCCTCATCTCGTCGGGGGCCGTCGATCTCGACGCCATGGTCACCGCACACTACGGACTCGACGACACCGAGGCGGCACTGAACTCCGATCGGATGGCCGGAATGATCAAAGCCGTTGTCCACCCACAGATCTCACATCACCCCGACACCCCCGGCACATCCCGAAAGGCCGAATCGTGAGCACCGCGCTGAGCGCCGACAACCTCCCCACCATCACCGGGGTGCCCATCCCCGACTACGACCGAGGCAGGGTCACCGCATCGATCGTCCACTTCGGGGTCGGCGGATTCCACCGCGCCCATCAGGCGATGTACCTCGACCGCCTGCTCTCCCACGATCCGTCGTGGGGAATCCGCGGCGTCGGTGTACGACCCGCCGACGCCCGCATGCGTGATGCGCTGCTACCACAGGACTGCCTTTACACCCTGACCCTCAAGCATCCCGACGGAAAGGTCGAGACATCGGTGATCGGGTCGATCGTCGACTACCTCTACGCCCCCGACGATCCCGAGGCCGTCATCGAGGCGCTGGCCGATCCGGCCACCCGTATCGTGTCGCTCACCGTCACCGAGGGCGGATACAACTTCTCGCCGGTCACCGGAGAATTCGACGCAGCCAATCCCGACATCGTGGCCGACCTGACCGGAAAGCGGCTTCCGACAACGGTGTTCGGCCTGGTCACCGAGGCTCTCGCCCGCCGCCGCGACCGAGGAATCGACTCCTTCACCGTGATGTCGTGCGACAACATCGCGGGCAACGGCCACGTCGCAGGAGCCACCTTCCTCGCCTACGCCCGGCTGCGTGATCCCGCTCTGGCGGAATGGATCTCCGAGCACACGACGTTCCCCAACTCGATGGTGGATCGGATCACACCGGCCACCCCACCGGATCTCGCCGACGAGGTGGTGGCACGGACCGGCATCATCGACCGCTGGCCGGTGGTGGCCGAGCCGTTCACCCAGTGGGTGCTCGAGGACGACTTCGCCTGCGGACGACCACCTCTGGAGACGGTGGGCGTGCAGGTCGTCGACGATGTGGAACCGTATGAACTGATGAAGTTGCGGCTGCTCAACGCCGGCCACCAAGCACTCTGTTACTTCGCGTATCTCCTGGGGTACCGCTACGTCCACGACGCTGCCATTGACCCTGATCTGCGAACCCTGCTGCGCCGCTACATGTCCGAGGAGGGCAAGCCGACGCTCGCGCCACTGCCGGATGTGGACGTCGACACCTACATCGACACCCTGCTGGAACGATTCGCCAATCCCGCTGTCGCCGACACGATTGCACGACTGTGTCAGGACTCGTCCAATCGGATTCCGAAGTGGCTGGTACCGGTGATCCGCGATCGCCTCGACGCCGGCGGTTCGGTGGATCTCGCGGCCGCGGTGGTGGCGTGCTGGACGCGCTATGCCGAAGGTGTCGACGAGAACGGTGAACCCATCGACGTCGACGACCCCATCGCCGATCGGCTTGTCCCGCTGGCCCGGCAATCCCGCAACGATCCCCTTGCCTTCCTCTCCGAGCAGTCATTGTTCGGCGATCTCGGCACCCGCGAGGCATTCACCGCGCCCTACTCCTGGGCGCTGGAATCACTGCGCAGCAAGGGAGCTCGCGCCACTCTCGCCGAGTTGCTGTCATGACGCTGGTCGCCGGCGTCGACTCGTCGACGCAGTCGTGCAAGGTGGTGGTGTGCGACGCCGACACCGGGGTGGTGGTCCGCATGGGTGGCGCACCGCACCCCCAGGGCACCACCGTCCATCCCGATCGATGGTGGGATGCGTTGTGCAGGGCGATCTCCGATGCGGGCGGCATCGACGACGTGGCGGCACTGTCGGTGGCCGGACAACAGCACGGCATGGTGTGTCTCGATGACTCCGGTGCGGTGGTGCGAGATGCGTTGTTGTGGAATGACACCCGATCCGCACCCGCTGCAGCGGAGTTGATCGGGGAGTTCGGCGGGGCAGGTTCCTGGGCCGAGCAGATCGGCGTCGTCCCGGTGGCCTCGATCACCGCCACCAAACTGCGGTGGCTCGCCGACCACGAACCGGAACACGCCGACGCCACCGCCGCGGTGTGCCTGCCCCATGACTGGCTGACGTGGCGGCTGTCGGGCACCGGTGACATCGCGACACTCACCACCGATCGCAGCGACGCCTCCGGCACCGGCTATTTCAGCGCCGATTCCGGCGAGTACCAAAAGGACATCCTGGCGATGGCTTTTCGGCGGCGTACCCCCGCGCTGCCCCGGGTCCTCGGTCCCGCGGAGTCCGCGGGACGGACGTCGACCGGATCCCTGCTCGGCGCGGGTGCGGGTGACAATGCCGCTGCCGCATTGGGTTTGCACGCAGGACCGGGCGACGCCATCGTGTCGCTGGGCACCTCGGGGGTGGTCAGCGCCGTCACCGAGGTGGCACCCCACGACGCGAACGGCCTCGTCGCAGGATTCGCCGACGCCACCGGACGACACCTTCCCCTGGTGTGCACGCTGAACGGCGCGCCGGTACTGGCCGCCGCCGCGCGAGCACTGGATGTCGACCTCGCGACGTTCGCCGACCTCGCGCAGTCGGCGCCGTCCGGAGCCGGCGGCCTGACGATGGTGCCCTACCTGGGCGGTGAACGCTCACCGAACCTGCCCGACGCCACCGGAAACCTGGGCGGGATCACCGCCACCAACTTTCTGCCCGCCAACATCGCACGAGCCGCCGTGGAGGGGTTGCTGTGCTCGTTGGTGTACTGCCGCGAACAGATCGAGGCCCAGGGCATCGCGCTGCGCCGGTTTATCACGATCGGCGGCGGCACCAAATCGTGCGCGGTGCAATCGATCGCCCCCGGACTCTTCGGGGGATCGATCGTCCTGCCCGCCGACGGCGAGTACGTGGCGCTCGGCGCCGCCCGCCAGGCCGCCTGGGCGCTCACCGGCGATCTGCCCGACTGGGAGATCGGGTCCACACTGATCAGCGCGGACCCCAGACCCGACGTCTACCAGCAGTATCGCCGACACGCGGACGTCGCCTTGTCGTTGCGCTGACCACCGTGCCGGCGTCTCACCGTCATCTGTCGGTCGTCCTCGAGGTCAAGGCCGATCCGAAGCACGAGTATCGGGACTGGCTCGGCGAACATGCCGACACCTTCGATCCCGAGGCGTTCGACGTCGACGCGGTGAATCGCCGCATTTCATCGGAAGCTGAGACCAACAGCGGCAACATGAGCGACGACGACTACTCCGAACTCCACCGACTGTTCACCATCCTCGGCGTCGAACGGCCGTCGACGATGGAAGAAGCGGCCAACGCCGCCGATCTCCGACACCGCCCGGATGTTCGCCCGCACGGCACTGTTGATTCTTGATCTCCCTGCATTCTTGATCTGCCATGCCGCCACTCACGCCCAGAAGCCGCGTTCCTCGAGCAACGCCACCGCACGGTGACCGCCACGCAGGAAATGCCCCTCGGTGAGGGTGCGTGCCATCCCCGGCGACCGGCTCGCGAGCGCATCGACGATCTCACGGTGATCGCGCAACGACGATGCGACCGACTCGGGATGGGAGTCGAAGAGGCCGTCCGGGATGGCTCCGCTGAGGAGCCGCAGTTCGGCGACGAGCCGCCGCGACCGCGCCCCCAGATTGACGACCCGGTGGAATCCGAAGTTGAGGCGCTCCAACGCCAGGAGGTCGTCGGCGGACTCCATCCGGGTGGCCAGCGCGCTCAGTTCGGCGAGTTCGTCGTCGGTCAGGTTCATCGATGCACGTTCGGCGGCCAGCCCGGAGATGACGCCGAGCATCCAGTAGTGATCCCGGATGTCCTCGCGTGCGAGGTCGGCGACGAAGGCACCGCGCCGCGGAATGGTCTCGATGATCCCCTCGCCGGCCAAGGAGATCAGCGCTTCGCGGACAGGGAGTTTGCTCATGCCGAGCCGATCGGCGAGCGCGTCCTGATCGACCTTGGTCCCGGGCTTCATCTCGCCGGAGAACACCCGTCGCCGGATCTCCTTGGCGGCGGTCTGCTTGAGCACCGAGGACGAGGAGACCGAAGACAGGGACGCCGGCGACGAGGAGTCGCCGGTGGCGTGATGCGGTTCCGCGCGGGTCATGGTCTCTCTTCCGTTGCTGGTAGGCGACGCGTATAGATTATCAACTCTTGGCCGCACAGGCGAAGTCTTGCAGGCCTTTTTCGAGTCCATCTGGTTTGCGCGCCACCTTTTTGATAATTTCGGGTCATGTCAGTCACGACTCAGCCACACACCCCCGCCGTCGGCGCCGACGATTTCGAGCAGATCCGCGCGGTCGTCCACGACTTCATCCGCACCAAGGTGGTGCCCCGCGAAACCGAGATCATGGAGACCAACGCCATCCCCGACGACCTGCGCGCACAGGCCGCCGAGATGGGGCTGTTCGGCTATGCGATACCGCAGGAATGGGGCGGCCTCGGCCTCGACCTCGCCCAGGACGTCGAACTCGCCATGGAATTCGGCTACACCAGCCTCGCGCTGCGATCGATGTTCGGCACCAACAACGGCATCGCCGGGCAGGTGCTGGTGAACTTCGGCACCGACGGGCAGAAGAAGCAGTGGCTCGAAGGCATCGCCTCCGGCGAGGTGGTGGCATCGTTCGCGCTGACCGAGCCCGGCGCCGGTTCCAATCCGGCGGGTCTGCGCACCAAGGCCGTCCGCCACGACGACGAGTGGGTCATCGACGGACAGAAGCGATTCATCACCAACGCCCCCATCGCCGATCTGTTCATCGTGTTCGCCCGCACCCGTCCCGCCGACGAATCCGGCACCGGCATCGCGGTGTTCCTCGTCCCCGCCGACACACCCGGTGTCGAGGTGGGCGTCAAGGACAAGAAGATGGGCCAGGAGGGTGCGTGGACCGCCGATGTCTCCTTCGACGGTGTCCGCGTCCCGGCGTCGGCCCTCGTCGGCGGCAAGGAGGAAGCCGGCTACAAGGCGGCAATGACCTCCCTGGCCCGCGGACGCGTCCACATCGCGGCTCTCGCGGTCGGCGCGGCGCAGCGTGCGCTCGACGAGTCGGTCGAGTACGCCGCCAGTGCCACCCAGGGCGGAAAGCCCATCGGCTCTTTCCAATTGGTGCAGGCGATGCTCGCCGATCAGCAAACCGGCGTGATGGCCGGCCGCGCACTGGTCCGCGACGCCGCCGCCAAATATGTCTCCGGCGAGGACCGCCGAACCGCACCGTCGGTCGCGAAACTTTATTGCAGCGAGATGGTCGGGAAGGTCGCCGACCTCGCGGTCCAGATCCACGGCGGCACCGGCTACATGCGTGAGGTCCCGGTCGAACGCATCTACCGCGAGGTCCGCCTGCTTCGCCTCTACGAGGGCACCAGCGAGATCCAGCGACTCATCATCGGCGGCAACCTGATTCGCGCGGCGTCCAAGTAGATCCCGCCAGTCGGTCGTTGAACCCCACCACCCGCACACCACCGCAACCCCGAAGGACCCACCCATGCCCGGACCACTTCTGAACAACCAGACCGCCGTGATCACCGGCGCCGCACAGGGAATCGGCTTCGCGATCGCCCAACTGTTCGTCGACGAGGGTGCACGCGTCGTCATCGGCGACGTCAACGCCGAGGCCGCCGAGAAGGCCGCCGCCGAACTGGGCGGCCCGTCGGTCGCGATCGGCGTGCGCTGCGACGTCACAAAGGGCGACGAGGTCGACGCCCTTCTCGCCGCCGCCGCGGACACGTTCAGCCCGGCCGACGTCATGGTCAACAACGCCGGTATCACCCGGGACGCGACAATGCGGAACATGACCGAGGAGCAGTTCGATCAGGTCATCAACGTGCACCTCAAGGGCACTTGGAACGGCACCCGCAAGGCCGCCGCGATCATGCGGGAACGTAAGAGCGGCGCCATCGTCAACCTCTCGTCCTTGTCGGGCAAGGTCGGCATGGTCGGGCAGACCAACTACTCCGCCGCGAAGGCCGGCATCGTCGGCATGACCAAGGCCGCCGCCAAAGAGCTTGCCCATCATGGTGTTCGGGTCAACGCGATCCAGCCCGGCCTGATCCGGTCGGCAATGACCGAGGCCATGCCGCAGAAGGCGTGGGATCAGAAGATGGCCGAGATCCCGATGGGCCGCGCCGGTGAGGTCACCGAGGTGGCCACGGTGGCACTGTTCCTGGCCACCCATCTGTCGTCCTACATGACCGGCACGGTCATGGAGGTCACCGGCGGGCGGTTCATGTGAGCGCGCAACAGCTTCAGCGGGCCGCGATCGTCGCTGCGGTGGTGGCCTGCAGGCCCTGGCGACCGCGGCGATGATGGTGCAGGCGGCGGATGCGATCCGTCCCGGATGGGGGCCGGCCCGGTTCCGGCGACCGAGAAACTGGCCGGCCGACGCGGATTCGACTCCGCGGCCACACCTCCCGAATCGGTCGACCTGGTGGAGCTGAACGAGGCATTCGCCGTCCGGTTGTTGCGCGTGCTGGAGCGCTGGAAATGGAATGATCAGGCCCGGCTCAATGTCAACGGCTCCGGCATCTCGCTCGGTCATCCGATCGGCGCCACCGGCGTTTGCATTGCCACCACCCTGCTACACGAGTTGCATCGCCGTGGCGGCGGTCGCGGCCTGGTCACCATGTGTATCGGTGGCGGTCAGGGATTTGCCGCCATCGTTGAATCCGTCTGAGAATCAAGGAGATCTGACAATGACGTCGCCCGATTCCCATGTCCGTCCGCTCGGCGGTGTACGCGTGGTGGAGGTCTCCAGTTTCGTCGCCACCCCACTGTGCGGGCTGACACTGGCCCAGTTGGGTGCCGAGGTGATCCGCGTCGATCCCATCGGCGGGGCCGCCGACGTGAATCGGTGGCCACTCACCGATGACGGCACCACCTCCATCTACTGGACCGGACTGAACAAGGGCAAGAAGTCGGTCACCGCGGATCTGCGATCACCCGACGGGCAGGCCTTGGTCCAGCGGCTCGTCACCGAATCCGGTTCCGGTGGCGGCATTCTCGTCACCAACGCGGGTGGTCGCGATTGGATGAGCCACGACACCCTGGCCGCACTGCGACCCGACGTCATCACCCTGGAACTCCTCGGCGGCTCCGACGGCACCCCCGCCGTCGACTACACCGTCAATGCGGGACTGGGATTCCCGCTGATCACCGGCCCCCTCGACCACGACGGCCCGGTCAACCACGTGCTCCCGGCGTGGGATGTGGTGTGCGGACTCTATGCGGCGCTGGCGATCACCGCCGCCGTCCGGCACCGTGAACAGACCGGAGTGGGCAGCCGGATTCGGTTGCCGCTGGCGGACACCGCCCTCTCCATCGCCGGTACACTCGGCTATCTCACCGAACCGCAGGTCAATTCGCAGTCCCGCCCGGCCACCGGCAACGACGTGTACGGCACCTACGGCACCGATGTGGTGACCGCCGACGGTGACCGGTTCATGCTCGTCGCGCTTACCGGCCGCCATTTCCGCGACCTGGTCCGGATCACCGGAACGGAGGCGGTCGTCGACTCCCTCCAGCAGTCGCTCGGCGTCGACTTCTCCGCCGAATCCGATCGCTTCACCCACCGAGCCGTGCTGAACGCGTTGTTCGGCAAGTGGTTCGCCGACCATTCGACCGACGAGGTCGCCGCCGCACTGGCCGGATCATCGGTGCTGTCGCAGCGGTACCGCAGCTTCGACGAGGTCGTCGCGTCGGGTGAGCTCGCGAGGAATCCGCTGTTCGCCGAACTCGATCAACCCGGAATCGGCCGATATCTCGCGGCCGGGCTGCCCGCGTCATTCGACGGGCAGCAGTATTTCGTCGGTCCCGCCGTACCCTTGGGCGCCGACACGCCCTGACCCGATTCGCCCGCACCGACCCGGTCCGGCCGGCTCCGAACGATGCATCCGCCATATGGATAAACTTCGCCGAAAAAGGAGAGGCCGTGGCGGATCGCCCAGATCGGTTGGGTGACATGGATTCTGCTACCACTCTCGTTCACCGCTGCGCTCGTCCGGCTGGTGATCATCTGGATCCTCGATTTGGGCGGACCGGTCATCGCCGAGTTCAACGACCGCCGACGCGGCGGCGGCTTTCCGTGGCATGCGCACCACATCGCCGAGCGTTACGGCCTGCTCGCCATCATCGCGATCGGCGAATCGATCACCGGCGCTCTGGCTGCCGCCCAGATGATATCGAACGCACAGGGACGGACGGTGGAATCGGTGGTCGCGCTCGCCGCCGGCGTGCTCATCTCGTTCTCGTTGTGGTGGACGTACTTCGTCATTCCCTCGGGTCCGATCCTCGATGTTCGGCGGGACAACGTGATTCCGTGGGCATATATGTGCACATCGCCGGTCGTGGCCACGGTGTTGGCGGCCGTCGGTTGGCCGCTGTGGGCCTGTCTGCTGGTCGTGCTCGTCTCGCCGCTGTCGGTGATCGTGTTGTTGGACGTCGTGATCAACGACGCCGCCGATAACCGGTGACGTTCACTCCGTCCGGAAGTACGGCCGGTGCTTCCGGTTGGCCTCGACGATCTCTCCTGCCATCGTCAGCGCCACCGAGACGGTGTCGGTGCCGGCCGCCGTCGAGCGATTGAGCACCTCACGGGCGGTGTCGGCGATGGCGTCGACCCGTTCGGTGAGCCCGGTCTCGTCGTCGCGTACCTCGGCCTCGACGGCGAGCAGTCCGCCGGCGTTGGCGACGAAGTCGGGGACGTGGATGATGCCGCGTGTGCGGAGTTCGGCCGCAAGGGAATTGGCGCTCAGCATATTGTTGGCCGCACCGACGAGCGCGGTAGCTCGCAGCGCGCCGACCGCATTCCCGTCGATGACACCACCACCGGCACACGGCGCCACGACATCGACGTCGAGCTGCAACACATCCTCCAGATCGACTGCGATGATTCCGATCTCGTCGACGGCGCGATGCATCCGGTCGGCATCGATGTCGGCGCCGAAGACCTGCGCGTCGACCTGGGTCAGCATCCGCGCGACGTGCAGGCCGACGTTGCCGAGTCCCTGCACCGCCACCCGGGCGCCGGCGACGGTCCGGCCGCAGGCCTCCAGGGCCACCTCGATGCTGCGGACCACGCCGCGAGCGGTGAAGTACGACGGGTCGCCGCGTTGACTGGAGACGACGGGTACGTGGCGGCCGATCAATTCCAGGTCGCGCACCGAGGTGCCCATGTCGACGCCGGGGATGTACCGGCCATTCAGTGAGGCAATGTATTTGGCGTGGGCGATGAGCACCTCGTCCCGATTGGCCACTCGCGGATCGATGTTGATCACGCTCTTGCCGCCACCGAGTGGCACTCCGGCGAGGGCCGCCTTGTAGGTCATCGCCTGGGCGAGGTTCATCGCATCGGCAACGGCGTCCGCGGGCGAGGCGTAGGAACGCATCCGGACACCACCCAATGACGGTCCGAGCGTCGTATCGTGCACGGCGATAACGGATTCGAGACCTACCTCGGGGTCGCGGCAGAGCACGATCTGCTCGAAGTCGCGATCATGCAGCGCAGTGAGGAATCCAGTGGTCGATGTCTGTGATGTCATGGCGCAGGACGCTATTGGCGCGGCGCGGTCCTGCACAAGGACTTGGCGCGAAATAGCGACGAGTACGCAAATCTTTGTCACAGGGACGATCTTCGCGATATATTTTTGCGCATGGTCCAGCTCGATGACGTTGATCTCCACCTGCTCGCGCTGCTGTCCGACGACGGTCGGGCGACGTTCTCGGATCTCGCATCACGGGTGAATCTGTCGGTGGCCGCCACCAAACGGCGCGTCGACCGGCTTCGCGCACAGAATGTCATCACCGGTTTCACCGCGACCGTCGACCACGCCGCGCTCGGACGCCCCGCCGAGGCCTTCACCGAGGTCCGCTACGTCGGCACCTCCCAACCGGACGAGATGATGGCCGAGATGACGCAGATCCCCGAGGTGGAGGCGGTCTACACAATCGCCGGCGACCCCGACATGCTCGTCAAGGTGCGCGCCCGCGACCACAGCCATCTGCAGCAGGTGATCAACCACCTGCGGCGAGGCGGCAAGGCGACCGGCACGAAGACGATGATCGTGCTCGGGTCCTGGCATCGCTGAGCGAGACCCACCCGGACATGTCGCCGTCGAACACAAGAATTTTCACCGGTTGCGGCGGCGTGCTCGACTTCTTTGCGTATCGGCACCGGGATCGCCGTTCTCCTTGGCGTGGCCCAGGTCACACTGATTGCATGACGTGCACTGCCGATCATCGTCTGCCCGCACCGGCCACAGCCCTCGTGCGCGCAGGCACCCCAGTGCGTGCCACGGGTACCCCCGTGTCAGGTCGGCAGTCAGAGATGCACTGCGCGTAGCGAACTCGCAACGAGGAGAACACATATGCCCGGAACCGGGATATGGCGGACAAAATCCGTCGAGCAATCGATCGCCGAGACCGACGAACCGCGCAGCAAGCTGCGCAAGGACCTGACGACCAAGGATCTCACGGCCTTCGGGGTCGCCGTGGTGATCGGAGCGGGCATCTTCACCCTCACCGCCCGCACCGCCGGCGACATGGCCGGGCCGTCGGTGTCCTTGGCGTTCATCCTCGCCGCGGTGGCGTGCTGTCTCGCGGCGTTGTGCTACGCCGAGTTCGCGTCCACCGTCCCGGTCGCGGGCAGCGCCTACACCTTTTCCTACGCCACCTTCGGCGAATTCATCGCCTGGATCATCGGGTGGGACCTCATCCTCGAATTCGCCTTGGCCAGTGCGGTTGTCGCCAAAGGATGGTCGCTGTATCTGTCGGACTTCATCGGTCTGCCGACGACCATCTCGATCGGCGGGATCGACACAGACTGGGGTGCGGTGGCGGTGATCGGCGCGATCACCCTGACCCTGGCGTTCGGGGTCAAGTTGTCCTCACGCGTCTCGACCGTCATCACCGCCATCAAGGTGGCGGTGGTCCTGCTGGTGATCATCGTCGGCGCGTTCTTCATCAACACGGCGAACTATCATCCGTATGTGCCTGCGGCAGAACCGAACACCGACAGCAACGCGGGACTGCAGCAGACCCTGTTCGCGGCGCTGAGCGGGTCGGACGGCAGTAACTACGGCTGGTACGGACTGCTGGCCGCGGCAAGCCTGCTTTTCTTCGCGTTCATCGGCTTCGACGTCGTCGCGACCACCGCCGAAGAGACCAAGAACCCGCAACGCTCCATTCCGCGTGGCATCCTCGGGTCCCTCGCGATCGTCACCGTGCTCTACGTGGCGGTGACCGTTGTACTGACCGGCATGGTCGGATATCAGGAACTGCGGACCGGCAGCCCGCTGGTCGGCGACGGCAGCGCCACCCTGGCCACCGCATTCGAGGCGCATGGCATCACCTGGGCACAGACCGCGATCAACGTCGGCGCCCTGGCGGGCCTCACCACGGTCGTGATGGTGATGATGCTGGGTCAGACCCGTGTGCTGTTCGCGATGTCACGCGACGGCCTGATCCCGCGATCGTGGGGAACCACGAAGGCGTCGGGAAATCCGGTGCGCGTCACCATGATCGTCGGCGTCGTGGTCGCGGCGATCGCCGCATTGTTCCCGATCGGTGTGCTCGAGCAGATGGTCAACATCGGCACCCTCTTCGCCTTCGTGCTCGTCTGCGCCGGTGTGCTGATCCTGCGTCGCACCCGACCAGATCTCAAGCGCGGCTTCCGGGTTCGGCAAGCCCATTCGTCCCGATCCTCGCGATCGTCGCCTGCGGGTGGCTGATGATCAACCTGTCGGTGGAGACCTGGATTCGGTTCGTCGTCTGGATGCTGATCGGCGTCGTCGTCTACCTGCTCTACGGCCGTCGTCACTCGGTCCTCGCACTCCGGTCCCGACAGGCCGCGCAGCCCGACACCGTTGACAGCGTCCTCGCCCCCACTGACAGCGCCCTCGTCGTCGTTGACAGCGCCCGGACCGACGTTGACAGCGCTCACCGATGACGTGACAGCGCTCGCTTGACGTCTGACGGCGCCAGGCTCACACCGGCCGGGCGCCATCAGCGTCGAACAAAGCGCTGTCAACGTGGAAGAGAGCGCTGTCAACGCAGTGAGAGAGCGCGGGTCGGGGAATCCTCACAAGGAACGGCCGTCTGCGAGACGGCCGTTCCTTGGTCGACTGCGGTCGACGGAACCTAGAGGGCGCCCTTGTTTGCGTCGCCGGCCGGGACGGCGGTGAAAGTCTTCACGTCCAACGGCCCCGCGAGGAGGGGACCGATCGCGGCGCCGAGTTCGGCGAGCGCCGGTGCGCTGCCATGCACCTTGAGGGCGTCGGCCGATTCCCACTTCTCGATCATCACGAAATCGGTGCCGACGGCCGCTTCGTGCAATGCGTACAGTTCGCAGCCCGGCTCGCCGTGGACCTTGTCGATGGCAGTCAGGATCGCGTCCTTGACCTCGGCTTCCTTGCCCTCCTGCGGGCTGATTGTCGCCACCACGATCACCTCGGACATCTCGTGTCACTCACCTTCGTCTCGACTGCAGTTTGACCTGTCGCACGCTACCCGGTGGCCATCCCATCGACGGTGAAACCTCAGAACTCAGGCGAGCAGCCGCCACAGGCCGACGAGACCGACGACGACGATCACCACGCGCAGCGTCCACGGCGACAACCGCCGCCCGTACCGCGCACCCACCACGCCGCCGATCAGCGAACCGACGGCGATCATCCCGGCCGCCGCCCACTCGATCCGGTCAAACGCGACAATCGTGTAGGTCACGGCGGCAACGACATTCACGATCAACGACAGCAGATTCTTGGCCGCGTTGAGGCGCTGGATGTCGTCCGGGGCGATCACACCGATGGCACCGATCAGCAGGATGCCCTGCGCGGCGGTGAAGTAGCCGCCGTAGATGCCGATGAGGAAGGTGGCCGCCGTCATCGCGGCGAGGCGCGTGGGCGTCAGCGGAAATGCCTGGGAGATCGGCACATCCGGGTCATGGCCTGCCCTCGACCGCTGCAACGACCACCGTTGGATCCGGGGTCCGAGAACCACCAGGATCAGCGCACCGATGAGCAACACCGGTACGACCGCCTCGAACACCGTCTCCGGCAGATGCAGCAACAGAAAGCATCCCAGCAACGCACCGAGGAACGACCCGGGGATCTGCCACCGCAGCCTCGGCCACTGCCCATCGAGTTCTCGCCGGTACCCCCACGTTCCCGACACGCCGCCGGCGACCAATCCGATCGCATTGGAGATGGTCGCACTGACCGGGGGCACCCCGAACGCCACGAGCGTGGGGAAGGTGATGAGTGTTCCGCTACCGACCAGAGCGTTGATGGCTCCGGCGCCGAACCCGGCGGCGAGCACCGCGATCAATTCCCAGGTGGACATGCCTCCAGGGTGCTGGGAGACCGGATCCACACGGCATCGGGGTGCCACACGCCGCGTCGTACAGCCGCAAACGGCTGACGAACCACTATCACTGAAGCATGCAGATAACGCCGATCGCCGCGACCCACCGCATCCTCACCGCGGTGGCCGTAGGAGTCGTGGCCGGCACCGCCACCGGCGTGCTCATCGACGACATCGGACACGGACTGCTCGTCGGCATCGTCGGGACCGCGGGAGCGTTCGTGCTGATGGGCTGGCTCGCTCTGTGGCCGATGGACGGCGCCGAAACCAAGGAGCATGTGGCGCGCGAGGATTTCCGGCCGCAGGTCGACGAGATCATCGTCATCGCCGCCGCCCTCTCCGCTCTCGGCGGCATCGTCGGATTGCTCATCGAGGGTGGTTCCCACGCGCAGTGGCCTCCGGCGGCACTCGCTCTGGCCGGCGTCTTCCTCGCCTGGGCGAGCGTGCACCTGATGTTCGCCACCCGGTACGCCTACATGTACTACGCCGACGCCACGCCCGGCGGCATCGACTTCAACTCCGACGACCCGCCGGCGTTCCGCGACTTCTTCTACTTCAGCTACAACCTCGGCATGACGTATCAGGTGTCCGACACGTCGGTCTCGGACTCCGCGATCCGTGCGGTGGCCCTGCGTCACTGCCTGATCTCCTACGTCTTCGGTGCGGTGATCCTGGCCACCACCATCAACCTCGTCGCGGGTGTGGTGACCGGGTAGTGGTCAGGACACCGCCACACTCCGGTGCCCGTCGACGGTGAACGCATCCCCGACGAACCGCACCGGCTCACCGAGCGCCATCGCCGCCAGTTCCTCACCCCACACCGGTGCGAACTTGAAACCGTTGCCGCTCATCGCCGTTGCCACAACGACCCGGTCACCGACTCGATCGATGACCGGCATCTTCGTCTGCGTCCACGAATCCGCGTGCAGCGACCACCGGACGACCTCGGGGATGAGATCGGGCATCAGCCGCTGTGCCTGCTCGCCGACCCAGCGCAACTGATCGCCGTCGAGTGTCGTGGGATGCTCGGTGGCGGTGTCGAAGTCGAGATGCGGGCAGATCTTGATGCTGTACCCGTCGAGTGTCGGCACGCCGAACGCATGCACGTCGTCGCGGTCACGCATGAAGCCGGGCAACCGATCCGGGGTGAACAGGTCGACGTGGCGCGGCATCAGCCAGGTGAGCGCGAACGTCTTGGACGTGACGATGTCGGCGAGGCCGGGCAGTACCTGTGTGGTCCACGGACCGGCGGTGACGATGACCTGATCGGCGAGGTACTCACCCCGGGTGGTGCTCACCCTGACCCCGTGCCCGGTGTCCTCGATGTCGAGCACCGTGGTGTCGTAGAGCATCGAAGCACCGTGCGCAACTGCCTGATCCGTGGCTGCCGCGACGGCCATCTCGGGCCGCATCGCGCCGCCCAGTGTGTCGAGAACACCCACGTCGCCGTCATCGATGGCGAACTGGGGGAACCGTTCTCGCAATGACGCGGCATCGAAGACCTCATGCGGCAGATCGAACTGGTCGATCGCGGCGAGGGTCGGCACCAGATCGGGGTGGTCGGCGGGCGCCACGCTCAGCGCACCCACCGGCAGCAGGACGTCGCTGCCGTAGGCGGCACCCAACTGCTGCCACAGTTCCCGCGAGCGCAACAACGCCGGGGTGAACAGTTCGCCTTCCTTGGCGGCGACCCGGAACAGTCGGGATTCCCCCGCGTAGGCCCCATTGGGGTGGACACGCCCGTACTGTTCGATACCGAGCACATCCACACCCCGGGAGGCCAACTGCCACAGCGTCATCGACCCGATGGAGCCGAGTCCGACGACGATCACCGAACGTCGCGCGGCGGGACTCACGCCAGCACCGGGCTTTCCCACAGGTTCAACGAGGTCCCAATGCCGCGTTCGACGGCGTTGCGGTACACCACCGTTGCCCACGCGACATCCTCGACAGGCATGCCGCCCACCGACATCAGCACGATCTCGTCGTCGCTGCGACGACCGACCACATCGCCCGCAGCCACCGCACCGAGGTCGATGAGTTCGTCACGGTCCATCGTGCCGTCGTGGATCATGTCGAGGAATTTGCAGCCGATGATCGGGATCACGTTGTGCGACGGGTGTCCGGCCTCCTCCGCCCAGGCCTCGTAGAGGCGGGTGTTGTCGACGACCTTGCGCACGTCGGGACCCCGGAGGGTCTCGTCGATGTTGCAGCCGGCCGGCATGCTCAGGAAGGCACCGGGCTTGATCCAGTCGCGGGTCAGCGTCGGATAGGTCGACGGATCACCGGCCTCACCGGAGGTGCAGAAGGTGACGATGTCGCTGTCGCGGACGGCCTCTTCCAGGGTGTCCACCTCGATCACCTCGATCTGCGGGAACTGCTCGGCGACCCAGGAGGTATAGGTGTCCAGGCTCTTTCGGCCGCGGCCCTTGATCTTGACGGTGTCGATCTTGGGGCAGGTCGCCACGAACGCGGCCAGTGAGGTCTTGGCCATCACGCCGGGTCCGACGATGCCGATGACCTGCGAGTCGGGTTGGGCGAGCAGTCGTGCGCCGACGCCGGGAACCGCGCCGGTGCGATACGCCGACAGCAGATTCGCCGACATGAGTGCCAGCGGGGCACCGGTGTCGGTGTCGTTCAGCATGAACATGAGAATCGAACGGGGAAGCCCCTTCTCGCGGTTGGCGATGTTCGATCCGTACCACTTCATTCCACTGGTGCCGAAGCTGCCACCGAGGTAGGCGGGCATCGCCATGAAGCGACGGTCGGCGGTGTTGGCCGGCATCGTCTCGAACTCGGATTCATCGGGGAAGGTGATCATCGCACCGTGCGAGTCCGCGTTGGGTCCGGCCATCCGGTAGTCGCCACGGTGCAGCAGCACGAAGGTCTCAGCCATGGCGTCCACGCAGGCGGCCATGTCGGTGACGCCGGCGGCGATCATGTCCTGCTCGGACAGGTAGCGGAAGTCGATGGCGGTGGTCGGTCGGGTCGTTTCGGTCATGATCGTGGGTCCTGACGTGTGGGTGAGGTCATCGGTCGCGCAGTCGCATCGACGTCGATACCCTGCGGTTGCCAGCAACATTACAAACGTAATGTTTCGGATGAGTGCTGGTATGTTCCCTTTGGGTAAACCGCATCGGGAGGAGGAGCCACCGTCGTGAACAACGTCTCCACGCCCACCTCCGGCGCCCGTCCCGGCTACGGCACCGGCCGGGATGCCCTGGTGTCGGCTACCATCACCATCGTTGCCACACAAGGCATTCGGAAACTGACCTACCGTGCGGTGGCCGCGGCCGCCGGCGTCACCCACGGCACGGTGCAGCATCATTTCGCCAATCTGGACACCCTCCTCGAGGCCGCCCTCGAGCATTGCGTTGACGTCAGCATCGCCGATTCGGCCCTATCCGGCGGCCATGACAGCGTCGACAGCTTCATGGCGGGACTGTCGCGCCTGGTCCGCGATACCCTCGACGAACAGGTCTTCCAGTACGAACTCGTGCTCGAGTCCCGTCGCCGTCCCGAGCTACGGCCGCACGTCGAGCGCTATTACGCGCGATATGCCGAGTCCATCGGAGAATCGTTGCGGCGGATGCACCTTCCCGACGACGACACCACCGTGGAGGTGGTCTTCTCCGCCGTCGACGGCCTCGTGTTCCGCGCCCTCACCCTCGGCGACGGCGATCTCTCCCACCTCGACGTGCATCTCGGCCGGCTCCGGGAGTTGTTGCACGCGTTGGGTGAACGCGCGCAGGAGACATAACCCGAATCCGAGCTCAGCCCTCGGCCCGCAGGATGGCCCCCACCCGGGCGGCCGGCTCGCTCAGCAACCGCGCCAGCGCGTCGGCGTTGTCGATGTGCTTGGCCGGCGCCGAGATCACCAGCACGGCACTCAACTCATCGTCCCGCCCCCAGACGGGCACCGCCACGCAGCCGAAATTGTGGATGAACGATCCGACTTGACTGACGAATTCCGGTGCCGCCGAGGGATGTCCCGATCCGACGGCGAGTACGAGACGTCCGGCGGCCGAGGCGGTCAGATCGTGCAGGAGCCGCCCGGGATCGCTGAGTGGATAGTCGGGGTCGATGTCGATCAGACTCAGACGCGCACGCGCGGTACCGGGCCGGTGACAGCCGAACAGGTGCACGCCGAAGCGCAACCCACCCCGGAGCTCATCCAGGGTGGTGCGCAGTTGTTCCGGCACCGTCGAGCCCGACGCGACTCCGACGAGACGCTCGATCTTGGCACCCAGCGCGAACCCGCCGAGATCGGGAGTCCGGACCAGATACTCCTCCTGGGCAAGCAGATTCACCAGCCGGTAGATCGCCGACTTCGACAGTCCCAGATGCCGCGACAGTTCGGCGGCACTGACACCGGGCCCAATCGTGGCCACTTCTTCGAGGATCTGCAGCGCGTTGATCACCGACCGCGACGACGAATCGCCGGCGAAGGCCGGGCTCATCGGGTCGGCCCGACGACGGCGATGTCGTCGGTGTCCAGATGCCCACTCCAGACTTCGGAACGGGTCGGCGTTTCGTGAATACCGACCCGAGCCAACAACTCCGGCCGCACGACACGCAAGACCACGCAGCCCAGCGCCGCGATCACCAGCCAGGCCACCGCCGCCAGGATCCCCGGCCACCACACCCCACCGATGTTGGTGACGATGAAGACCACGAGGATCGCGACGATCCCGACGGAACCGAGCGCGGCGGCGACGACGATCCGCGGCTGCAGTTCACCGGTCCGATAGAGGAATACCGGCGCCGCGACACACACCAGGGCGTACGCCACGAGAAACGCGATCGCCGGCGCCGACGCCATCGACCCACGGACGCTGTTGGCCGACGCCCCCGCAAAGATACTCACGACCACCACCGCGGCGATCAGCGCCACCGACATCACCACCCCCACCACCGGGGTCTTGTATCGCGGATGGGTGCGCCCGAGCGGCGCGGGCACGACACCCTCACGCGACAGCGACAGCAATGTCCTCGTCAACGCCGTCGTGCTGGCGAGCATGCACGCCAGGAACGACGCGCACACCCCGATGTAGACGATCGGCGTGACCCACCCGACCCCCAGTTCCCGGGTGAGAACACCGAGGTCGCCGCTGCCGAGGCCCGCGATGGCCTCCAACACCGACAGGTTGCCCGCCTGTGCCGCGGTGGCGAGAACCACGACGACGACCCCGATGCCGAGCGAGACGCGCATGGCCCGCGGAACGGTGCGCAGCGGTCGCCGCGCCTCCACCGACAGCGTTGCCGCGCTCTCGAATCCGACGAGTCCGCACACGGCGATGGCCACGCCGCTGAACAGGTCGGTCATGCGGTCCGGGCCGGCCACCATCGCCGACAACGACGAATGCGGAGAGGTTCGGACGAGCAGTGCGACCACGACGGCCAACAGCACGACGACGGCGACGGACTCCACCACCAGTCCCACCCGGGCCGAGAAGCGTATTCCGCGGATGAGCAGGACCGCGCACAGCACGGCGAGCGCGGTGGCGGCGACGCAGATCTGCGCGGGTCCGGGATCGTCGACACCGATCAGGCGCAGCCCGTACCAGGACATCTGCGACAGCATGAGCACACCCAAAGCGCCGTACCCGAGCACCATCGCGGCAGCGGTGATCAGCCCGCTCGTCGATCCCAGTCCCTTGGCGACGTAGGTGTAGAGCGCACCCGGAGCGGCCATTCGCGACGCGAACGCGCCCAGGGTGACCGCGACCAGCGCCGACAACACCGCGGCACCGATGACGCTCCAGACCAGCGGTCCGCCGGATTGGCTCACCAGCATCGGTATGGTGGCGGCCGCGGCGCAGGGTGCCATCACCGCCACCGACTGGGCCACGACGTCGCCGAAGCCCAGGGTGCGGCGGTCGAGGCCCGCCAGTTGCGACCGGGCACCCAGCCGCAGGCGCACCCGCGCGCGGCGCCCGGCACCATCGGCTACGGGCTCGGACATAGGGCGCGACGCTAGTGACGCGGTGTTGCCGCCGTGTTTCGGGCCCGTGTTCGCGCGGTGACATGCAACGGGTCGTCGGGCCCGGCCGATTCCCGATGGGATGTCACAACGGTTAACTGCGGAGCAACTCCGTGGCGATGAACGACCGCGATTCTGGATGCACGACGGGCATTGCGGCCCGATGCGTTCATCCCCGGCGCCGATCCAATTGCGCGCCCCTGCCACGAAAGACACACCCATGACATCCATCGACGCCGGCGCGGCATCTGCCGCGACGACCTCCCCGGGGCCAGCCTCGGCTCCGACCACCCGATCCTTGTCCGGTTCCCTCGGTGTGGGGGCGATCGTCTTCATGGTCGTCGCGGCGGCCGCCCCGCTGACCGTCGTCGGCGGCGGCGTGCCGATCGCGTTCCTGCTGGGCAACGGGCCCGGTGTGCCGGCGATGTTCGTCGTCACCGCCGTGGTGCTGCTGCTGTTCGCAGTCGGCCTGTCGACGATGGCCCGCTACATCCCGCGTCCCGGCGCCTTCTTCACCTACGTCGGCTACGGCCTCGGCCGGCCCCTCGGTCTGGGCACCGCCCACCTCGCACTGCTCACCTACACGATGGTGCAGGTCGCGGTGTACGGGCTGATCGGTGTGCTGATCTCCTCGGGCATCGTCGACCTCGGTGGCCCGGACATCCCGTGGTGGGCCTGCGCGCTGGCCGTCGCCGCGTTCACCGGAGTACTCGGCTACCGCCACATCGAGCTCAGCTCCAAGGTGCTGGGACTGCTGCTGATCGCCGAGATCGGCATCGTGCTCATCCTCGACATCGCCATCATGGTTCAGGGTGGCGCACAAGGGTTGTCGCTGGAATCGTTCACCCCGTCGGCGGTCTTTTCCGGCGCTCCCGGCATCGGTTTGATGTTCGCCGTCGCCGGCTTCATCGGCTTCGAGGCGACCGCGATCTTCCGCAACGAGGCCCGCGATCCCGACCGCACCATCCCGCGCGCCACCTACGTCGCCGTACTCCTGATCGGCGTGTTCTACGCCTTCACGTCGTGGGCGCTGGTGATGGCGTGGGGCCCGGACAATGTGGTGGCCGCAGCCGCCGAGGATCCGGCCGGCATGATCATGGCCACCGCGCAGACCTACCTCGGCACCTGGGCGTCGACGACCGTGAACATCCTGCTCATCACCAGCCTGTTCGCCTGCATCCTCAGTTTCCACAACGTGATCTCCCGCTACCAGCATTCGATGGCCAATGCGACGGCGATGCCGTCCCGCCTCGGCACCATCCACCCGACGCACCTGTCACCGCACGTCAGTTCCTTCGTGCAGACGACCACCGCGGTGGCGCTGGTGGCACTGTTCGCCGCCCTCGGACTCGATCCCGAACTGCAGGTCTTCGCCTGGTTCTCCGGTGTCGCGACGCTCGGCATCGTGGTGCTGATGGCACTGACCTGCGTCGCCGTCATCGTCTACTTCCGGCGCAAGAAGATCGCCGCCGGCGTGTGGCGTTCGGTCGTCGCACCCGTCCTCGGTCTCCTCGGCCTGGGGGTCACGCTGATCGCCGTCGTCGCCAACTTCCCGACCCTCATCGGTGGGTCACAGTCGCTGGCCGACTTCTTCTTCGCCCTGGTGGTCGCCGCGGTCCTCATCGGCGTCGTCCAGGCGTTGATCCTGCGCCGTCGCAACGAGACCGCCTATGACTCACTGACCTCCGCCATCGCGGCCTGACCTCGCCACTCACCAGGAATCGGCCTCCCACCACCAATTGAGAGGAACACCATGACCATCGCCCCCGAGACCGTCACCGCCCCGGTACTGGGCAGCCTCACTGCCGACGAGATCACCGCCGCCCGCGACATCCTCAACGGCGCCGGACTCGTCACCACCACGACCCGCTTCGTCTACGTCGGACTCGACGAACCGGACAAGGCCGCCGTGCTGGCGCACCGCTCCGGCAACGGCCCGGCAATTCAGCGCCGTGCCCGGATCATGCTGCTGGACATCGTATCCGGTGCAGCCACCGACAATCTGGTGTCGCTGACCGACGGGAGTCTCGTGGCCAGCACCCCGGTCGATCCCGAGGTGGGCCAACTCCCCATCCTCGACGAGGAATTCGCGATCGTGTCGGAGTTCCTCGCGACCGAACCCCGCTGGGGTGAGGCGCTGCGGGCACGCGGCGTCGACCCGGCCACGACGGTCGCCGTGCCGCTGTCGGCGGGTACGTACGACAACCCGAATGAGAAGGGCCGCCGAATCATTCGTTCCTTCGCTTTCGTCCAGGAGCACGAGAGGGACCTGCCCTGGGCCCATCCCGTCGACGGATTGTGCGCCTACGTCGACATCGTGAACCGCGAGATCATCGACATCGTCGACTACCGGATCTTCGACGTTCCCGCCGAATCGGGGAACTTCGACACCACCGAGATCGCCGGAGAGCCGTTGCAGGGCCTCAAGCCGATCGACATCACCCAGCCCGAGGGGCCGAGTTTCACCGTCACCGGGGAGCACATCGACTGGACCAACTGGTCCCTCGACATCTCCTTCGACGCCCGCGAGGGACTGATCCTGCGCAACCTGCAGTATCAGAATCGCGACGTGGCCTACCGCGCGTCGATCAACGAGATGGTGGTGCCGTACGGCGATCCGTCACCGAACCGCTACTGGCAGAACTACTTCGACACCGGCGAGTACGTCTACGGGCGCTACACGAACTCACTGACCCTGGGCTGTGACTGCCTCGGCGAGATCTACTACTTCGACGCCACCCTCGCCGACGAGCAGGGCTCGCCCCGCACGATCACCAATGCGATCTGCATGCATGAAGAGGATTACGGCACGCTGTGGAAGCACACCGACATCTTCACCGGCATGAGTGAGATGCGGCGTCAGCGCCGCCTGGTGATCAGCTTCTTCACCACCGTCGGCAACTACGACTACGGCTTCTACTGGTACCTCTACCTCGACGGCACCATCGAACTCGAGGCGAAGCTCACCGGCATGGCCTTCACCGCCGCCTACCCGGAGGAGGGGTCGGATTACCAGAGCCACGTCGCGCCCGGTCTGGGTCTGCCCTATCACCAGCACCTGTTCAGCGCACGCCTGGACATGACCGTCGACGGCGTGACCAACGCCGTCGACGAGATCGACGCGGTGAGTGTGCCGATGGGAGAGGGCAATCCGTGGGGTAACGCGTTCACCGCGCAGACCACCCGTATCAGCTCCGAGGCCGACGGAGTGCGGCAGGCCAATGCGGCGGCGGGCCGCACCTGGCACATCGTCAACACCGAGAAGACCGGCCGGATGGGTCACCACCCGGCGTACGCACTTCACGCCCATCAGACCCCGATGCTGCTCGCCGACCCCGCGTCATCGATCGCCAAGCGGGCCGCATTCACCACCAATCAGGTGTGGGTGAGCGCCTACGATGCGTCGGAACGTTATGCGGCAGGCGATTTCGTCAACCAGAGCTCGGGCACGGACGGCCTACCCGCCTATCTCTCGGCCGATCGCCCCCTCGACGGCGAGGACATCGTGGTGTGGCACACCTTCGGGATCACCCACTTCCCGCGTACCGAGGACTGGCCGATCATGCCGGTCGACTACGCCGGATTCACGTTGAAGCCCTACAACTTCACCGACAAGTGCCCGGTGATGAACGTGCCGCCCAGCACGGCCAAGCACTGCTGCGGGTAGTCGGTCGGCGGTGACCGAAGCGAGGGATGGCGGAAGTGGGGGACGAACACTCCTCCCCCACTTTCCGATTCCCCGGCCGGAAACTCTCGGCCGAAGACGAAGAAACCCGCGGAAGCACATTCTTCCGCGGGTTTTCGTCGACGGCGCGGGTCTACTACAGCCCCATGTCGCGGCCGATGAGGTCCTTCATGATCTCGGTGGTGCCACCGAAGATGGTCTGGATACGGGAATCGGTGTAGGCCCGGGCGACCTTGTACTCGTTCATGTACCCGTAGCCGCCGTGCAGCTGCACGCAGCGGTCGATGACCTTCTTGGCGGTTTCGGTGCACCACCACTTGGCTTTGGCGGCGTCGACCGCGGTCAGGTCGTCGTCGAGCACCGCGCGCAGGCAGCGGTCGATGTACTGCTCGGCGATGTCGAGTTCGGTCGACATCTCGGCAAGGTAGAAGCGGTTGGCCTGGAACGAGCCGATCGGCTTGCCGAATGCCTTGCGGTCCTTGGTGTACTGCAGGGTCTCCTCGAAGACCCCTCGGGCACCGGCGGTGGCACCGACGGCGATCGACAACCGCTCCGAGGGCAGGTTCTGCATCAGGTGATAGAAGCCGCGGCCCTCGACACCGAGCAGATTCTCCTTGGGCACACGGACATCGGTGAACTGCAGTTCGGCGGTGTCCTGGGCCTTGAGGCCCATCTTGTCGAGCTTGCGTCCGCGCTCGAAGCCCTCCATGTCGCGTTCGACGACGAGCAGCGAGAAGGCCTTGTGACCGGCGGCCGGATCCGGATTGGTGCGGCACACCACGACAACGAGGTCGGAGTTGATGCCGGCCGAGATGAAGGTCTTCGATCCGTTGAGGACGTAGTGATCGCCTTCGTCGCGTGCCGAGGTCTTGATACCGGCCAGGTCGCTTCCGGCACCGGGTTCGGTCATGGCGACGGCGAGAATCGTTTCGCCGGTGGCCATTCCGGGCATCCACCGGGCCTTCTGCTCGTCGTTGGCCAGGTCCAGAAAGTACGGGACGAGCACGTCATTCTGCAGGCTCAGACCGGGCGCGGCACCACCGAACCGGGAGAATTCTTCCACCACAACGGCATTGAAACGGAAGTCGTCGGTGACTCCACCGCCACCGAACTCCTCGGGGATGTTGAAGCCGAGCAGTCCGGCGTCGCCGGCCTTACGGTAGGCCTCGCGGTCGACCTGCCCCGCGGCCTCCCACTTCTCGACGTTCGGCGCGCATTCGCGGGCCAGGAACTCGCGCGCGCTCTCACGCAACTGCTCATGTTCGGTTTCGAAGATGGTGCGTTTCATGGGTCAGATCCGTTCGATGATGGTGGCGTTGGCCATTCCGGCGCCTTCACACATGGTCTGTAGACCATAACGGCCGCCGGTGGCCTCGAGATGATTGACGAGCGTGGAGAGCAGTCGGGTTCCCGACGATCCCAGCGCGTGGCCGAGTGCGATCGCCCCGCCGCGCGGATTGAGCTTGGCCGGGTCGGCACCGAACTCGTGTGCCCACGCCAGCGGTACGGGTGCGAATGCCTCGTTGACCTCGTAGGCATCGATGTCGTCGATCGACAGGCCGGCCCGGGCAAGCACCTTGTGCGTCGCCGGGATCGGCGCGGTCAACATGAAGACCGGATCGTCGCCGGCCACCGAGAAGGAATGGAACCGGGCCCGCGGCGTCAGACCCAGCGTCGAGGCCATGGCGTCGCTCATGATCAACGCGCCGGACGCGCCGTCGGTGAGCGGCGAGGAGTTGCCGGGCGTGATGTGCCAACCGATCTCGGGAAATCGCTGCGCATACTGCTCGCTGTAGAAGGACGGCTTGAGTCCGGCCAACCCCTCGGTGGTGGTGGTGGCACGCACCGTTTCGTCCACGGTGTGGGTCACGCGGTTGCCGTCGGCGTCGACGACGTCGATCGGCAAAATCTCCCGACCGAAGAAGCCGTCGGCGGCGGCCTGCGCCGCGCGCTGATGTGACTGCGCCGCAAAGGCATCGAGAGCCTCACGTTCGAGCTTCCACTTCGCTGTGATCAGTTCGGCCGAAATACCCTGACCGACAAGACCATCGGGGTATCGGGCGGCGATGCTCGGACCGTAGGGGCTCTGTCCTGCGGTGGAGAATCCCATCGGCACCCGGCTCATCGATTCGACGCCCGCGGCGATCACCATGTCGTAGGCGCCGGCGATGACGCCCTGCGCGGCGAAGTGCGCGGCCTGCTGACTCGAGCCGCACTGACGGTCGACGGTGGTCGCAGGCACCGACTCCGGGAAGCCCGCGGACAGCAATGCGGTGCGCGAGATGTTCAGCGCCTGCTCACCGGCCTGGCCGACGCATCCGCCGATGACGTCGTCGACGCGGGCGGGGTCGAGGTCGTTGCGCTCGACGAGCGCGCGCAGCACGTGCGCGAGCAACTCGACCGGCTTGGTCTCCGACAGGGCGCCACCAGGCTTGCCCTTCCCGGACGCGAGGCGGACGACGTCGACGATGACGGCTTCGGGCATGAGGCGATCCTCCCAGGAGTGACGACTTTGGTGGCCCGATTCCCACACGGAACCACCGACTGATCGTTCGCTAAGTACTAACACATAGGTGTGATCCAGATCAATCACGGCCGCACAACCAGCCGAAACGGGTGATCCGGGTGGCCCCGACGATGAACTAGGATCGGCTTACATGGCCCGCGAGCGCAGATCCACACCGTCGCGGTACGCGCGTGTGCGCTTCCTCGAGGCCGGCCTGACCGTTCTCGCCGAGGACGGGTACGGCGCCCTCAAGCTGGCCGCGGTCTGCGCCCGCGCCGATGCCACCACCGGCAGCTTTTACCACGCCTTCGACAACTGGGCCGAGTTCACCTCGGCCCTCATCACCTTCTGGCGGCAGGAGAAGAGCCAGCGCCCGATCGCCGAGGCCCGCAAGGTGGCCGATCCGCGCGCGCGACTCGCGGTCCTGATGGACATCGGCCTGACACTGCCCCACGACTCCGAGTCGGCCATTCGCGTGTGGGCGGCCCAAGACCCCGAGGTGCGGGCGCTTCAGGAGGAGGTCGACCTCGAGCGCCGCGATTTCATCGCCGAGACCTACCGCGATGTGCTCGGCGACGATGCGAAGGCCGAGGTCTACGCCACCATCTCGATGTACCTGCTGGTCGGCTACGAGAGCGGCACGCTGCGCTCCTACGACGCCCTCGACCAGGGATTTCATCTCTTTGTCGAGAGTGCCATCGGACCACTCGACGACGCGCCGGCCCCGGAGTCGACGATGCCGTCCGCCACGTCCGAGTAGTCGATCACCCCACGACACATCTTTGGTGTGACCCCTTGCACATTAGTGTAAGTCTACTTATAGTCGACGACACCGGCCCGACGTGAGGAGCGCGTGTGTACACCATCGATCGCAATGGAGGACTCGATCCCGACACCGAGTTCGAACTCGTCTACCGCAACCTGACCACCTTCGAGTTCCCGTGGGACATGAATCAGGCGTTGAGCTTCGCTCTGTTCCGCACCTATGCCGTTCCGAGCATCGGCCGACTTCTCGACGACACCGGCGAATTCACCGGCCGAGTCCAGAAACGTTACGACGACACCGGCCTCCTCCTGGAAGTTCCTCTACTCGAAGGATTCTCGAGTCCCAACGGTCGCGCCGCGATCCGTCGGATCAACCAGATGCACCACAACTACGACATCAGCAACGACGACATGCTCTACGTCCTGGCCACCTTCGTCGTCGTCCCCAAACGGTGGATCGACGACTTCGGTTGGCGGCGCATGACTCACGAGGAGGTTCTCGCCTCCGTGCGCTACTACCGCACACTCGGCAAGCACATGGCGATCACCGAAATCCCGGACACCTACGAGCAGTTCGCCCGGCTGATGGACGAATACGAAGCGAAGCATTTCGCCTACGACGCGGGCGCCCGGCGGGTCGCCGACTCGACGATGCGCCTGATGCAGACCTTCTATCCGAAACCACTGGCCCCCGCGATCGACATCTTCAGCCGATCGGTGATGGACGAACCGCTGCTCGCCGCATTCCACTATCGCCGGCCGGGTCGGATCGCACGCGCGGCGTCGGTGGCGGGATTGCGGGCCCGGGCACGTGTGGTGGCCGCCCTGCCGTCGCGCCGCAAGCCCCGACTGGTGCGTGACATGCCACGAATCCGCAGCTACCCCAACGGCTTCGACATCGAGAAGCTCGGCACGTTCGCCCCCGGCTGCCCGGTGCACCACACGGCCGAGAAGCCGGTCGCGTCGGCGGGGTAGGCCCCTCGCCCGATCGGCCGACCCCCGCCCACCGGCCGAACCGACCCCACCCGACGGTCGAGCCGCTGCGAGCCCCAAGGGCGAGCAGCGAGTCGAGCCCCCGTGCGATGCGCTGGAAAGCGTTGCGAGCGTTCCAGCCTCACCTGGCGGAGGCCTCGATACGGCTCGTCGCTAGCGCTCCTCACCTACTCGACCAGCGGGAAAACGCGGCCCCCAGCGGGAGGTAGGGCCCCTCTCAACTACTCGACCAGCGCCGAAGCCTCCGAAAGGTCAAGCAAGATCGGAGTATTCGACGGCCGCCAAGGCGATGTGCACATAGTCGCGGGCCGTCTCGGCCGGGGTCCGGGGACCGTCGGGGCGGTACCAGCCGGCGATTCCCTGACACATCGACAGGATCGCGCGACGCGCCGAGTCGGGCACCCTGGTGGCGAAAACACCGGCGCGGCAACCATCTTCGATCGCCTCACGCAGCTGCTGATCTATGGTGTCGCGATGTTCGCGATACCACCGACTGTTGTCTTCGGTGAGTGAACGGTGCTCCGAGTCGAGGAAGGCCAGATCGCGATAGTTGGCCATGTACAACGCGATCGCCTCCACCATCGCCGACAGCCGCCGGACCGGGTCGGTCCCGGCCTCGACGAGTGCGGCGTCCACGTGGGCGCTCACGGTGGCCATGGCGTGATCGAACAACGCGACGAGGATGGCCTGCTTGTTGTCGTAGTGGTAGTACAGCGCGGGGACGGTCACCCCCACCGCCGCGGCGATCGTCCGGACGCTGGTCGCGTCGTAGCCGTGCTCGACGATCTCGGTGAGCGCGACGTCGAGGATCTTCGGGAGGTTCAGCGGCGGGTAGTGCCGCCAGTCATCGAAGGCGGGCGCCACGGCCGCCACGGCGTCGCTCATCGCACCTCCCCGCGTCATCGACTGCTGGGGAGTTGCACTCGCAACTCCCACCTGCGCGGAATGCATTGTACGCAGGTGGGAGTTGAGCGTGCGGGAGGCGAGGGTCAGCGTGCGGGCGCTCCGACAGGCACGTTCGCGACGCCGATCTCGGCGACCTCGTCAACACCGCCGATCTCGCCGACCTCGTCAACGCCGGCGTCCACGGAGATCTCGTCGATCTGCTCCTCGAGGGCGCTGGTCATCTTCAGGGCGACCTCCTTGATGAACAGCACCGCGACCAGGCTGATCGCCGCCATCACGGCCGACACCAGGAAGATCCGGGCGGTGCCGTCGCCGTAGGCGCCGCGCACGATCTCGGCGATCGGGCCGGGCAGTTCGTTCAGGTTGGACAGTCCGGCTGTCCCGCCGCCGGTTCCCGCGCTGATGCCGAGTGCGCCCAGCCCCTTCGCGATCAGATCGGTGACGTGGTTGGACAGCACCGCACCGAGGACCGACACACCCGCGGCACCTCCGAGTGAGCGGAAGAAGGTGATGGTCGAGGTGGCCGCACCCAGTTCGGTGGGCTTGACGTTGTTCTGCACGGCCAGCACCAGGTTCTGCATGCTCATCCCCATGCCGACGCCGAGCACGAACAGGTAGGCACCGACGAGCACCATGTCGGTGTGCGCTCCGATGGTCGACAGCAGACCGAATCCGACGGTCATCAGCGCGGCACCGGCGACGATGAAGCCCTTCCACCGACCGAAGCGGGTGATCAATGTGCCCGACACGGTTGCCGACAGCATCGATCCGACGATCATCGGCAGCATCAGCAGGCCGGCGATGGTCGGCGAGTAGCCGCGGGCGATCTGGAAGTACTGGCCGAGGAAGACCGCGCTGCCGAACAGCGCGACGCCGACGGCGATGCTGGCGACGGTCGCCAGCGCGATGGTGCGGTCGCGGAACAGGCGCAGCGGGATGATCGGGTCCTTGGCCTTCGACTCGACGAACACGGCCACCGCGAGCAGGATCGCACCGAGCGCGACCAGACCGAACGACATGCCGGAAACCCAGTCGAAGTTCTTGCCGGCCAGGGTGACCCAGATCAGCAGCGTGCTGACGCCGGCGGCGATCAGCGCGGCTCCGGTGTAGTCGATGGTGACGTCGCGCCGGATCACCGGCAGGTTCAGCGTCCGCTGGATCACCAGCAGGGCGATCACCGCGAGCGGGACGCACACGTAGAAGGTCCAGCGCCAGCCGAGCCAGCTGGTGTCGACGATGACTCCGCCGATCAGTGGGCCGGCGACGGTGGCCAGCGACATCACCGCGGCGATCGGACCCTGGTAGCGGCCACGTTCACGCGGGCTGAACATCGACGCGATCACGATCACGACCAGCGCCTGCAGACCACCCAGGCCCAGACCCTGGACCACACGGAAACCGATGAGCATGCCCACCGATTGCGACAGTCCGGCCAGGACCGAGCCGATGACGAAGACCGTCAACGCCGCCTGGACCAGCAGTTTCTTGCTGATCAGGTCGGACAGCTTGCCCCACAGCGGGGTGGTGGCCGTCGACGCCAGCAAGGTGGCGGTGACGACCCAGGTGTACTGATCCTGCGTGCCGTGCAGATCGGTGATGATCGTCGGCAGCGCGTTGGACACGATGGTCGATGACAGGAATGCGACGAACATTCCCAGCAGCAGCCCGACGAGCGCTTCGAGGCGCTGACGGTGCGTCATCGGCGACGACGCCTCGGCGACGTGTGAGTCGCTCTGCGACACAGTCGAACTCATGCGAAAACCTCCCTGGAATTCGGTCAGTACTCCGCCTCGCGGGCGGAGGAAGAAGGTGAATGCGCCGGCGGTGAGGCCGGCGCAGAAGGTGTGGCCGGTGGCGCACTCCCATTAGTTGAGTAGTGCAACTGTATACCCAATAGATGTAACATGCAACTATCTGAGGCTATTCCCGCCTCGGGGACTGGGTGCCACGCGAGCCGACGGACGCTGCGGAGGCGTCAGTCGCTGCTGGACTCGAGGCGTCGAAGCAACTCGGTGAGGGTGCGGATGTCGTTGGGATCCCACTTGGCCAACCGCGCCCGCCAGTCCGCCACCGCCGAGGCGACCACCGCATCACATCGTTGCCGGCCGACCGCGGTCAGCGAGACGACCCGGGCCCGGGCGTCATCCGGATCGGGACGGCGCTCCACCAGGCCCAGCCGCACCACCGCGTCGACCTGCCGGGTGACCGTCGACTTGTCGAGGTCCAGCGTCGCGACCAACTGCGACATCGGCACCGAATCGTGCCGCGCCAGGATCGTGAACAGTGGATATAGCGATGAATCGAGCGCCGGATCGATCGCATGAGCACGCAGCCGGGCCCGGCTGCGACCCTGTCGCCACATGTCCGCCAGTGCATCCTCCAACTGCGTGATCGGATCGGGGACGGTCTCCGCGGACTCGTGTCGTCCCAACCGGTCGATCCCGTCGCTGTTCACGGAGACACACTCTAGACAACGTCATCCGTCGAGGAGACGCGTTACTTGTTGGCTACACTTCACTATTGCCAAGATCATTCGACGACGCTGCTCGGGGGTCGGCAGTGCGATGTGCGCAGGGGAGGGCCGCACATGTGCATCCGTAGAAGTCGGGTATTGCGACAACCAGACGGTCGAGTGCCATCAACTGCACCGGGCACCAGCAACCATGAGCAATCATTTCTGCACGCCCAGCACGCCCTACAGAGCGCCGGAGGTCGCGAGGCCGTCGTCCGGTACGGAGTGGCCACACTCACCGTGATGTTCGGCGTCCTGGGCGCGGTGAGCATTCTGACACCGGACGGCTCGGCCGGTTCGCCGGTGCGGATGGCCGTGATGGCCATCATCGCCACGACGACGGTTCCCTTTGCCGTGATCGTGAGCCAGATGAGCCTCGCCACCGCGTGGTGGAGCAAGCCCGGACGCCTCAGCGGTATGAACAACGGGTTCGCCATTTACGCCGATGGCGGCTTGGCGATGGGGATCGCAACGTTCCAGAACCCGGTCCTCGCTCTTGCCGCCTCATCGTTGTTCGGCGTCATCGGAGGATATGTCGCCAACTTCGTCCGGCTCCGAGTCGTCATTTTCCACATGGTGTTCAGCACCACTGTCATCGTCATCTCGGCTGTCGTCGCCCTTGTGCAGGGCGTGGACACCGCCACAGTGGCCTACTTGGTGTTGGTGGCAATGATGTCGGCCAACGGGTTGGTGCTGTTGTTGCGGAGGAATGATCAAGACCTGTGGATCAGGGAGGGCGTGCCTTCCCGTAAATATGATCCTGGTAGTCACTTGATCAAGTCAGCGTTGCAGCGCTGGCGGAAAGGCACGCCTCGTGCTCACGGTAGTCAACTCCAACGAAGGTTCCAACCCGGCTGGCGAGGACCGCTCCATCCTCGATCAGATCGTCCGAGACGGTGCTCGGCAGATGCTCGCCGCGGCATTGCGCGCCGAGGTCGCCGCCTACATCGACCAGTTCACCGATCAGGTCGATGAGAACGGGCACCGTCTGGTGGTGCGTAACGGCTCCCCACAACGAGCGCGAGGTGATGACCGCTGCGGGTGCGGTTGCGGTGAAGGCACCGCGGGTCAACGACAAGCGCGTCGACCCAGACACCGGTGAGCGGCAGAGGTTCTCGTCGAAGATTCTGCCGGCGTGGGCACGCAAAAGCCCGGAGATCTCCGCGGTCCTGCCGCTGCTGTACCTGCATGGACTGTCCACCGGCGATTTCGGGCCGGCACTCGAGCAGTTCCTCGGTTCCGGCGCTGGGTTGTCGGCGGCCACCATCAGCCGACTCACTGCCCAGTGGCAGAAAGAAGCCGCAGCCTTCGCCGACCGCGACATCACCGCCGACTATGTGTACGTGTGGGTCGACGGCATCCACCTCAAGGTGCGCCTGGAGCAGGAGAAGCTGTGTCTGTTGGTCATGATCGGCGTCCGCGCCGACGGCCGCAAGGAGTTGATCGCGCTCGCTGACGGCTACCGGGAATCGACCGAGTCGTGGGCCGATCTGCTGCGCAGCTGTAAACGCCGTGGCATGCCGTCCCCGACCCTGGCGGTCGGGGACGGCGCGCTCGGGTTCTGGGCCGGGGTCCGCGAGGTGTTCCCCGAGAGCCGGGAACAACGCTGCTGGTTTCATAAGCAAGCCAATGTGCTTGCGGCACTGCCGAAATCGGCACACCCCAACGCTATCAAAGCGATGCAGGAAGTCTACAACGCCGAAGACGAACAGCATGCCCGTCAAGCCATCGCTGCATTCGAGAAGACCTACGGTGCCAAGTATCCGAAAGCCGTGGCCAAGATCGTCGACGACACCGACGTGCTCCTGGAGTTCTATCGGTATCCCGCTGAGCATTGGATTCATCTGCGGACCACCAATCCGATCGAGTCGACGTTCGCGACCGTGCGGCTACGGACCAAAGTCACCAAAGGCCCCGGATCCCGCGCGGCCGGCATCGCGATGGCCTACAAACTGATCGAGGCCGCGCAGTCGAAATGGCGGGCGGTCAACGCACCACATCTGGTGAAACTGGTCCGTGATGGCGCCACCTTCGAGAAAGGCAAACTCGTCGAACCCGACGCCACCTCAGGCACCCAGGAGGCCGCCTGAAAACCGCTCATCCACAGGTCTTGACAATATCTCGTTGTTGCGCAATTACTCGTTGTCGTTCAAACGCGCCTTGCAGATCCAGTTGCACTACACGACCACCGATCCGCTCACCGGAGTCCTCAACCGACGGGGGTTCACCGCGGCGATGCGTGGCGTTGCCGCCCGGCCCGGCTGCCCGTTCGCCGTCGCGATGATCGACATCGATCACTACAAGACGATCAACGACAAATACGGACACGCGGTCGGCGACGCCGTCCTCATCCGGCTGGCCCAACGTATCCGATCGACCGCCGGACTCGATGCCGTTGTCGGACGCCTCGGCGGCGACGAGTTCGTCATCGCCGCCCAACTGCGTCACGATGCGTTGATACGCATGGCCGATGAGCTCAGCGTCCCCTGGGCGGGCCTCGTGAGCGGGCACATCGTCACGATGAGCGTCGGTGCCGTCTGCGTCGATCCCCTCCCACCGATTCCGCGCGGTCAGGCGGGATCAATCCTCGCGGAGTACCTCAATCAGGCCGACACCGCACTGCTCTCGGCGAAACACGCCGGCCGCAACACGTATGTGGTCGTCGCGGCCGACACCGAGCAGGCACCGGACCCCCGGTGACGGCAGCCGTACTCGTACTGCGCGGGATGAGCGAGGCGATCACCAACGCCGCCAACGACACTCCCGCTCCGATCAACAGGCTGACGCGGAACCCAGCCTCCGACGCCATCTCGAAACCGCCGATGGTGATGGTCATCTGGGCCAGGACGACACCGATCACTGCGGCACCGATCGACGTGCCGAGAGAACGCATCACGGTGTTGAAACCATTGGCCGCCGCGGTCTCCGCCTGCGGGGCCGAGCCCATGATCGGCGGATCACCTCGTGGAAGTGAACGTCAATGGACAGACCCAGGTACGCAGGAAGTCCCGCAGTTCGTCGTCGGTGCGCGCCGGGTGCGTCGGGTATTGCAGAAAGCTGAGCCAGATCCGCATCACCAACTCGGCGAGGCCGGCCATCGCCGCCTCGTCGTATCCCGCGCCCTCCCAGTCGACCGATAACCGGCGCAACATCGACGCACCCAGCGCGATGGCGTTGGCCGTCGTGGCCTCCCGGGTGAAGAACTCCGTCTCGCCCGCCCGGACGAGCAGGCCGATCGCGGGTTCGTCGGGCAGCACCCGCAGGCAGTACATAATGGTCTCGGTGATCGCGTCCTGCGGGGTGGTGACGTGGCCGAGGTTGGTGGCCATGCGGTCGAGGAAGTCCTCTGCGCCGGCCGCCGCGACCGCGGCAAGAACGTCATTGACGGTGGGGAAGTACCGATAGACGGTCTGGCGGGTGACCCCGAGCTCACCCGCCACGTCGGCCAGTGTGGTCTTCTGGGCGCCGTACCTGTTCACACATCGGATGGCCGCATCAAGGATTCGTGACCTGGCCTCGTCGGAGTTCTGGGGTAGATCTCCCTGCCATCCTCGTGTCCTCACCCGGTCCATGGTGTCACGTGCTGCCGCCCGATGGTGATGCCGCAACGTCCTCACGGGGTGACTCGGCAGGTGCGCGTCCGCGCAGGAGAGCGGCAGTCAGCGATGCGACAGCAACGACAAAGCAGCAGACGACGTAGAAGAGATTGCCGGTCGGGGTGCCATCCGCGGTGATGCCACCGCGGGCGCCGAAATAGTCGGGTAGTGCGGCAATCCACAGGACTGCCAGGACCCCGAGATAGAGGATAGGAAACCCCCGCAGGAACCGATGTGCCGTCCGTGCCGGGAGCGTCGATCCGGCGTGGTCGGCGCGGTGGCGCCACCAGTGCGTCACCAGGATGTAGCCGCCGATCACCCAGAGTCCTGCGATCTCGATGCCGAGAACGATCGTCTGGCCGGTGAGGTTGGCATGCTCACGCCCGAACACCGCGGTGGGAATGCTGAACAGAGGCATGCAGACCACGGCGAGGGCACCGGCCACGACGGTCCGCCAGGTCAGCGACCATCCGCGTGGAGGCATCCCCGCACGGGTGGGATCGGCGACCAACTTCGCGCAGAAATAGGCAAGGACACCGAAGGAGACCGAGGCGAAGAGCCAGACACTGTTCAGCGGTACCGAGTCCATCAGTGGAATCGCTGCCGGATTGCCCAGCGCGGCGGCATCGGGCCCGTAGTACGGCTGGTCCACGTTCCAGGCCCACCACTTCAGTTGCGGACCGAGCTGGTCGAAGATCTCATAGAACGCCTGATAGACAAGGGCGACGCCGACGGCACCACGCAGCGCGGACCCCCTGGTCCCGTCGAAGACTCCCAGCGCCCGGACGATCTCGTAGGCGACCTGACTCAGCGCCGGATAGAAGGCGACGATGTAGAGAGGGAGTCTGTCGTACATGAACTGGACGGTGAAGACGTTGTGGGAGAACATGAATCCCATCGCGTCTTGCATCCCGAACCACTCCGGGAAGTACAGCGGCGGTTCGATGATAAAGAGGTAGACGAGACCACCGAACCACAACGCGAGGTTGGTGGGGTCCCCGTCGTTGCGGAGCCGCCGCACCGCGTGGACGAGCGCCAGGACGGCACCGACGACAATCGTCAATTCCAGGATGGGCAGTGTCCAGTTGTCGAGAGCGAACGGGTTACGCAGTGTGACAACAGGATTGGCATCCTGACAGTCAAATCCGAGATAACGCGTGATGATGTACGCCGGTGTTCCGGTGTCGCACGATGCCGCCATGATCTCAGCTTCTCTCCGTGATGGGGTGGTCAGTGGCGGGGACTATGGGTGTCACCCGGAGACCGCCGAGCCGACACTCGCCCGCGGGAGCACGTGCGCCCGACCGCCCGGATGCGGTCGGCCGTCGCGGTAGATCGTCGACGGCGGGTTTTCCTGCGCGTCGAAACCGATCGGCAACCGGTTGCGCCTCAACGCACGTTTGATCGCAAACCTGGCGATCCCGAACAGGACTCGAGGATTGGTCACCATCTCAGTGACGGGTTTTTCCAGGTTGAACACGGCGGTGAATGCGTTCTCCACGGCCTCGTCCTCCCGACTCGTCGCCGAGATCAGATTGAAGATGGGCCAGCCGGCGCGGGCTGCGATCCGCCTGCGCCACCGCGGTGCGATCTCCGTGCCCGCGGCGTTCTCATATCCCTGATCCCGTGCAAGGGCGAGCACCCAGATGTCATCCAGCAGGCCCCGTTGCGCGTCGAAATACCGTCTCGGGAAAGTGGCTTCCAGCGTCGCCTTCCCAGCGTCAGCCTCGGTGCGCAACATGTCCGCCAAGAGCACCGCACTCTTCGCCGCGGAAGTCATCCCCTGCGCATAGAAGGGATTGAAACCGCAGATCGCGTCGCCCAGCACAAGCAGGTTTGCCGGCGGATTGGCCAACTCGTCAAAGCGCCGTCGCTTGTTTCCGGTCGACTTGGTGACGAAGACCTTTGACAAGGGCTCACACAATTCCATGATCTGAGCGAACACCGGAGTCCGCAGACGTGTGGCGGTCTCGCGGAATTCGTCGTCCTTACGCGGCATCGGATGCCCCCACGAGCCCATGGTGACGAGTACTCGATCGCCTTCGATCGGGAAGATCTGGCACAGGAAGTCGTGTTCGGGTGGGTGCGAACCAGTGTCACTGGTGGGCATCACCGAAAGCTGATGCCACCACCACGACTCGGGAAGGTCGACCGGCTTGGCAAACCATTGGGTGGTGTAGGTGACCCCAGCGTCGAGGGACTGCACGCGGACCTCGGGCCAGCCCGCCTTCACCAACCAGTCGGACACCAGTGAACCGCGACCGAGAGTGTCGATGACGAGGTCACCTTCGATCAGTGCGCGCTGCGGCCCGTCGTCACCTCCGGTCACCCACGCCCCGGTGACCCGGCCTGTCGATGCGCCTGTGTGGACGACCTCGATGCCCTCGATGTTGACACCCTCGATGACGCGCACGTTGGCGATCTCACTGAGTTTGCCCCGCAGGGTGCGCTCGATCAGCAACCGGGACGCGTACACCATCGTCATGGTGCTTTCCTGACGCGGAATCCACCCTGCAGCTTCGCAGTGGGCCGCGGCCATGGATGGCATCAGATGCATTCCACCGGCATCGATCAGCGCATCTTCATAGCCCGGGAACAGAGTGTCCATCGCCCGGCGACCGGCGTTGAGCAGGAAATGCGGGTGCTTGCTCTGGGGAACCCCGCGGCGATGCTCCGCATCGTCGGGGATGAGGTCGCGTTCGAGCACGACGACCTCGTCGAAATACGGTGCGACCGCGCCGGCCGCGCACATCCCCGCAACACTGCCACCCAGTACCACCGCACGCTCACCTAGCAGACCCATTCCGCGCCTTCCATTGACGTCATACATTAGTTGGATGGTGTATGACCGTAGGCGCCCCACGCCTCGCCGTCAACGGTCATCGAATTCCATGAACGGCTGCCGACACCGACGACAAGGACAGCAGCAAATATTCACCAACTGATGACATTTATCCGCAGAGAGTTTTACCCTCAAGACATGCGAGCAATGATCATCAAGGAGTTCCGCGAACTCCGCCGCGATCCGCGCACCCTCGCGATGCTGGTAGCGCTCCCTTTGCTGCTGCTGATCATCTTCGGTTATGCCGCAAACTTTTTCGTCTCATCCACGCACACAGCAGTCGTCGGCCCGCAGGCACAGCAGGCGGCCGCGGCGTTGCCGTCCTACTTCGACGTCACCGTCATCGAGCCGCAGGACACGCAGCACGATGCCGTGAACCTGTTGAAGGAGAACAAGGTTGACGTTGCCATCGTCACCGGTCAATCCCCCGTCCTCGCGCTGGTCGACGGATCCAATCTGTTCGGAGCCCAATCCACCGTGGCCGTTCTCAACAAGGCCGGCGCCACGGTGACGACCGATGTCCTGTTCAATCCGGACTTGAAGACGTCATGGGTGATGGTGCCCGCACTGATCGGACTGATCCTCACCTTCATCGGCACCATCATCACCAGCATCGGCCTGGTCCGCGAACGTGAGGCAGGAACGCTGGAACAGCTGGCCGTCATGCCGATCAAACCCAGTCAAGTGATCCTCGGCAAGATCGCCCCGTACTTCCTGCTCGCCGCGATCGACATGATCATCGTGACGTTGCTGGGTATGTGGCTGTTCGGAGTTCCGTTCAACGGCAACGTATTCGCCTTCATCCTCGGCGGCGGCATCTTCCTGTTCGTCGTCCTCGGACTAGGCGTGTTCATATCGACGGTGTCACAGACCACCGGGCAGGCCATTCAAACCGCGTTTCTCTTCATGATGCCGCAGATCTTGTTGTCGGGCATGATATTTCCGCTTGATGCCATGGCCGCCGGGGTGCGCTGGATCGGCTACATCCTGCCGTTGACCTACTTCAACATGATTGCGCAGGGCATCATGCTGCGCGGCGCACCGATCACGTCACTCTGGCTACCGTTCGTGGTGCTGACGGCAATGGCAGTCATCGTCTTCACCGGAGCAACCCTGCGATTCCGGCGCGACCTCGCGCCGAACGCACCGCAGGCACCCGCTCGTCCAGCAACAAAGGATGCATCGTGATCGCCTCGGCCACTTCACTTTCTGTGCGCTTCGGCGGCACCACTGCGCTCCATGACGTCACCGTCGGACTGGCAGCCGGAACCGTGGTCTCGGTGGTCGGCGGCGACGGCGCCGGAAAGACCACACTGCTGCGTACCTTCGCCCGGGAGGTCATTCCCGAATCCGGACAGGTGAACTCCCCGGACAAGTCCGCGATGGGATTTCTCCCAGCAGGGCCGGGTAGTTGGGGCGCACTGACGGTTCGCCAGAACCTCGATTTCGTCGGCGGTATCTACGGATTCACCGGCTCCGCGTTGACCGAGCGACGCGAGGAAATGATTCACCGCGCCGGACTCGGCATCGCCGCGGACCGACAGGCCTCGGCCCTGTCCGGCGGGATGCGCCGCAAACTGGCTGCGTCAATGGCGATGATCCACCGCCCGAAGCTGATCATCCTCGACGAACCGAGTACCGGCGTCGACCCGGTGAGCCGCATCGACCTGTGGCGGATGATCTCCGAATGCGCCGCCGATGGCGCCGCGGTGATCATGTCGACCACCTATCTCGACGAGGCCGAACGAGCGGGTGAACTCCTCGTCCTCGATGGCGGACGCGTCCTCGCGCAGGGTTCGTATGACGACGTCCGTGCCGGTTTCACGGGCACCATAACTACCGCTACACAGCCGGTTCGACGCGAGTGGTCGTGGCGCCGAGGCCACGAACGACACGAATACTGGCCCACCGGAACGACTCCCACAGACCACCGACGCAGCACCGTCACACCAGACCTCGAGGACATCGTCATCTCCCTGTCGCTTCAGCAGCAGCTACGTTCGGGAACGACCGCATGAACGAGCGCCCCGTCCTCAGTGCCACAGCGGTGACCAAGAGGTTCGGCGACTTCACCGCCATCGACGATGTCAGCATGGATGTCCGGCCCGGCGAGGTCGTCGGACTGCTCGGCGCCAACGGAGCGGGCAAGACCACCCTGATCCGCATCCTCCTCGGGCTGCTCCGACCGACCGAAGGTACGACATCACTGTTCGACGGTCCGCCAGACAGACGGCGCCGCGCCCAGTTGGGTTATGTCCCACAGAATCTCGGATTGTATCGCGACCTCACCGTGGCGGAGAATCTCGACTTCTCCACCGGGTCCTACGGTGTCGCGACACCACCTATGCCCGACGACCTCCGAGCCCATTCCGGTACTCTCGTCGGCGACCTGCCGTTGGGTGCGCAGCGGCGTATCGCGTTCATCGTCGCACTCGCCCACTCCCCCGCCGCACTGGTTCTCGACGAACCGACGTCAGGCGTCGACGCGCTCTCCCGCGCCCGGCTGTGGGACACCATCCGCGGCGAATCCGATCGCGGCACCGGTATTCTGGTGACCACTCACTATATGGAGGAGGCGCAGGAATGCGACCGATTGCTGCTGATGTCGGCGGGCAGGCTCGTCGCCCACGGAAGCGAGTCCGACATCATCGGTGACACCCGCGCGGTGTCGGTGACCACCGACGACTGGCAGCACGCCTTCGCCGCGCTGAACTCCGCACATGTTCCGGTCATCCTGTCCGGCCGCGCGATTCGCGTTGCCGACACCGATCCGGACGATCTCACCCAGATTCTGCAACGGGCGGGAATCCCGGCCACCATCACCCCGGTGCCGGCGACCATCGAGGAGAAGATGCTGGTCCTCGCACGAAGCCAATGATGGCGGCGAGTTCACGCACACGTGGCCGCCCGCGTCTCGACGACGGGCGTCCCGAGACGCGGGCGGCAATCCTGACGGCCGCGCGGGAACTGTTCGCCGACCGCGGATTCGAGCGGACCACCATGCGGGCCATCGCCTCTCGGGCCGGGGTCGATGCCGCACTGATCCACCACTACTTCGGCAACAAGAACGCATTGACCGTCGAGGCGCTGCGCCCCGCCATCGATCCATCCACTGTCTTCGGCGGGCTCACCGTCGACATGCCCGGTCTCGGCACCGAATTCATCACCCGGATACTGAGCGTTTGGGAAAACGATGTCCCACAGCGGGAGCGCGGGATCGCTCTGCTGCGCGTCGCCGTCACCCACGACGGGGTGGCCGAACGTATGCGGGACTTCTTCGTCGGGCTGGCGACACAGGTACTCGGCGACATGGCTGCCGAAGAAGGTCGCCAGTTGCGAATCGCGTTGATTGCCAGTCATATTCTCGGCATCCTGATGATGCGATTCGTGCTCCGCCTACCGGAGATCGCCGATGCCGACATCGACACCGTGGCCGGCCGGGTGGGTCCGGTGATCGAGCAGTACCTGACCGGATGACGCGTATGACGGCCGGAGCTCGCCGCCCGAACGTCATACCGATGCTGTCCCGGAGGCGAGCTCGGCTCGCCGTAGAGCGACGTCAGTCGTTCACCAATTACTTTGTGGCGAAATCAGTTGCGATGCTCGCGTCGTCGCCGCCCGGCTTCCAGCAACGCATATGCAGACATGGTTCGACGTCGGCGTATCCACCTCTCAGGCCGCCAAAGCCCTTTACTGCCACAACAACACCGTGCTCAACCGTTTGAGACGGTTTGAGCGCCGGACCGGAGGTCACCTCGAATTTCCCGCCGATCTCCTCGACGTGGCACTGGCGATGCGTACATGCCGGGTCGCGGGTGGCGGGTGAGACCCGCTACCCACCCCGTCGGAGCGGTGACCGCCGGCGATACCGAAACGCGTGCAGTGCTGCGGCCGGCACGATGTCCGGTTCCATCGGACCGGCAAGAACGGACTCGGGGTTCACCCCGGTTACCCGACATCGGTCAAGCGGCTTTTCCGGCCGCAGCGCGGTGCGGGCAGCAGATTCTGGGCGCGCGATGCCACGACCGTTGCTTCCCCTCTCGAGAATCTATAGGCTGACACTGACGTCAGCGTCAGCATGGAAGGCATCAACGTGACAAGAATCCTGGTGAGCAATCGCGGCGAGATCGCCGTGCGGATCGTTCGCGCGATCAGTGAACTCGGCGAGACTCCGATCGCGGTGTACGCCGCCGACGATCGCGGGGCCACGCACGCCCGGATGGCAGACGAGGCAATCGAGTTGCCGGGAACCGGGCCGGCCGCCTATCTCGACGTCGACTCGCTGACCGCAATCGCCGCCGACTGTGGTGCTCAGATGCTGCACCCCGGCTACGGATTCCTCAGCGAGAGCAGCGATTTCGCTCGTTCCCTGCGCGCGAGAGGAATCGACTTCATTGGTCCATCGACCGGTGTGCTGGAGACGTTCGGAAATAAGACAGCAGCGCGCCTGCTTGCCGAGCAGGCCGGAATCCCCGTCCCCGCCGGCAGCGCAGGAGCGGTCACCCTCGCCGAAGCCGAAGAGTTCTTCGCCGCGCATGGTCCGGTGATGGTCAAGGCTGTGGCAGGCGGAGGGGGCCGGGGAATGCGAGAGGTTCGGCACTCTGCCGAACTTCGCGACGCCTACGAGCGCTGCACATCAGAAGCCGCCGCAGCCTTCGGGGACGGTTCGGTCTTCGTCGAACAGTTAATCGACACGCCACGACACATCGAGGTCCAGATCGTCGCTGACCGGCACGGCGGGATCACCCACCTGTGGGAGCGCGACTGCAGCATGCAGCGGCGGCACCAGAAGATCGTCGAGGTCGCTCCAAGTCCCGATCTGGCCGATTCGATCCGGTCGAAGATCGTGGGTGCGGCCATCGAGTTGGCGCGAATCGCCGGCTACGAGAATGTTGGCACCGTCGAGTTCCTGGTCTCGGGCGATGACTTCTATTTCATGGAGGCAAATCCACGGCTTCAGGTCGAGCACACCGTGACCGAGGAGATCACCGGTGTGGACCTGGTCGCCACCCAGCTCCGGATAGCACGCGGCGAGCGCCTTGCCGACTTCGGACTGAGAAGCGTCCCGCCGCGCCGGGGATTCGCGGTCCAGGCTCGGATCAACGCGGAAACCCTCGATGCGACGGGAGAGCCGCACCCGGGAATCGGGACCCTCAAGAAATTCGAACTGCCTTCGGGCCCGGGAATCCGGGTGGACACTGCCGGCTGTCCGGGATGGACGGTCAGCCCTCGGTACGATCCGTTGCTGGCGAAGGTCGTTGCCCGCGGCGAGTCATTCACCGCTGCATGTACTCGCGCCGCGACCGCAGTCGCCGAATTCATCATCGATCCTGTACCGACCAATCGGCCACTGCTGCAAGCGATCCTGACCCACCCTGGCTTTGTGGGCGGAAGCTGGGACACGACGTTCGTCAGAGAACACCTTCCCGAACTGTCTGCTCACCGCCTTGGCTCGGCCGGTGGTGGCCACGATCCCAAGGAGACGGGTCAGGCCGTGATCGTTGGGGAATCCGCTGTCGCGGGGAGGCTTTCCGACGTGTTGACGGAGGGGACGGCGGCTATCCTTGCGCCGATGTCGGGGGTCGTGGCGACGATCACGGTCGGCACCGGTGACCTGCTGGCTGCCGGCGACGTCGTCGCGGTGCTCGAGGCGATGAAGATGGAGCATGCAATCCGCGCGGACTCCGACGTCCGAGTCGCGACTCTGCTGGTCTCCCCAGGGGATCTGGTGACCGCGGGAGACCCGGTCGCCGTCGTCGAGCCCGCCACACCCGGAGAACGGATCGTGACCGCCGACTCGCGCGACCAGGCGCCGCAGGGCCCCGGCTGGTCCGACGAGGTCGCCGAGATCGAACGCCGGCTGGGATTCGCCGCGGCAATGGGTGGCCCGGACAAGGTCGAGAGGCATCGCCGGTCGGGCAGACTCACCGCCCGTGAACGCATCGACCGGATCGCCGACGCCGGCACCTTCGGCGAAATCGGCGCATTGGCCGGATTCGCCCATGTCGACGACGCAGGCCAGACCCGCTCGGTGACGCCGACCAACTTTCTGGCCGGCACTGCGCGGATCGACGGTCGCAAGGTGGTGTTGGGTGTGGACGACTTCACGCTGCGCGCCGGCGCCGGGGACGCCGCGATCCACGAGAAGCAGATCTTCCTCGAGTGTTATGCCCGCGAGATGCGGTTGCCGATGGTTCGGCTCCTCGACGGTCAAAGTGGTGGTGGCAGCGTGACCATGGCGCTGAACGCCGGATACACCTATGTGCCGATCAATCCCGGCTGGGACGCGGTGGTTGAGTGCCTCTCGACCGCTCCGGTGGCGGCGGCCTGTCTCGGTCCGACTGTGGGGCTGGGAGCGGCTCGACTGGTGATGTCGCATCTATCGGTGATGGTCGAGGGAATTGCTCAGTTGTTCACCGCAGGACCGCCTGTCGTTCGTGGTGCGACGGGGGAGGACCTCACCAAGGAGCAACTCGGCGGTGTCCAGGTGCATCGGCGTAACGGGTCGGTCGAGCGTATCGTCGCCACCGAGGCCGAAGCCTTCGACGTCATCCGGCGTTTCCTGTCGTATCTGCCGACCAGCGTGTTCGAGGCGCCGCCGGTGCTGGCCAGCACCGACTCGGTCACCCGGCGCGAAGAGCAACTGCTGCATGCCATACCCCGAAATCCACGCCACCCCTACGACATCGACCCGATTCTCTCGGCGGTGTTCGACGCTGGATCAGTGTTTCGCTATGCCGAGTACGGCGGCGGAACCCTCACCGCCCTTGCTCGCCTCGATGGGCACCCGGTGGGCGTGATCGCGGCGGATCCGTTTCAGGGAGCGACGATGTCGGCCGAGGGCGCTTTTGCCATCACCCGTCTCGTGGACCTCTGTGAGACCTTCCATCTGCCGCTGGTGAGCCTGACCGATCAGGCGGGCATGACGATCGGACTTGAGGCGGAACAACGTGCGACCATCCGGCACGGCGCGCGCGCCATCGCCGCGGTGTATCAGGCTCGGGTCCCACAGGCCGAAGTCATTGTCCGCCGGGTCTACGGAGTAGGTGGCGCGGGCATCGTCAATCGCCATCGCGCACAACGTAGTTGGGCGTGGCCGTCGGGCGACTGGGGATCGCTACCGATGCGGGGCGGGGTGGAGGCAGCCTTCCAGGCGCAGCTCGGCGCCGCCGATGATCCGGCGGCCGAAATCTCGCGGCTTCGCGGCGAGCTCGCGATGCTCTCCTCGCCGTTCCGGACTGCCGAGAAGTTCGGTGTCGTCGATCTCATCGATCCTCGCGACACGCGCGCGCGGCTGTGCGACTGGGTCCACGACGCCTATCGGATCGTGCCCACTCTGCTTGGCCGACCGTCTTTCGGCACTCGCCCTTGATCACCTATCCGCCCCTCATTCACGAGGTGGCACATTCACCTGAGGAGTACCAGCCATGACCGTCGGAATCACCAGTATCGACATCGCACCGTCCGTCGATGAGGATCGTCTGCTCAAGCTCCTCGTCGAGGACGGCGAGATCGTCACAGAGCGCCTCGACCACTGGGTGCGCGAGCGCCCGGACGCGCGCTACCTGTACTACGGCGAGGATGCGACCAGCCTGACCTACGCCGAGTTCGGCACGCTCACCGATACGATCGCAGGCAATCTCGCCGCCCACGGAGCGGTAAAGGGCGAGCGCGTGAGTGTGCTCACGACGAACTCATACCTGGCGGCAGTCATGATGTTCGCGATCTGGAAGTGCGGAGCGATCTACTGCCCGGTCAACTTCGCCTACACCGGGAGACTGTTGGCGTATCAGCTCGACGACACCGCACCGCGACTGCTGATCACTGACACCGCGCACCTGTCGGCGATCAACGACGTGGCAGCCGACCTTGCTCATCGTCCGACGCTTGTCGTGCACAGCCGGTCCGCCGGAGAGCACGGCGAAGTCCCCGACGCGGACCCGAGGTTCACGACGATTCCGTGGGCGAGCCTTGTGGCGCAGGGCGCGGCGCGCCCCGATGTCGAGATCTTGTTCGACGACCCGGCCAACATCGTCTATACGTCCGGAACCACCGGACCGGCGAAAGGCGTGGTGCAGCCGTATCGCTGGATGGCGCAGTACACGTTCGGCTTGCGTAGCCTGCTCACCCGCGACGACGTCATATACAGTGATCTGCCGATGTATCACGTGGGAGGTGCCATCGCGAACGTCGCGCGGGCGGCGTGGGTTGGATGCGCTGTCGCCATCTGGGATCGGTTCAGTCCCAACGACTTCTGGGACCGGATCGCGATATCGGGATCAACGAGTGCGATCCTGCTCGATGTGATGATTCCGTGGCTGATGAATGCCGATCCTCGAGCCGACGACCGCGTCAACACCCTCAACAAGGTCTACATGCAACCACTGCCGCAGCATCACGCGGAGGTCGCATCACGCTTCGGGTTCGATCTGGTGATGGCCGGCTTCGGACAGACCGAGTCCGGAGCGACCGTCAACGCCTTCATCGTCGAGACCGCCCCCGGCGAGGGGACTCCTGCAACGCACTATCGCGGTCTGAGTCACGCCGAGATCACCGAGCGTGCTGACCAGCGGGGGATTCGGGTGCTGTCGGGGGCCGAGGTCACCGAGAAGGGCTTCATGGGCAGCCCCGGGCCGTTCTGCGAAGTCTCCATTCGTGGCGAGCATGATCGTGAATGCGCGGTCGGCGAGCCCGGCCAACTGGTGCTGCGGCCGCGGTTGCCGGGACTGACGATGCTCGGCTACCACGGCAAGCCCGAGGCGACGGTGGCGGCGTGGCGCAACCTGTGGCTGCACACCGGTGATGCCGCGGTCTGCGACGCCGACGGCACCTTCGTCTTTGTCGACTGGCTCGGTGATCGGATCCGGGTGCGCGGCGAGAACCTGTCCTCCTATCAGGTTGAAGACCTGGTGAACCAGCATCCTGCGGTGCAATTCTGTGCGGCGTTCGCCATTCCGTCCGACAGCGGCACCGAGGACGACGTGGTGGTGTACGTCGTTCCCGCCGATGGAGTCGCGCTGACCGCCGAAATCATTCACCAGCACGCCGAGTCGGTCATGCCGAAGTACATGCGGCCACGTATCGTACGAGTGGTGAGCGACCTGCCCCGGACCGCAACGAACAAGATCGAGAAGTACCGGCTGCGGCGTCGCATTCTCGATGAGCTGGCCGGCCCGGCCGGATCGGCCACCGCGCCGTCATGACCCAACCGGCAGCGTGGGCGCGGGCCCGCAGTATCCGAATGGGCAAGGAACACGTCACCAAGACCGACCTGCTCACCCACGCCGCCGAGGTCTTCGCTGCCCGTGGTTACGCGCGCACCACCATCGCCGACATCACCGAGGCAGCCGGGGTGTCGCGGCCGTCCTTCTACCTGTACTTCACCTCAAAGGCCGACATCTTCGAGTCTGTCGCGGCTGCGGTCCGCGACGATTTTCTGGCCGCGCACGAAACGACCGATGCAGACGAGGACGATCCGGTGGCGCTGGGTCGGGCGTCGACAGCGGCCTTTCTGCGCGCGTACACGGCGCATCTCGACCTCATGACGGTGATCGAGCACCAGTCGTTGTCCGACCCCGGCATCGCGGGGATCTGGCAGGAGATCCAGGGGCGTCCGCGTTCGCGGATGGTCCGGTATCTGCGGCAGCTGACCGCCGACGGTATCGCGCATCCGGCTGCGGATCCGGAGTCGATCGCCGAGGCCGTTCTGGGGATGTTCGAGCGGTTCGCACGGCGGCGGATCTCTGACACCGCAGAGTTCGATCACGCCGTCGACGTGATGACGTCGATGTATCTGCGTCTGCTCGGGATCGACCCGGAGCGCTGAGCCCGGGCGACGTGCCTCTCGGGTCGGTCCATCCGGGGAATGGTCACGGTGCGTGCCGATGACTGCGCGTCGCCGCGGCGAATTCCTACCGCCGGTTCGCTTGCGCCATCACGTGCTATCTGCGCAAGGACTTACCCGTCTCCTCAACGCCCCCTTTCCCCGCAGCGCGGAGGAGGAGGGGTGGTGTGTCGTCGTCCCGCGGCAACACTTACTACTTGACCACACCCACACCACCCTTTATTGTCTTCCATACAAACTTTGTATGACAGACAAATTCGGAGCGCCCATGCCACCCGAGCCGACGACACCCAACCGCGCCAGCCGCACCAGCGGCAAGGCGACGCGATCAGCGTTGCTGCATGCCGCCGACGCGGCGTTCCGTGAACTCGGCGAGACCGCGTCGGTCGCCCTCATTTCCGAACGCGCGCACACCTTTCCGAATCAAGTGACGTACTACTTCGGTTCCAAGGAACAGCTCTTCGTCGAGGTCGCATGTGCCGCGGTGCTGCGCGCCGGGCGTCACGCCGAGGAGTCGGCGTCGGCCGCTGCGACCGTACGCGAGTATGCCGCAACCCTGGTGACGACCCTGCTGGGACCCGAAGCGCGCAGCGTCGAGATGTTCACCACCGCCATGCTGCTGGTGTCCCGCCGCACCGACCTGCGCGACCACATCACGGGCACCCTGCGCACACTGCATGAACGTGGCGCCGAGGCACTGATGCAGACGCTGGTCCGCACGGGCTGGCAGCTGCGCACTTCCATCGAGGTGGAGGCCCAGGCGTTCTGGTCGGCGATTTTCGGTCTGGCCGTGCAGAAGTCGGCCACCGGCGACGCCTTCGGCCCCACCCTCACCGACGCGGTGACCGTCATCTTCACCAATCTCGGTGTCCCCGAACAGATCCTGGACTCGCCCCTCACCATCGAAAGGCCATCGGCATGACCTCCTCGTCGATCACCCACCCGCAGCCGCATGTCACGCACTCGGTGTTCAATCAGTCCACGCCACGTGTCGACGTCAACGAATACGAGCTCAACACCGTCCTGCAGGAGTCGGTCACGCGCCACGACGCCTCCTGGGCCGCAACTGAACTCGCCGAGGTCGGCGCCCTCGTCGGCAGCGCACAGTTCCAGCATGACGCACACCTGGCCAACACCATCACCCCGGAACTGCGCACCTTCGACCGCTGGGGCCACCGGATCGACGAGGTCGAGTACCACCTGTCGTATCACCGCATCATCTCCGCCGCGATGGCCCACGGTGCACACACCCGGTGCTGGGACGACCCGCAACCCGGGTCACATGTCGCCCGGGCCGCGATCTTCATGCTCTTCGGCCAGATCGAACCGGGCCACGCCTGCCCGGTCTCGATGACCCACGCGGTGATCCCGTCGCTGGAACTGCAGCCCGACGTGGCCGCGCAGTGGGTACCGAAGGCGCTGTCGCGCAGCTACTCTCCGGATCTGTCAGCAGACAAGACCTCGGCGATCTTCGGCATGTCGATGACCGAGAAGCAGGGCGGTTCCGATGTTCGGGCCAACACCACCGTCGCCCGACCGGTCGGTGCCGGCGGACCGGGCGCCGAATACCTGTTGACCGGGCACAAGTGGTTCTGCTCGGCGCCGATGTCGGATGCCTTCCTCGTGCTCGCGCAAGCCGAAGGCCCAGGCGGAGAAGGACTCTCCTGCTTCCTGCTGCCACGCGTGCTGCCCGACGGTACCCGCAACGTCTTCCGCATCCAACGCCTGAAGAACAAGCTGGGCAACAAGTCCAATGCATCGAGTGAGATCGAACTCGACGGCACCGTGGCACTGATGGTCGGCGAACCCGGCCGGGGCGTGCGCACCATCATCGAGATGGTCGCCCAGACCCGACTCGACTGCCTCCTGGGCAGCGCGGCAGGTATGCGGCAATCCGTCGCCGAGGCCCTCTGGCATGCCCGCCACCGCGCCGCGTTCGGCGCCACCCTCGCCGACCAGCCGGCGATGACCGCCGTCCTCGCCGATCTGGCCCTGGAATCCGAGGCCGCCACTGTCACCGCGATGCGGCTGGCCCGGGCCCACGACGAGGACGCCGACGACGCCGAACGCGCCTTCCGCCGCCTGGCCACCGCCGTCGCCAAGTACTGGATCTGCAAACGTGGACCGCACCACGCCTACGAATCGCTCGAATGCCTCGGCGGCAACGGCTACACCGAGGACTTCCCCCTCGCCATGCGCTACCGCGAACAGCCGGTGATGGCCGTGTGGGAGGGCTCAGGAAACGTCATCGCCCTCGACGTCCTGCGAGCGATGACCCGCGAGCCCGAATCGGTCGGCGCCTTCGACGCCGAGGTCAACCTGGCCCGCGGCGAGAACCCGGTACTCGACGCACACCTCGACGCCCTCCGCACCCAACTCGGCGAACTTGCCGCCCTCGATGCCGCCGGCGCCCAACGCCGCGCTCGACGGGTCGTCGAATCGATGGCCCTGGCGTTGGAGGCGTCACTACTGGTGCGGTTCTCCCCGGCACCCGTCGCCGACGCCTTCATCGGCGCACGACTCGGCGACGACCGTGCCTTCGAGTACGGCGCGCTGCCGACCGGGGCGGACCTCACCGCGATCCTGTCGCGGCACTGATCGTCGCAGAGGATCGCCACATGAGCGTGGAGACGGAGCGCCTCAGATCAGCTCGGTCTCCACGCTGACCCCCACCGCGTCGAGGATCAGGTTCCGAATCCTCGGCGCCGTGTTCGGCAGCCACAGCGCCATCACCGGGGTCATCGGCGGATCGTCGAACTCGACGATCCGAATCTGATTGCCGTACAGCCAGCCCGGCTGATTGGTGACGAACGCACACGCCTCCGGGTGAGTGATCACCGCCATGTGCGGCGGCGTCCCCCTCAGCGTGGAGGCGATGATCTTCGGCTCGAACCCGGACCGTCGGCAGTAGGACACGAGCATGTTGACGTAGTCCTCCTCCAATTCCGACACGACGATCTGGCAGGACTCGAGATCCTTCATCGCGCACGTCGCATTGGCGGCGAGCGGGTGATGGGCATTGACCGCCAACCGGAGTTTGTGCCGAGTCGCCGTCGCACCCGCGAGATCGGGCGGCACCTCGCGGCTACGCGCCAGCGCGAGGTCGATGTTGCCGCCGAGGATCTCCTCCCGGATGGCCGACGGTGACAACGGCCGCACCGTGATCGGCAGTGACGGATCGGCCAGCACGGCACCCTCGATGATCTCGAAGACCTCCGACGGCGCCAGCCCGGGAGTGTGCCCGATCGTGTACGGATCGGGATTGCTGGCATCGATCATCCGCACCTCCGACGCCAGGTGCGCACCACCGGCCAACAGCGGCACGGCACCCTCGTAGAGGGCCTTACCCGCCGGCGTCGGCGTCAACGAACGCCGGGACCGCGAGAACAACTGCACCCCGAGTTGTCGTTCGAGGTCCCGGATGGCCGCCGACAAGGCCTGCTGCGAGATGAACAGACGCTCCGCTGCCACTCTCAGCGATGGCGCCTCGACGACCTCGACGAACATCCGGAGACGTCGCAGATCGAGGTCACGCATGATAACCCTTTCCCCAGCCTAACGATGTGAACGAATCATCAGGCACAGATTGTCAAAACTCCTTGATCTTCATACTCGATGATTGACATTAGTTGCTCTAAAGTCGTTCCTGCACGATCAAAAAGGAGACAAGAACAACTGATCGGCGCACGCAGCCATCGCGGCTCGTGACGCAGCACCGAGGGGGTGCTACGTCACATCGGGGGGATCACGGACTACGTTTCCGCGGCACGGAGGGGATGCCGCGGCGACATGGCAGCAACACTGTGGACCGCACACCGCGACGCGGAGGGGATGTCGCGGCGTGCGGTCCACCACCTCGGGGCGGCAGGTCTGCCGACCACCACTCGCGGAGACCGCATGACGCCGTCGAACCACGCTCACCTGCCCACCTCTCGGATCACAACGGCTGTATCGGACATCGGTCCGTCGGCGTCCGCTGCCACCTGCTATGCGGCACACGAGCTCGGCCGGCCATCGTCTCGCGTGTCGGTATTGTCTCCGTCTTCGCTCCGTCCGACATCCCCGTTACACCCGGGGATCGTGACGGAACCCACCTCTTGCGAGAATTCTGCACCATCGGCAGCGGTACGGCAGCGACCGACCGCCATGGCGTCGCGGTCACCGGGAACCACCACCGAATCATTATGAAGTTCCTCGCAATTCACCGATCACCGCAATTCACCCCCCGTTTCCCGAGACGTTTCCATTTCCGTGATCTTGGTTACTCTGAACGTTTCTCGCGCGCGGTTTTCGGACATTTCCGGTAACGCCCCGATGCCGCCTCCGGTACTCCGACGACGGCGAGCTCTGTCGACAGGGACGTATCGAATGCTCGGTGACGCGGGGTGACCGCCGGCGTTCCCGACGCCGCATGACACGATCATGGCGACCTGTCTCAACCCCGTCCGAGAGGACACACATGCGCGACGACGTGCCCGTGAGCGAACTCGACCCGTCCACCCCCGTCATCGTCGGGGTCGGTCAAGCCTCCGAACGTCTCGACGATCCCGACTACTGCGCGCTCGGCGAGGCCGATCTCGCCGCGCGTGCGGTCGTAGCGGCACTCGCCGACTCCGGGCTCGACGCCGATGTCCTCGCGCCGCGGATCGACACCGTCGCCGCGGTGCGGTCGTTCGAGGTGTCCAGTCCGTTGTCGTCGTCGCCGCTGGGACGCCCCGACAACATGCCCCGTGCCGTCGCCACCCGGACCGGGATGAATCCGGCCGGCGCGATCACCGAGGTGGTGGGCGGTCAGAGCCCGCAAAAGCTGGTCACCGAGTTCGCGCAACGCATCGCCGACGGCGACAGCGACGCCGTGGTGGTCTTCGGTGCCGAGGTCATCTCGACGGTGCGTCATGCGCGGTCGGCCGACGCGGCCGACCGGCCGGACTTCACCGAGCAGGTGCCCGGCTCCCACGAAGACCGTGGCTTCGGGCTCGCCGGCCTGACCTCGGTGCAGGAGGCGCGGCACGGGCTGCTCGAACCGATCACCCAGTACGCGCTGCTGGAGAATGCGCGACGACATCGTCTCGGCTCGTCGCGCTCCGGGTACGCCCGGTCGATGGCGGAGTTGTTCGCGCCGATGTCGGTGGTCGCCGCCGACAATCCGCATGCCGCCTCGCCGCAGCGCCGTACCGTCGACGAGGTCGCCACCGTGTCGGCGGGCAATCGGGTACTGGCCGATCCCTACACCCGCCTGCTCGTCGCCCGTGATCAGGTCAATCAGGCCGCGGCCACCGTCATCATGTCGGTGCGCGCCGCCCGTGACCTCGGCATCGAGGAGTCCCGCTGGGTGTTCCTGCACGGTCATGCCGATCTGCGTGAACGCCCGCTGATGCGGCGGCCGGACCTGTCGACGAGTCCGGCATCCATCGCGGCAGTGCGCTCGGCATTGGACATGGCCTCCGTCGGCCTGAGCGACGTCGACGTCCTCGACATCTACAGCTGTTTCCCGATCGCCGTGTTCAACGTGTGCGACGCATTCGGGCTGGCCGCCGACGATCCGCGCGGCCTCACCGTCACCGGCGGCCTGCCCTACTTCGGCGGTGCCGGCAACAACTACTCGATGCACGCGATCGCCGCGATCGTCGAGCGGGTCCGCCGCACACCGGGCAGCACCGGTCTCGTCGCGGCCAACGGCGGCCTGATGAGCAAGTACTCGGTCGGCGTGTACTCGGCCACCCCGGCGCCCTGGCAGCGCGGCGACGACGCCGGCCGCCAACGTGAACTCGACTCGGTACCAACGGTTCACGAACGACGGCTCGCCGACGGTCCGGCTGTCGTCGAGAGTTACACCCTGACCGAACCCGACAAGCAAGGACGCCGCCGGGGCATCGTCGTCGGACGCCTCGACGACGGTAACCGCTTCGTCGCGAATACCGCCGAGGGTGATGACGACCTGATCGACCTGCTCGCGACCGCCGACGAGCCCATCAGCACTCGCGTCTTCGCCCGTTCGTTCGCCCGCGGTAACCGGGTATCGATCTCGGCTGAACGGATGGCGGAATTGTTCCCGCATCGGGAACCGGCGCTCCGGGATCGGTACGAGCACATCGACGTTCGTCGCGATGGTCGCATCCTGGAGGTCACGATCAATCGTCCGGAATCGCGGAATGCGCTGAACCCCAAGGCCAACGAAGAACTGGATGAGATCTTCGACGCGTACTTCGCCGATCCCGAGCTGTGGGTGGCGATCCTGACCGGTGCCGGCGACAAGGCGTTCTCGTCCGGGAACGACCTGGCGCACATGGCCGGTGACGCCCTGCTCGCCGTCCCGAAGAACGGCTTCGGCGGGCTGACGTCACGGCGCGACCGCCCCAAACCGGTGATCGCCGCGGTCAACGGTGTGGCGCTCGGCGGCGGCCTGGAGATCGCGCTGGCCTGCCACATCATCGTCGCCGACGAGAAGGCGATCTTCGGACTACCCGAGGTCAAGGTCGGATTGGCCGCGGCCGCAGGCGGATTGGTCCGACTTCCGCGAGCGATCGGGCTGGCACTGGCACGCGACATGATCCTGACCGGCCGTCGCATCGACACCGCCGAGGCCTACCGCATCGGACTGGTCAGCCGCATCGCCGACCACACCCGCGCCCTCGACGTCGCCCGCGAGGTGGCGCAGGAGATCCTCGCCGCCTCACCCACGTCGGTGCGGGCCTCGCTCCAGGCGATGGCCGACGCCGAGCGGATCGACGACCCCGACGACGCGATCGACGAGACCTCGAACGTGCTCGACGCGCTGTTGATCAGCCAGGACACGATCGAAGGGATCAGTGCCTTCGTCGGTAAGCGGCCGCCGCGGTGGACGGGCCGCTGAGACTCGAATAGTCGATTAGCCCAACCTTTTTCGCCGATTGGGCGACCCCACTGCTGCCGGTCGAGCCGCTGGGCCCCCAAGCCGGCGCGAACTACAGCAGCACGCCGGGATTGAGCAGACCGTCCGGATCGAGCGTCTGCTTGATCGCGGCCGTCAGGGCCATCACGTCCGGGCCCACCTGGTTGGGCAGCCAGGCCTTCTTGAGCCGACCGACCCCGTGCTCACCGGTGATTGTGCCGCCCAACGAGATCGCGAGATCCATCACCTCACCGAAGGCCTGCTGCGCGCGCTGCGCCTCATCGGCGTCCTCGGGATCGAAAACGATCAACGGGTGCGTGTTGCCGTCACCGGCATGTGCGATGACCGAGATCATCACGTCGTTCTGGTCGGCGATGGACGCGACGCCGTCGATGAGGGCGGGTAGCGCGGGCAGTGGCACCCCGACATCCTCGAGGAGCAGCGAGCCCAGCTTTTCCACCGCCGGGATCGCGGCGCGTCGTGCGGCGGTGAACGCCTCCCCTTCGGTGGCGTCGGAGGTGTCGAAAACGTCCGCGGCACCATGGGTTTCGAAGGCCTCGCGGATGATCCCCACCTCGGCGACGCCGGCGGGTCCGGGTGCGTCGGATTGGGCGACGAGCAGCGCGCCGGCCTCACGATCGAGCCCCATGCGCAGCATGTCCTCGACGGCGTTGATCGAGACCTTGTCCATGAACTCCAGCATCGCCGGTCGGATCTTCGAGGTGATCGCGAGAACCGCCTCGCTGGCGTCGTGAACCGAGGAGAACGTGCCGACGACGGTGCACGCCGACGCCTGCGGCGGCAGCAGACGCAGCGTCACCTCGGTGATGATGCCGAGCAACCCTTCGCTCCCGACGAACAGCTTCGTCAGTGACAGTCCCGCAGAATCCTTGAGTTGCTTGCCGCCGAGGCGCAATGCCCGCCCGTCGGCGAGGACTACCTCCATGCCGAGCACGTAATCGGTTGTCACGCCGTACTTCACGCAACACAAGCCGCCCGCATTGGTGGCGACGTTGCCGCCGATGGAGCAGATCTCGAACGACGACGGGTCCGGCGGGTACCAGAGATCGTGTGCCGCCGCAGCCGCCTTGACCTCGGAGTTGAACAGGCCCGGTTGCACCACCGCGGTACGGGTCGCGGTGTCGATGGTCAACTCGCGCATCTTCTCGGTGGAGATCATCACCGCGCCGTCGACCGCCGTCGACCCACCCGAGAGGCTCGTGCCCGCGCCACGGGTGATGATCGGTATCGCGTGTGCGGCGCACCACCGCACCGTCGTCTGGACGTGCTCGGTGGTCGTCGGGCGGATGAGCGCCAGGGGTGTTCCGGCGCCGGGATCTGCAGCACGGTCCTGGCGGTACCCGGCGAGGATGTCCGGATCGGAGACCACCATCTGCTCGGGCAATTCGGCACGCAACTCGCTCAGATCCACTGTGGTCATGGATCAAGGGTAGGCGTCCGGAATCGTCGCGTTCGTCGCGTGGTGAGATTCGAGGTGTTCTCCCGGTTGCTCGCGGACCATTTCCCCGAGTTCACGACACGATCCCGACGATCGCGCACACTGGAGCAGGTGAGCGACTTCAACCAGACCATCATCGATGAATTCCGCGCCAACGACGGCACCGTCACCACCGCAGGCTTCGGTCGCCATCTCGTCCTCGTCCACTCGATCGGTGCGAAGTCCGGCGCCGAACGCGTCAACCCGCTGATGTCCCTACCCGACGGCGCGGGCGGTCGATTCATCATCGGCAGCGCGGCCGGCTCACCGAAGGATCCCGCCTGGGTCCACAACCTGCGCAAGCACCCGAACATCACCATCGAGGTGGCCGGCGAGAAGTCCGGGATCGAGACCTTCCCGGCGACCGCGACCGAACTCAACCCCGTCGAGCGTGAACAGGCGTGGCAGGGGTTCGTGTCCGCGTCGAATCAGTTTCTGAAGTACACCGAGACCGCGGAGGGCCGCGTCTTCCCCATCTTCCGGCTGACACCCAAGACGTAGCCCGCGCACCGTCCGCGTCCCCGACTCGTCGGATTTCTCAAACGCACGGTCCTGACTACTCTTGTGCGCATGTTCACCTCGGGTGAGGTGGTGGCCGGGTTCACCATCGATGCGGTCGTCGGCCACGGCAGCAGCGCCGACGTCTACCGCGTGCACCGAGATGACGAGGCGACTCCGTTGGCGTTGAAGGTGCTGCGCACCGACCTTCACGGCCTGGAACACGCCCGCGAACGCTTCGAGCACGAGTTCGCGATCGCATCGCTACTCCATCACCCCAACATCGTGGCGATGGACTCCAGTGGCGAAGTCGCCCTCGGCGATCATGGACATCCCCGGCACACCGCGCTGTGGTTGGCGATGCAGTATGTGGCCGGGCCGTCGGCGATCTACCTGATCCCGCGCTACGACCAGCAACCCCAGGTGTCGGCGGTGCTGCGGGTGGCCCACCAGATCGGTGCCGCGCTGGACTACGCCCATTCGAAGGACGTGCTGCACCGCGACGTCAAACCCGCGAACATCCTGCTCACCACCACCGACGACACCACCGATGCCCTCCTCACCGACTTCGGCATCGCACGCTTCCTCGACGACACCCGCCCCCTCGCCCGCAACGGCCGGGTGCAGGGTTCGGTCGCCTACGCCGCGCCGGAATTACTTCAGGCACAACAACTCTCACCGGCGACCGACGTCTACGCCTTCGCGTGTTCACTGATCGAGCTGTTCACCGGGTTGCCGCCGTACCCGCGCACGACCCCCTTCGCGATCACCTACGCCCACATCCGCGACGAACCACCGAAACTCACCAGTCGGCGTGAATGGCTGCCATCGTCGTTGAACTCGGTGTTCGCCAAGGCCCTCGCCAAGAACCCCGCGGACCGCTATCAGACGTGTGGGGAGTTCGTTGAGATCATCTCGCGGTCGTTGCGTGACGTCCCCGTTCCGGTCGGACCGACGCGTCGTCGCGGTTGGTTGCGTTGAGGCGCAACGTCTTTGACTCGTTCCAGCGCGGCCTTCGGAGGTCTCGACACCTCCTCGGCTAGCGCCTCGTCGGGCTCGACGGGCGGGAAGGCGGTCGGCGAAGCGGGAGAAGTGTCGCGGTTGGTTACGTTGAGGCGCTATGTCTTTGATGGTTTCCAGCGTTGCTTTCGGAGGTCTCGACACCTCCTCGGCTAGCGCCTCGTCGGGCTCGACCGGCGGGATGGTGGTCGGCGAAGCGGGAGAAGTGTCGCGGTTGGTTGCTTTGAGGCGCAATGCCTTTGATGGTTTCCAGCGTTGCTTTCGGAGGTCTCGACACCTCCTCGGCTAGCGCCTCGTCGGGCTCGACCGGCGGGATAGTGGGCGCGAAGCGGGAAACAAGCGCTGCCAACGGAGTTGAGAGTGCTGTCAACGGGGAGGTGAGCGCTGTCAACGAGATTGAGAGCACTGTCAGCGGGAATGGGTCGGGAGTGAGGATCAGTCGTCGCCGATCCGGTATACGCGCCGCGCGGTGTTGCGGAAGACGTTGCGTACCACGGTGTCTCCCCAGGGTTCGAGGACGTCGAGCAGGCCGCCGATCAGCATGTCGACGGATGCGTTGGGTTTGTCGATCGGGAAGTTGGACCCGAACATCACCCGACTGGCACCGAAGTGGGCGACGATGTGCTGCATCAGCGGTCCCACCATCTCGACCAGTGTCTGCCGAGTGCCGATGTTACCCATGGACTGTCGACCGTAGCCGAGCACCGGAAGCGCCAGTCCCGACAGTTTGATCACCACGTTGCGCTCCGATGCCAGCGTCGTCATCCGTTCACGCCAGAGGCGCAGAATGTCCGCGCGGGCGGCCGCGGTGGTCCCGGTGCGAGTCCCGACAGGTCCGAAAGCACCGACCGGACAACCGAAATGGTCGACGATGATGGTGGTGTCCGGGAATTCGCGGGCCAGGGTGACCACGTCGTAGAGCTGATGCGAGTACACGAACACCTCCACGGCGAGGCGACGTTGCGCTACCTCCTCGATCCCGGTGAGGAAGGCCGCCGATGCCAGCACGCCGTCGACGGCACCACCGGAACGCACCTTCGGATCGGGATGGCGGGTGGCGGTGGTCTGGATGCCGCGGATGCGATCACAGACCTCGATCTGTGCGTCGAGGCGCTCACCGAAACCCTCCGAACGCGGATCGGCCCGCGCCATGACCGCTCCGAGCGTGGGCGCGACCCCCACACCGAACGGCAAACCCATCAGATAGCGGGCCTCGTCGACGGCATTGCGCGTCGCCTCGGGTTCAACGGACTCCGGCAGACGCCAATACGATTCGGAGATGACGACCGACTCGATCGGCACCCCGATCGCACCGGCCACCGGAGCGATGTCGGCACCGTAGTGCCGCGGCTCGTAGGCCCGCGCGACCGATCGTGGGGTCAGCAGGTACTCCCGTTCCGATTGCGGGACGGCGACGGAGAACACGCGGTCACCCATGCCGGGCACAAAACGGTATCCGCGTACCAATCGGTTGCCCGACCATGGCGCCTGGCGCGGATTCCACTGTTGAACGTGCGCGTCGACGATCCCGGGGATCAGGTCGTCGATGGTGGCCATGCCCCCGACATTGCCATAGTCACGGGTTGATCACATCCGTTCGGCCGGGCATGCCACCGTTCGCGGTACACGCGGCAGTAGTGGGTTCGCGGTCACGTCCGCGACCACGAGGCACAATGGGTGGGCGCCGCACGCGGACAACCGTCGGACCGCTGGGCGCAACAACGACGTTTGGGAGGTGGACCGTGGCGAATCATTCGCGCCATGTGCTGCACCACCTCCGTGAGCTGATCAACCGCGATCCGGACCGCTTCACGTCGAACCTGTACACACGCCTGTTCGCCGTCGACCCGGATCTGCGGGAACTCTTCGGCGTGATGATGTCACTGCAGCGGCAGGCGTTCTATCACGTCATCGACCACGTCCTCGAGGTGATCCCCGCGCCGACGGGACAGCAGGAACTCGTCGAATTCCTCGCCCAACTCGGTCGCGACCACCGCAAGTACGGGGTCCTGCCCGACCATTACCAGGCGATCTACCAGGCGTTGATGGGCGAGTTCGCCTCGCTGCTTCGTGACCAGTGGGATGAGGACGCACAACGCACGGTCGGTCAGGCCATGATGCTGGTGACCGGAGTGATGCGCGGTGCCGCGCAGACCGCGGCGGGCCCGGCGACGTGGACGGCGCAGGTCGTCGAGAAGTTCCGCATCACCCGCGGACTGGCCGTCGTACGACTGGTGTCGAAGGCGCCGCTGACGTTCAACACCGGGCAATACCTGGAGACGCAGATCCCGCAGTGGCCCAAGACCTGGCGCAGTCTGTCACCGGCGATTCCGCCCAATCCGCACGGCGAACTCGAATTCCACGTCCGGGCGGTACCCGGCGGCAGCGTCAGCACCTCCATCGTCCAGGAAACGCAGGTCGGCGACGTGTGGACGTTCGGGCAGGCGCACGGCACCCTGCACATCGACCGTGACCGTGAGGTGCTCATGGTGGCCGGCGGAACCGGCCTCGCACCGCTGCGCGCGTTGCTGATCGACATGTCGACCCGCGGCGACACCCCGCCGACACACGTCTTCTACGGCGCCCGCCATCCCGGCGAACTCTACGACCTGCCGGTCCTGCGGCGGATCGCCTCGACCAATCCGTGGCTGACGGTCACGGCGGTCTCGGAGGAGACGACCAATCCCTGGTGGCTGGACCACCCGGTCAACCCGGCCGCACTCGGCATCGACCACCGCGTCGGCACGCTCGTCGACGTGGTCGCCGCGGCCGGCCCGTGGGAGGACCGCCAGACCTTGATCACCGGGTCACCGGCGATGGTGGAGAACACCCGCCGCGGCCTGATCATCGCCGGCGTGCGGGCCAGCCTCATCCAGCACGACCCGATGTTCTGATCACAGCCTTCCGACGTCCACTCTTTCCGACGCCCACTCCGCATTGAGGAGCGGCTCACCCGCCGATCAGGGCGGCCCCTCGATGACGGTCGTGGTCACGTAGACGGTCTCGTTCTCGGTGACCGTCGCGGTCGCCGACTCGGTCACCGTCTGCGTCGCCGTCTGCGTCTCGGTCTGCGTCTGCGTTTGCGTCTGCGTGACGGTCTGCGCCGTGGTGCGCGTGACCGTCGGCGGCGTCGTCGTCTCGGTGACGGTTTGTTCGTCGACGACGGTCTGCGTCACCGGATCCCCCGCGCGGGTCACGGTGATCTCGCCGGTGGTGCCGGTGACCGTCGTCGTCGACGTCACCGCCGCCGGGGTCTCGGAGCCGACGCCGGTGAACAGGGCCACCAACACGGCCAGGCACAATAGTGCCGCAACTCCTGCCGCGCCGCCGATCGCCCACCAACGCAGGCCGTGCGACCCGATGGCGGTGGTCGGCGCCGCGTCGTCGGTGGCGTAGGCGGGTGCCGTGTGCCCGACCGCAGCACCACCAACGGCCGCACCTCCGACCGCGGCACCTCCGACAGCGGCGCCGACGGGGATGGCCCGGGTGTCGGCGAGCACCACCGCGGTGGCGCCCTGGGCGACGGCGAACACCGGTGCACCGACCGGGGCGGCGGGTCGGCCGGTCGCCGCGGCCACGGCCGAGACCACCTCGGGCAACTGTGCACCCGACCCGACGCACAGGAACCTCGCCGGGCTGGGATCGGCGGTCAGGGGACGCAGCAGTGCCGCGGCGGCGGTGGCACCGGCGGCATCGCTCAACGAATGCGCATCGGCAGGCGACACCTGCGCGGTCCGGATCGTGCGTGCCGCGGTGGCGTCGACCAGCGCGAGAGTGTCCCCGGTGGCGAGTGCACCGGACTGATCGAGGGTGACGACACCGACGACGCCACCGCCCTCCCGGCCGGCCACCTGCGCCAACGCGGCAGGCAGGTCGACGAAGACGACCGCGGCGGCCCATGCCGGCGCTCCCGGACCGTGTAACGCGAAGTCGAGGTGGGCGCGGACGTCGGGGCGTGCGCAGGTGGTGACGATGTGGTCGATCTCGAAGGGCGCGGAATCGACGAGCTCGGTGAGGGCGGTCAATGCCGATTCCGGGGAATCGTCGGCGAGGTCGACGAAGTTGCTGGCGACGATCTCACCGGCCGCGTCGAGCACAACCGAGGCGATCTCCTCACCCAACACCGACACCCCGAGCACTGCTGGCCCGGTGATGTTGAGATCCGGGGACTGGCTCACCGTCGCCTCCTTCATCCAACCGGCATTCGACGCCACACACTAACGTGCGACCCCGGTGGGCAACAGATCAGGCCGCTGTGAGAAGTCGGCCGATCCGGTGCACCGGGGTCGCACGTTATTCGGTTGTGAGGGTGGTGATCGTTACGCTCTGGTCGTCCTAGTCGTCGCCACGACGCCGACGGGGTTGCCACACGACCAGCGCATTGGTGCGCGGGACGGGGACGAGCTCACCGCCGCGACGGGCGCGGTGCGCCTCGACCTCGCGTTGCAGTTCGTGCAGTCGTAGCTGCAGTGCGTCGACCTGATTGGTCAGGTCGATGATCCGCTTGATGCCGGCGAGGTTGACGCCTTCCTCCTGGGAGAGGCGCTGGATCTCGCGGAGCACCTCGACGTCGCGTGTCGAGTAGCGACGCCCACCGCCACTGGTGCGTTCGGGCGTCACCAGTCCGAGCCGGTCGTAGGTGCGCAGGGTCTGCGCGTGCATACCGGCCAGCTCGGCGGCGACCGAGATCATGAAGGTCGCGCTGGTTTCCCGTGGATCAGGTCCGGGTCGGTTCTGTTCGGCCATGACTCATCGCCCCCAGCCCGCCCGTGGATCGAATCCGCTGGCCTTCTCGGCCTCGGCGTAGGCGTGCATCGCCTCGACCGCGGCGTCGTCGAGCTTGCGGGGCACCTCGACCTTGACGGTCACCAGCAGGTCACCGGAACCACCGGCGCGCTTGGGGACTCCGCGTCCGCGCACACGCAGGGTGCGGCCGTCACTGGTGTTCGGCGGGATCTTGACGCCCACCGAGCCCTCGAGGGTCGGCACCGACACGGTGGCCCCGAGCACCAGCTCGGAAATGCTCACCGGCAGCTGCACACGCAGGTCGTGGCCGCTGCGGGTGAAGACCCTGTCGGGCGTCACGTGGACGACGACGTACAGGTCACCCGACGGCGCACCGCGTCGCCCGGCCTCACCCTGTCCGGCGAGCCGGATGCGTTGGCCGTCCTCGACGCCCGACGGGATGCGGACGTTGATGGTGCGCGAACGCACCTTGACGCCGCTGCCGTCGCAGTCGGCGCACGGATCGTCGATCCGGGAGCCGGTGCCCTGGCAGTCCTGACAGGGTTCGCTGAATCCGAACGCGCCCTGATTGCGGCTGACGAAGCCGGAACCATTGCAGTTCGGGCAGACCCGCGGGCTGGTGCCCGGCTTGGCGCCACTGCCGTGGCAGGTGGTGCACGGCGCCGGGCTGGTCACCCGGAGTGGGACGGTCGTACCCAATGCCGCGTCCGCGAACGACAACGTCGTCTCGGTCTCGAGGTCGTTGCCCCGACGCGGCCGGGTCGCCGTCGACGTGCGGGTGCCGCCGCCGCCACCGGAGCCGCCGCGGTTGAACAATCCCTCGAAGAGATCGCCGAATCCGCCGGCACCCTCTCCGCCACCACCGCCGAACAGGTCACCGATGTTGAAGTCGGCGCCGGTCTCGGTGGAGTACCGGGTTCCGCCGCCGCCGGGGAATCCACCGGGAAAACCGTTGCCGCCGCCGCGGAATCGGCCGCCGGCGAACATGGCGCGCGTCTCGTCGTATTCCTTGCGCTTGTCGGCGTCGGCGAGCACGCTGTGGGCTTCGGACACCCGCTTGAAGCGCTCTTCGGCTTGCGCGTCCCCGGGATTGGCGTCGGGGTGCAGCTCGCGGGCGAGCTTGCGGTAAGCCTTCTTGATCTCTTCAGACGAAGCATCAGAAGCAACGCCGAGGTCCTTGTAGAAGTCGCGTTCAAGCCATTCTCGTTGTGGAGCCACCAGACGTCACCTCCTTCGTTATGAACATGTCTGGTTGAAGTATGTGTGCGCCCCCGGTGACGCGCGGTTCGCCAGTGGCGTTCCGCGCATCACCGGGGGAGCGTGTAGGTGCTTATTGTGCACCAGTGGGCGCGTCCTGGGCGCCCGATGCGCCGGCCGACGCCGGGTCGGTGACCGTGACCATCGCGGTCCGGATCACCTTGTCACCCAGGCGGTACCCGCTGCGGTACACCGCACCGAGGACCGGCTCGGCACCACTGCCGTCGTTCTGGACGGCTTCGTGCAGTTCCGGATCGAACACGTCGCCGGGTTCGCCGAACTTGACGAGTCCTTCCGAACTCAGGCTGCCGGCCAACTTGTCGGCCACCGCACGCAGCGGACCCGACTCGAGGTCGCCGTGCTCGCGGGCCCGGTCGAGATCGTCGAGGACCGGCAGCAGCTTCTCGATCAACACCTGTTTGCCGTAGGCGACTCGCCCCTGCTTCTCCTCCTCGGTCCGCCGCTTGTAGTTGGCGAACTGTGCGCGTTCACGCTGGAGGGCGGCAGTGAGTTCGGCGACCTCGTCGGTCGCCGGGGCCTTCGCCTCTTCCAAGGCCGGCTCCTCGCCGGAAGCAGGTGCGCTTCCGATGTCGGGGGTCGGTTCACCCTCGGGGCGCACCTCACCGGTTTCCGGGTCGATGCGCCGACGATCGGTGACCGTGATCGGCTCGTCGCCGGGGGTCTGGCCCCCGGCGGCCGAACCGGCCTCGGGCCCACTCTGGGTCACTTGGTGTCCCCGGAGTTCGGCTCGTCGACAACCTCGGCGTCGACGACGTCATTGTCACCGGCGGTCGCGGAGCCACCGTCGGCGCCTGCGGCCTGGCCCTCGGCCGCGGATGCGGCGTAGATGGCCTGACCCATTTCCTGGGACTCCGCCGAGAGCTTCTCGATCGCGCTCTTGATGGCCGCGATGTCGTTGCCCTTGAGGGCCTCGTTGGCCTCGCCGATGGCGGCGTTGACCTTGTCCTTGACCTCGGCCGGCACCTTGTCCTCGTTGTCCTTGAGGAACTTCTCGGTGTGGTTGACCAGCGACTCGGCCTGGTTACGGGTCTCGGCCTCCTCGCGACGCTTGCGGTCCTCGTCGGCGTGGGCCTCGGCGTCCTTGATCATCCGGTCGATCTCGTCCTTGCTCAGGCCGGAACCCTCCTGGATGCGGATGGAGTTCTCCTTGCCGGTGCCCTTGTCCTTCGCGGTGACGTGCACGATGCCGTTGGCGTCGATGTCGAAGGTCACCTCGATCTGCGGAACACCTTGCGGCGCAGGCGCAATGCCGCCGAGCTCGAAGCTGCCGAGCAGCTTGTTGTGCGAGGCGATCTCACGCTCACCCTGGTACACCTGGATCTGCACCGACGGCTGGTTGTCCTCGGCCGTGGTGTAGGTCTCGCTGCGCTTGGTCGGGATGGTGGTGTTGCGCTCGATCAGCTTGTGCATCACGCCGCCCTTGGTCTCGATGCCGAGGGACAGCGGGGTGACGTCAAGCAGCAGAACGTCTTTCACCTCACCGCGGAGCACACCGGCCTGCAGTGCGGCACCCACGGCGACGACCTCGTCGGGGTTGACACCCTTGTTGGGCTCACGTCCACCGGTCAGTTCCTTCACCAGGTCGGTGACGGCCGGCATACGGGTCGAACCACCAACGAGCACAACGTGATCGATGTCGCCGACGGAGATCCCGGCGTCCTTGATGACCGCCTGGAACGGAGCGCGGGTGCGCTCGAGCAGATCCGAGGTGATCTTCTGGAACTCGCTACGGGAGAGCTGCTCGTCGAGGAACAGCGGGTTCTTGTCGGCGTCGACGGTGATGTAGGGCAGGTTGATCGAGGTCGACTGCGAGGCCGACAGTTCGATCTTGGCCTTCTCGGCAGCCTCACGCAGACGCTGCATGGCCATCTTGTCCTTGGTCAGGTCGATGCCCGAGGAGCTCTTGAACTTCTCGACCAGCCAGTCGACGATGCGCTGATCCCAGTCGTCACCACCGAGGTTGTTGTCACCGGAGGTGGCCCGGACCTCGACGACACCGTCGCCGATCTCCAGCAGCGAGACGTCGAAGGTACCGCCACCGAGGTCGAAGACCAGGATGGTCTGTTCCTTCTCACCCTTGTCCAGGCCGTAGGCCAGGGCAGCGGCGGTCGGCTCGTTGACGATGCGCAGGACGTTGAGGCCGGCGATCTGGCCGGCTTCCTTGGTGGCCTGACGCTGTGCGTCGTTGAAGTATGCGGGCACGGTGATGACCGCGTCGGTGACATCCTCACCGAGGTAGGCCTCCGCGTCGCGCTTCAGCTTCATCAGCGTACGAGCGCTGATCTCCTGCGGGGTGTACTTCTTGTCGTCGATGGCGACGCTCCAGTCACCCTCGCCCATGTGGCGCTTGACGGAGCGGATGGTGCGGTCGACGTTGGTGACCGCCTGGTTCTTGGCCGGCTGCCCGACGAGCACCTCGCCGTTACGCGCGAACGCGACGACCGACGGGGTGGTACGCGAGCCTTCGGCGTTGGCGATGACGGCGGGTTCGCCGCCTTCGAGTACCGACACCACGGAGTTGGTGGTGCCGAGGTCGATTCCAACAGCACGAGACATCTTTGCGATTCCTCCTAGTTCATGGGTGTGCACCCAAGGTCTTGAGTCCCGCGGTCGAGTTCGGTGAACTCGGCGCGCAGGGGTCTGGCAAACCTGACCGCCAGACCCAGACTTCAGTGCGTCCGACTCATGTCCTACTGGTTGAGTCGGTCTCAGTCAAGTCGAGTTGAGCCTGTATGGCTCAGGTTCTCGATGGGTTCAACGGGGTGTGGTGCGAGTATGTTCCCGGAATCGACAAAAAAGTTGAGCGAGTTTCGCTCAACTTTCTATGTGGAGGGGTTTCTGCTGGTTCGGGCAGGTTTCTGTGGTTGTTCGCGCGGGTCCGGTTGGCGCGGGACCGGTTGGCTCGCGCGGGTGGGTTCGGCTCGCGCAGGTCGTCGACGACTCGGACGAGCCGACATCACCCGCGGGAACGTCGAGGACCCGCGCGAACGACGCGGTCGGGCGTTTCGGGCGGCTACTTCGACGCCGGGGGCAGCGCGTCGCCCGGAAAGCCCTGGACGGGATGCACGTCGAAGGTGAAGACGCCCGCCTGCACCGCCGGATCGTCGTTCATGAGCTGGGTGACCGTCTCGACGGAGCGGTCGAAGACGCCGACACCGCAGAAGTCGGTGTCGTCCTGGGCAGGCAGCACGACCACCAGGTCACCGGCCTTGCGCAACGCGATCAGTCGACGACCGTGCTCCCGGATGATGCGCGGTGCCTCGTCGCTCCCGTACGCCGGCCCGGCTTTGAGGACGGCCACGACGTAGGGCTGGGCGTACTCGAGGACCGTCTGCATCTCGGCGTCGGTGATGTCGGGCAGGGTGGTCATCGCGGATTCCTCCTCAGGGCGTCGGTCCTCGCGTGACCGAGCGTCATCGAACGGCTACGAATCCACTGTAGGCCGGGATCCGGGCGTCGCGTCGGGACTGTGGCGATCCAGCGCAATGTTCATCCGTCGCCGGTGAAGTCGTTCCCCGAGAGGTTCAATGCCTTGCCGAACAGCACGAAACCGGGGGAAGAACATTCTTCCCCCGGTTTCGCCCGTATCGTCCGGGATCGATCAGGCCGCCGCGGTCACCTCATCGGCAACCGGCTCCAACGCGGCCGCGACGATGTCGGCGACGTCGGCGATCGGCGTGACCGTCACTGCCTCGAGGATCTCGGCGGGGACGTCGTCGAGATCGGCCTCGTTACGTGGCGAGATGAACACCTGGGTCAACCCGTTGCGTTGTGCCGCAAGCAGTTTCTGCTTGAGCCCACCGATCGGCAGGACCCGTCCGTTCAACGTCACCTCGCCGGTCATGCCGACCTCGGCGCGCACCTTGCGGCCAGTCGCCATCGAGGCGAGGGCCGTCACCATCGTGATGCCGGCGCTCGGGCCGTCCTTGGGGACCGCACCCGCGGGCACGTGCACGTGGATGGTGCCCTCGAGGTTGCGTGGATCGATGCCGAGTTCACGTGCGTGGGCACGGACGTAGGACAGTGCGATCTGCGCGGACTCCTTCATGACGTCGCCGAGTTGGCCGGTCAGTTGCAGCCCGCCCTTGCCCTCGCCGGCGTCGGTGCGGTTGGCCTCGATGAACAGCACGTCGCCGCCCATTCCGGTGACCGCCAGACCGGTTGCGACGCCGGGAACCGCGGTGCGCTCCTCGGATTCGGGAGTGAACCGTGGCCGACCCAGATCGTCCTTCAGGTCTGCCTTGTCGACGGTGACAGGTGTTGTCGCCGTGCCGTTTTCGATCTTTGTGGCCTCCTTGCGCATCAGCTTGGCGAGCAGTCGCTCGAACTGACGCACACCCGGTTCGCGGGTGTAGTTGGCCGCGATCTCGCGCAGCGCGTTGTCGGTCACCGAGATCTCGTCATCGGTCAGCGCCGCACGCTCACGCTGCCGCGGGAGCAGGTAATCGCGGGCGATGGCCACCTTGTCGTCCTCGGTGTAGCCGTCGATGGTCACCAGTTCCATCCGGTCCAGCAGCGGTCCCGGGATGTTCTCGACGACGTTGGCCGTCGCCAGGAACACCACGTCGGAAAGGTCCAGATCCAGATCGAGGTAGTGATCGCGGAACGTGTGGTTCTGCGCGGGGTCGAGGACCTCGAGCAGCGCCGCCGCCGGGTCACCCCGATAGTCGGAACCCACCTTGTCGATCTCGTCCAGCAGCACAACGGGATTCATCGATCCCGCCTCGCCGATGGCACGCACGATACGACCGGGCAGGGCACCCACGTAGGTGCGCCGGTGACCGCGGATCTCGGCCTCGTCGCGCACGCCGCCGAGGGCGACACGCACGAACTTGCGGCCGAGGGCGCGGGCCACGGACTCCCCCAGCGACGTCTTGCCGACGCCGGGCGGACCGGCCAGCACCATCACGGCTCCGGAGCCACGTCCGCCGACGACCTGCAGGCCGCGTTCGGCGCGCCGGGCCCGCACGGCCAGGTATTCGACGATGCGGTCCTTGACGTCCTCGAGGCCGTGGTGATCGGCGTCGAGGATCTCGCGAGCACCCTTGATGTCGGTGGAGTCGGTGGTGGTGACGTTCCATGGAAGATCCAGGACGGTGTCCAACCACGTTCTGATCCAACCGCTTTCGGGTGATTGATCGCTGGACCGCTCGAGCTTGCCGACCTCACGCAACGCCGCCTCGCGGACGTTGTCGGGCAGGTCGGCGGATTCGACGCGGCCGCGGTAGTCGTCGGCACCGTCGGGCTCGTCCTCGCCGAGTTCCTTGCGGATGGCGTTAAGTTGCTGACGCAGCAGGAATTCCTTCTGCTGCTTCTCCATTCCGTTGCGGACGTCGTCGGCGATCTTGTCGGAGACCTCGGTCTCGGCGATGTGTTCGCTGGTCCAGTCGATGAGCAGCCCGAGTCGTTCTGCGACGTCAGGGGTTTCGAGCAGTTGCCGCTTCTGGGTGTCGTCGAGCCACGACGAGTAGCCGGAGGTGTCGGCGAGATCGGACGGGTCGGTCATCTTGTTGACCGCGTCGATGATCTGCCAGGCCTCGCGGCGTTGCAGCATGGCCAGGACGAGCTTCTTGTACTCGGCGGCAAGGGCTTTGGTCTCGGCGGTGGCCTCACCGTCGTCGACCTCGGTCACCTCGACCCACAGCGCATTGCCGTGACCGGGTGCGCCGCTGCCGATGTGTGCACGCTTCTCGCCCTTCACCACGGCAGCCGTTTGGCCGCCGGGGATCCGCCCCACCTGCACGATCGAGGCGATCACGCCGTGGGTCGGGTACCGATCGTCCAGGCGCGGAGCGATCAGCAGTTTGCCGGACTCACTGGCCCGGGCCGCGTCGATCGTCGCCTGAGCCGCGTCGTCGAGCGGGATCGGCACCACCATGCCGGGCAGGACGACCAGGTCAGGGACGAACAGAACGGGCACTGAGTATGTCTGTGACATGTAACCTCCAAAGTTCAGTCTGACCGACTCAACCTCGGTGGCGGGATCTTTGTTCCCGGCGATATTTCGCCAGGGGTGAACAGGATGTAGCTTCTCACCGAACGTGTCATTTTCTCATCGGCTTGTCATAGGCGTGTCATCGTTCTCATCGGGCTGTCATGCGGCACGATAGCAAAATGCCTGATCAGATCGGTGCGACCGAGATTCGCTTCGTTACCGAAGCCGGTGACGAGACCATCAGTCAGGTCAGGGATCACTCGATCAGCTCGATGGCCCGAGCCCAGCCAGTGCGCCTGCCACCGTCCCACGCCGGCCAACGCCACTATCCAGGTCTTTTTTGGACCCGTACAACAGCCGACCACGTGGTTTACGAAAGCCTTCTCGAACGCGACCGCATCTTGCTTGCCGACTTCGATCCCGAAGTCGTTTGGATCACGGCGCAACCTTTCTGGATCACCGGCGACGACAGAGGTACCGGCCGACGCCACTGTCCCGATCTCCTACTGACGCGGGCTGATGGGTCATATTTGGTCGTGGACGTCAAGAATCCACGAATCGCGCAGAAAGACGAGGTCAAGGCCGTGTTCACGTGGACCAAGGTGGTGTCCAAGCGCCTCTCCGCCGATTATGAGGTTTGGACCGGCGAGGACTCGGCGTTGATCAACAACATCAGATTCGCTTCTCAGGCTCGCCGCGAGTCGCGCGCGGCCCTGTTCCAGACGGTGCTCGAACGATTTCCAGAGGAGCTCTCAATCGCGCACGCTGAAGCCACACTCGCAGCCGAGCGGATTGCACGGCCTCGACACATCGTCCTCGAGCTTCTGTGGACGGGCACCTTCACGGCCGATCTCACCCGGCCATTCGGCGACAACACCTTGATCCATCGAGCCGAGGCCGTATGAGCAACACTTATCGACTTGCTGTTGGCGATCGGGTGTGGATCGACGGATCCGTGGTCCGCATAGTCGAGATCAGCGACAGTCGGTCGATAGTCGAATCGGATCGCGGCACACGAGCGGTGAGCACTCCACACCTCGTGAGGTCTTCTCAGCCGCTCGACGCACCTCGCAGGCCCTGCGAGACGTCCGGACAACTGCTTTCGAATCTTACGAAGAAACAGCAAGAGACTTACAACGCACGGCTCGCCGTCGTCGAAGCAGTACTGGAGATGCATCACAACAGCGGCGACTCTATCGGTCGCAGCTCCGAAACGGTCGCTCTCGCACACAACATGTCTGACCGCACCGTCAAACGCTGGGTGAAGGCGTATCAAGAGTCAGGACCAGCCGGCCTCGTCGAAGCAAGGAAGCAGCGCTCGCCGATCGACCCACTCTGGCGGGAGGCGTGCCTCGACGTACTCAATCGGTACACACGCGAATCCACACCCAGCAGAAACATAGTAATCGACCAGGCCAACAATCTGCTGACCGAGCGGTGTGGCGCCGATCTGGCGCCCACCCCATCCAATGCGACCGCCTACCGCTGGCTGGACGAGCTCTCCAAGGGTCGCTATTCATTTGGCAGCGGAAAGGCACGGCGAATCGCCGCCGACCGGCCGGAGGCCCCGTATGGCCGTTTGCGCGCCACGCGCCCCGGAGAGTACTTCGTACTCGACACAACGCGCCTCGACGTGTTCGCGATGGAGCCGATCACGCTGCGTTGGGTGCCGGTCGAACTCACTGTGGCGCAAGACCTCTATACACGCTGCATTGTCGGTCTGCGCCTGACCCCGATTTCAACCAAGGCAATCGACGTGGCCAATGTGTTACACCAGTCGGTCACGCCCCAAGAACCGGTCGACGACGGAGCGTGGCCGTTTCACGGCGTGCCTAGTTCGATCGCAATCGAACGCGACGACCCGACCGCAGACGATGCCACTCCGAGCATCCCAGGCTGCCTACCCGAGTCAATCGTTGTTGACCATGGCAAGATCTACCTCTCGCACCATGTCAGATCCGCCTGTGCGCGACTCGGAATCTCGATTCAGCCTGCGATCGTAAAGAAGGCGTCAGACAAGCCAACTGTCGAACGCTTCTTCAAGACCATTCGGCTCGGCCTGCTTCAGCAACTGCCGGGCTACAAGGGACCCGACGTCTATCACCGCGGTGAAGACATTGAGAGTCAAGCGTTCTACTACGTCGCCGAGCTTGAGTCGATAATTCGCGAGTGGACAGCTCGGGTGTACCACCGGTCGAAACACGAAGGCTTGTGTCTCCCTGAGACGCCCGGCCTCGAGCTATCACCGCTCGAAATGTACGAGATCGGCCTGGCTCGCGCCGGTGGACTCACCATCCCGTCCTCACCGGACCTTGCGTACGAGTTTCTCAATGTGGAGTGGCGCACGATCCAGCACTATGGCATAGAAGTGGATGGGCGCCGATACGATGGCGCGGCGCTCAACCCTTACCGGAATAGCAAGTCCAACTTCGGTGGTCCGAAGGCTAGAAAATGGCCAATCCACATAGACAGCGGCGATGTTCGACGCGTGTACTTCCGCGACCCCTCATCTGGCAAATGGTCGCCTCTGGTCTGGGAGCACGCAGGTGGACTCGACCAGCCCTTCTCCTCGGACGCCGCCGACTACACCAAGCTTCTGGCCGTCCGCGAAAACCGGCATGTCGACCCACAGGACGCCGTCCGCAACCTCCTCGATGAGTGGTCCAAAGGCAACACCAAATCCAAGCGCGACCGCGCCCTCGCACGACGCCTGGCCAGCACCCGTTCCACGGCAAGCGATACTGGCGATGGCCAACCTGACGACGAGATTGCATCACTGCCAGGAGTTATCGACCTTCTCGCGAGGAGAGCAGAACGTCGCCCTCCAGGTTGGGATTTGGACGATGACCTCGATGTGTTTGAGAAGTACCAAGGTGCAGACGATTCGAGCTATGAGGTATTCGACGAATGAGTAACCCATGGGCACTATGGCTTCGAAACAATCAACCGCATCGCTACAACCTGGCGTCAAAAGTGGGCTGGCACGACTTCGTGCATTCGCCGCCGCGCGCGAGCCTGGAACTCCTCACGAAGGGACAGATCGCAGCGCTCAGCGACGACGAGCGCGAAGACTACAACGAAGCTCGCTTTGTATGGAATGCCAACCTCCCGACTGTCAAGACAGCTCAACTCACGCACGCCTTCGCTGTCATCGATCAAGTCATGGCGTCCAACCGTCGCGATGGCGACCGCCTCCGCGGATCGGTCGTGATCGACGCCCCGCCAGGTCTCGGTAAGACCACCATCGCCATCCGCTACGCAAGGCAGTTCCATCGAACTGCAATTCGCCGCCTCAGCAGCGAGACCGCCGCAGGCGATCAGCGTATTCCGGTCGCCTTCATCCCGCTCGATGCTGGAATCACCCTCAAGGGCCTGAACAGAAAGATCCTCGCCTTCTATGGCCATCTGGGGGTAGCTGGTGCGAATACTTCTGGTTTGGGTGCGCTCGCGGTCGACTGCGTACGGAGCTGCGAGACTCAGATAATTGTCATCGATGACCTTCACTTCATCGACTTTCGAGACCGTCACGGTCGCGAAGTAAGCAATCATCTGAAGGGCTTGGCCAACGAAATGGCGGTCACGTTCATTTACGTCGGTGTACGCCTCACAGAGAAGAAGTTCTTCGACGAGGGCCTGGGAGGCGATGACGGTGCCGTGTACGCACAGACTGCCCGCCGTGCCACACGTGCACGCGTCGCGCCGTTCAACACCGACTCCGATGCCAGCAACGTCGCCTGGATCTCGCTTCTCAACGCCCTCGAATTGCACCTAATGCTCGCCGCGCAAACGCCTGGGACACTATCCGATTTCGGCAAGGAACTCTTCCGCCGAACGCAAGGGCACATCGGTTCACTGACGAACCTGCTCGATCGGGCCGCCTATCTGGCTATTAAGACGGGCACCGAGCAAATTACTGCGAGCATCCTGGAGGAGGTCGTCGTTGACAATGCCGCTCAGCGGCTCACCACTCCCAAGAGGTGAGAGAACCGACGCGGAGCAACTACCCTCCGCAATTGCGATACCAGACGGGTACAACCCGCGGCGGCTTCCCATACTCGTCGCCCCCAGGGACGATGAGACCGCACCGAGTTGGCTGCGCCGTTTCGGCCACCGCTACGGACTCACCGCACGCGCGCTACTCCGAGAACTCGGGATTCCAACGAGTGCCTGGTCCCCCACACGAGTCTCTGCGCATATCGCTGAGCACAGTGATTTGATTGTGGATACGGTGGGGCTACCGGACGAACGAGCCCGATACCTCCGGGCAGGACTCATATCCGAGGCTGTTTCCGCATTTCGCACGCACTGGGAACGGTACGGTAAGTCTTCGGAATCGATGCCCCTCGACCCTTCCTACTGTCCCGAATGCCTTGCTCAGCAAGGATACTGGAACTCGACATGGTCACTGCCGCTACACCGCGTCTGTGTCGAACATGCGATCTTGATGCCTACCAACTGCCCTCGGTGCGCCGAGACGCCGTGGGCGGGCACGAGTTGGCCCAATAGCACCGACCCCAACTGGGCCTGTCCGCAGCGCGACAATCGCCCCCGAACACCAAGAACTCGACACGCATACTGCGGCCACGACTTGCGCGACGTCGAGTTCCGTAGGGTTGCCCCCGAGATCGTTGAAGCTCAGGTTTGGATTCTCGAACTCGCACGCGGTGCATCAGAGCCTTCGACGAACAGCTTTGGCGGTCAGCGGTTCAGTACACGCGAATACTTCGACGCGGCTCTGACGCTGGGCAAGCCCATTATGAGCTGTCAAGCAGCAAGCGACCCTGACGCCGCGTGCCTCGAGCAACTCCTCAAGGTAAAGTCCATCCTCTGCGAGGAGGACGTTCATGCGGCTCATTCGCTCGCCGTAGAGCAGAGCGTCCTTACTCCAGGAACCTGGCTTCTCAGGGACGGCCGAGATTTGCCCCGTAGTCGGACGAATGCGGTTATCGGCCACCTCGCCATCACCCCGCTCGCCGAAAAGCTATCGCCGACGGCACAACTGACGTTTCGAGTTGCTAGTGGGTGTGCCCGTTATCCGACGGCCCACGAGATCCCGGGCAACCACATTCCTCTCTCGTCGATACCTCAAGTTCACTGGACGGGATTCCGCGACTACACGACTGCGAAGGATCGCGCCGTCCTTTCCATGCTCCTTGCACGGTCTGGGACCGCGAGACCTTGGGGCCATATCGCTTTCGCGCTAGGACTGCCTCACGAATTCTCGCGCTACCCACCACTACTCATCCGCCAGATCAAGCGCAGCGGCGATTGGACCGACACCCTGGATCAGATCGAGAACCAGACCCGGGAACTGCTCACCGGCCCGCCTCCTATCGATTACCACCGCCGGCGGCTTCAACTTGCCAATCCAGATCTCACGATCTCCATTGCGAGAATTCTTAGCACGAGCCGCACGTTCAGAGCAGTGACTCCACACGCGCTAGCCGTCGCGATTTGGGAGGTCTACACCGGCGGGGCCGCCGAGTTCGCGACAGAATCGCTCTACTCTGAGGATTCCAACGACGGCGATCTCAGCTCGGCGCGCAACCTGGTACGCGAGCAGTGGTCCACAATCCGATCAAACAGCCTGTTGCCTGACCTGGGATTCGGCGAGGAGCCACTTGAATGGCGCCCACCTTGAAGGAGCTACGTGCAGACAGGACACTCCGGCAACAGATCTGACTCGCGCTCGTCAGTGGCTTCGAGAATGCCCTCACTCTACCGCGGAACGCTTGAGGCGGATCAGCACATGTGCCGCGCAGATGTCTACGAGGCGAATGAGTCATACCGACGCCACGGGCTCAAAGGAGTCGGGCAACTCAACTCACTGATGGAAATCCTCCTGCAGCACACCTTCAACGCCGCAAGTCCACGCTATACACCGTGGGAAATTGATCGAGAACCACCAGGGCGTGCAATCTCCCTGCCGCCGACGGCATGGCCGCCGAGTTCGGAACCGACCCTTGCGACACGCTACCCGGATGGTCCGACGAACTGGTAGTCGAACGCCTCGGTCTTGATCGGGCATCGCCCGCAGGGTCGCGCGAGGTGTGGGCATTCGTCGGCGTCGCTTGCAACAATGCCCATGTGAAGTTCCGTCGCCGCAACCTCGAAGCTCTTGGAAACCTCGTCGTGGGCAACCTCGGACGCGACGATGCCCAGAACGTCGACGAAGTTCGGTACTTCCCGTATCGCTCCAGCATGTACATCACTGAGTTCTTTCAAGAGTTGGAGACGGAGTACCAGCACGACGGCTCCACCCGCCACCGGTGGGTTGCCGACGTGTGACGTGTAAGGGCTCGGGACATGCTTGACGTCGTGTCGTCGGGACATCGTTGACGTCTCACGCTTGTCGGTGGTCGCAGTCAGAGTGTGGGGGGTGTCCTTCTCTGCTGAGACTGAATCCGA
>NZ_JBDZDJ010000023.1:0-99158 GCF_040049135.1 Gordonia sp. VNK1 | reverse complement strand
CTGCACTACACTGGACATGCGCAACGCCGGAACTCCTCAGGTTTAGTCTTCGCAAACCAAACCTTAAGCAGGACAACGGCGTTGCGCCCTCACGCCACGCCGAACCCACCCACAACTACGTCATAAGAGCCGATCTTGCTGTGCAGTGTCACGTATCCGACGGTCGTGTCCCGGTTGAGGAACAGATGCAGATTGATGACCGCACGCTGCAACAGGTCGAGCATCGCCGCATCGCTGCCCGGGTCGACCAACTGCGAATCAGCAAGCAGGGTGAACAGTTTCGCCATCTGGTAGGCGCTCGCTCCCTGAGCGGTCGGACCGTCATTGCTGCACGGAATCCGTTGCGGCGGATAGCCGATGCCGAAGTCGCCGCACAACCACAGTCCCGTTTCGGTATCCGCGTCGAAGAAGTTCGCCTCCGATGCGGCTCCGGTGACGTACCCGAAGCCCAGGCGCTGAATGCACCTTCCGGCAGAGGCGTTGTCTCCGAGTGCGATCGCGCCGAACAGATCGTTCCAGAAGGTCTGGGAGAAGTTCACCGTGTTGGTGGCCGGATCGTAATCGAAGACCTGATCGTACTTGGGAAGCAGGTGCCGGTCGGCAAGGGCCGCCAGGCGCGGCAAGCGGTTCGTCCGGAGCACGTCGTCGAAGCCGTCGTGCAGCGCCTGGAAGGCCGCCGCCGGCACCGTCGCGGCGAGCAGATCGTTGCTCGCCTTCCGTAACTCGAAGGCCGCATACATCGCCACAACCTTCAGCATGCTGGCCGAATAGCACTCGATGAATTCGAGTCGGCCGGCGTAGCCGCGGGTGCCGTCCGGATGGAGGTCGACGATCGCGATCGGCGCCGCATTCGGTGGGTTGGGAGTGGTGGCCATCGCCGTGTCCAAGGCCTGTTGCAGCGCCGGGTCGTGGATCAGGGGATCGTTCTTCGCGTCGGGAAAGGGAAGCATCGGCAGTCCTTGTTGTGGTCCAGAAGGGGCGTGGTGTCTAGAAGGCGATGCCGACGGAGTCGGCCGCCCCGATCAACGCACCCTCGGTCACCATCTGGGTGGCGAACCCGGAGATGGCGCCGTCCGGCGGTGAACCGATCGTGACGATGCGGCTGTACTCGATCCCCTTCTGGGTGAGGATGCCCACCACCTCGTCGTTGTCGTTGACGATCAGCGAACCGCTGTCGCCGGGTTTGCAGAAAATGGGGGCACTGATGTCGCGCGCCCAGATCTCGAAACTGTTGGCCGGGGTACCGCGCCCCAACGGGGCCAGCCCGATCCCGCTGACCGTGCCCAGCGTCAGGTTCGTCGTCCGTCCACGCTTGCGGACCCGGTCGCCCACCTCGGCGCGGGCCATGCCGCCGACACTGCCGATGTCGGCGATCGTGGCGTCGAATCCGACGTTGTCGACCGCGAAGACGGCGATGTCGGTCGACGCCTGCCACCGGTAGAGCCGCCCGACGTGTCGGGTGCTGTCGGGCTGATAGATCGGATCACCCTGGAGGACTTGCTGATCGCTCTCGGCGATCACGTGGGCGCAGGTGACACCGACGACACCACCGAACAGCGTGTCGGAGGCGAACCCGCCGAGGGTGCCGGCGCCGTGCTGGATCAGCGCGCCACCGTGGGCCGCGCGAATGGTGATGCCGCCGAGCAGTGGGTCGTGTGGCGCCGTGTCGAGCAGGGGTGTCAGCGCACGCTCGACGACACTCACCGGGAATCCGGCACCGGCGATGAGGCCATCGAGCCCGGCCGGAATCCGCTCGATATCGGCAACCATGACGCGGATGACCAGATCATCGGTGAGTTCCCCGTCGTCGGTACGCAAGCCGACGTCGACCGCGAGAAGTCCGGGAAGGAAAGGCAGCGCACCGCGGAGGACGGTGGCGAGCGCGTCCTTGGCGTCGAGCATGTCCTGACCGACATCCATGGGCGTCTCCTTCGTGTGTCTGTGGTGGCACCCTGACCTCGGAGCGGGTCCTCGGCGGCTCTTGGGAATCGAGTGTGTCGGAGCCGGCGCGGAACCGAACGAGTAGTGGACTACCCGACCGGCGTCGCCCTCTGCGTGCGGGGCCACCGTTGCATCTGCTGAGACGAATGGGTAGTTTCGTCTCATGACTACCGTTGATCCCATCGCGCCCGCGGACACGCACGCACCGCGCCGATTCCGGTCCGCGGAGCGTCGCGGGCGTCGGATCGGCCGCCTGCTGAAGACCTACATGAACCTGCGCGAACCGACCGCCGCCGAACTCGAGACCATCGGGCGGCGGATGATGATGCGCGACGAACCCGCGGCGGCTCTGGTCCGCGCCATGCGGGCACCACGGGAATCACCCGAGCGGGTCAGCATGGCGCAGTTCCGCGACGCCCTCGACGACGGCGTGCCCACCGACGCGCCGCCCGCGCTCCGCGAGTTCTTCGCCACCGTCGAGGCCACCCCGGACTGGGTCGACCGCGAGCTCTGCGAGAAGGGCGCCGGAGTCTACCGACGCCTGGGGCAGAACGCGAATGATGTTCTGCTGCAACTGTCCTTGATCGGTGGTTACCGCTTCGGCGGGCCGCCGGATCTCCTTGTCGCGACCGGCGGCCTCACCGGGTCCACCGCGATGCGCCGCCTCGGCGAAACCCAGACCTGGGGAATCGCTGTCGGGCAGCGCGGCAGCATGCAACGTTCCGGCGAGGGCTGGAAACTCACCGTCCACGTGCGACTGATGCACGCCCTGGTCAACGACTCCTTCGAACACAATGGTCGTTGGGACATCGAGGAATTCGGCCTTCCGATCAATCAGGCCGACCTCGCCGCCACACTCAGCCTGTTCAGCGGAACGCTGCTGATGGGCGTGCGCGCACTCGGTGTCCCGGTCAGCGATGAGGACTCCCGCGCGTTGATGCACCTGTGGAAGTACGTCGGCTGGCTGATCGGTGTCGACGAGGACTGGCTCTTCGATGAGGAAGTGGCGCAACACCAATTCAGCTACGCCATCCTGCTTGCGCAGGGAGAGGTCACCGACGCCGGAGCCGAACTGACCACCGCCCTGGTGAACGCACAGAAGGACCTACACTACAAGAGGTTTCCCGCGGCGTCGGGAACCTATGCGCGACTGCGACTTCTGAGCATGCTGCAGGGCTTTCTCGGTGTCCGAGGGATGCGCGACCTGGGGCAGCCGCTGACGCTGCCGTGGGCTTTCGGGACCGCATGGGCACGAAACACGCTGAACTACCGGATCATTGGCCGGACCCCCATGGGTGAGCGGTACCTGGAGTTCCTGGGGGAGCGGTCGAGCCGCCGAGCCCGCTACCGCCACTTCGGTGACGACGCGGCGGAGGTCGGCACACTCGACCATCGGTAGCCGCAGGCGCCGGCAGCACTCTTGTTGGGGTACAACGACATTCACAGGAAAGCGCTGTAAGACAACAGGATTCGGTGATCTCGCAGTGATCTCCGGATCATCCACTGGGTGTGCTCGGGCGACGTGAGGGCGACGTCAGTGACATCCGCAAGGGACGAAAGTCCGCAGGTCAGAGGACCTTCTGACGAAGTGTGGCGCACCGATGTCCGGGTGGTCTGCTCGGGCTGCGACGCGTGGCCGTCCAGCGTATTCTGCACTACGTGAGCAAGTTGAGTCCGGCCATTTCTGCATTGAAGGCGGCGCATTGGCAGCATTGCCTGGCGCCGCATCTCCTCGACGGGGAGGTGATCGTCGCGTTTGTCTCGGCGCATCGTCTCAAGCCCACTGTCGAGGGTGTGGCCGTGACCAACGCTCGGGTCCTCGGTTTCCACACGGCCGCTCCATCGCGACGAGACGTGATCACGATGGCGGTTGCCGCCGACGAGATCGTCGACGTGGAATTGGTGTCCGCCCATATGATTCCGACACTGACGATCCGTACCGCGGACAAGGCGCAGTGCTTCGGCGAGTTCCATCGTGAGGAAATGGACTTCCTCACCTACTTCCTCGATACCCTGCGGCATGACGGCGCCGACGAGGCCGTGCGCCCGGCGCTCGACCAATGGCGATCCGAAGCCCGCCAGTCCGCCGACACCAGCTCCCGCCGACGCGAACGGCGTCGCGTACCCGTCTACGGCGAGCCCATGACGTCCGCGCAGTGGGCCGCGATCGAGCGGTCCACCGGTTCCGACGAATACCCGTGGATGATCCTCAACTGCGGACGCCACGGCCAGTTGGCCGCATTTACCGACCGGGTCGTCATCCGAAAGGCCGGCCGCACCACCGATCTACCCGTCGGGGAGCATCTGGAGGTCATCCCGTTCGCCGACATCGTGGACGTCACCTACCGCTGCGGTGCCCTGTCCGGGGTGCTGGAGGTCGTCACCAAGGAGTGCCCGGCGACCTACGCCGAAGGATTCTGGCCGTCGGCGGTGTCCGATCACACCGAGGCGTTGCCCAACGTGCTCCGCGTGCCCAAGGCGTATTACCAAGGCGCACAGGACGGTATCGAGAAGCTTCGGCAGCATGTCCGTGCCGGTGAGGGTGCAGGAAGCCGGACGGCCTCGGCCCGCTGAGTGACTCAGGTCGCGTCGACTCCGAGGACGCCGGGTAGGACGGGGATCTCGAGGAGATCGCAGCCCAACTGGAGTCCTGGAGTCATCACGAAGCGTGATCGTTCCGTCGACTTGGTAGCCCGAAGCCGGGGACGGGGCCGTCTGCGCCGCGCGACAATCAGACGATGAGCAGCGTCGCGACCGATCCCGTCGAATCGATCAAGCGGCTCAAGTACCGCTACTGGCGGGCCTGCGACGCCAAGGACCCGGACACGTTCCGCTCCTGCTTCATCCGGCACGGTGCGCGGATCGACTACGGCCCGCTCGGGAATTATGACGATGCCGACGACCTCGTCGAGGTGTTCCGGTCGATCGCGCTGCTGCGCGTCGACGGCACCTACGCCGTCTACGACATGCATCACGGCATGCACCCGGAGATCACCGTGACCGGTGACACCACCGCCGTCGGCCGATGGTCCTTACGATTTCGGCAGGTCAGCCTCCTCGACGACACCGAGTTGCTGATGACCGGCGACTACGACGACGACTACGTCATCGAGGACGGGGAGTGGAAGATCGCGGCGTGCCGGTTCACCGACCGATGGTCGATGCGGCGGCCGCTACCTCCCGATACGGTCATCACGCCCGGGACGTTCGTCGCCGACGCCGCCAGCTGACGGGGTGGCCCGCCACACCCGCATCGGTCAGGGTCGGGCACTCAACGCGGTGAACAATCCACCGATCGTCCGGTCCGCCAGCGGAAACTCCTCGCCGTCGAGAAGGACCCGCAGCACCCGATCACTGTCGGCGAATGGCGGCACCTCCAGGTACTCCACCGAGAGGAAGTCGCTGGGTTTGTCATACGTCGCGACCTTCTCCGGTCCGTTGTTCTGGCTGTAATGGATCTCCAGCATCTGGGTTCCCTGCTCTCCGACTCGGCCACCTGCGTCGAGTCCACCGCGTGCGACGACGTGGGTCAAGCCGAATCTCCGTGGTCACGCCCGACGTGGTCCGAGTGCCCAAGGCGTAGTACCTCGCGCGGGTCGCGCCAGGCTGCCGTGAGAGTTCTCGGGTCGCGCGGGCCGTCGACGACCTTCACGAGCCGAGACGACTCGCCCGAGCCGGGAGGGACCGCGCGAACGCCGGCGAGCCTCACGACGGACCGGCGCGACGACAAGTGCGACGATGGAGGGCGATGAACACCCCACTGCCACCCGTACCCGACGACGTCCGCCTGGTGGTCTCCGACATGGACGGGACCCTGCTCGACGGCGCCAAACAGATCCCGGAGTCGCTGTGGCCGCTGCTCGACGAACTGGGCCGCCGCGGCATCGTGTTCAGTCCGGCCAGCGGCCGGCAGGCGGCCACACTGCTGCATCAGCTCGGTCACGCAGTGCCGGGGCTGGTGGTCATCGCCGAAAACGGATCGGTGGTGGCCCGGGACGGAGAGAAGCTTCGCGTGGCACCCCTCGACGGCGACGTCGCCAAGGCGGTGCTGGCCCGGGCCCGCGAGCTGTCCGCGTCGGGCGTCGACCTCGGCGTCGTGCTGTGCGGGCCCGACGGTTCCTTCGTCGAACGCTCCGACGAGAAGTTCCTCGAACAGGTCGAGCCGTACTACTTCGCCAACCAGATCGTCGACGATCTCGCCGCGGTGGATGCCGAACTCGTCAAGGTCGCCGTCTACGCCTTCAACGGCATCGAGTCGGTGACCGCGCCGGCCATCATGGCGGTCGGCGGGGCCAAGGAGGTCGTCGTGTCCGGGCACCACTGGCTCGACGTGATGGCACCCGGCGTCGACAAGGCCGTCGCCGTCCGCGCGATCCAGGACCGCCTCGACATCACCCCGGCACAGACCATGATCTTCGGCGATTACCTCAACGACCTCGCGATGCTCGGCACCGCCGACTGGTCCTACGCCATGGCCAACGCACACCCCGACATCCTCGCGGCGGCGCGATTCGTGGCGCCGTCGAATGAGGAGAACGGGGTGGTGCGCACGGTGCGGTCGGCGCTGGGGTTGTCGGATATCGGGTGAGCTCGATCCCCGGCCGGGCTCACGCCGTGAACTCCGGTCGCCGACGGACCTGCGTCCGGTAGATGACCCCGCCGAACAGTGCCGACTGGATGATCTCGTCGGCGAGGTAGCCGTCGATGTCGAGGGGCTCGGTGATGGTGCCGTCGGCGAGGCTGCTCGCCAGCACCGACGACACAGTGTCGATGGTGAGGAGATACCGCTCGCCGCCGAGGTCGGTGATGGCCAGGGTCCGTTCACCGGGTGGCCACGCCGTGATGTACGACTTTCCCGATAGCGAAGGGCTGCAACGCATCACCCGCGAGATCTACGAGCGCGGCGATGTCGTCGCCTCGGTGTGCCACGGCTACTGCGGTTTGCTCAACACGCAACTCTCCGATGGCAGCTACCTCATCGCAGGCAAACACATGACCGGATTCGCTTGGCAGGAAGAGGCTTTCGCCCGCGTCGACAAACTCGTCCCGTACAACGCCGAAGAACGGGCGAAAGTCCGTGGCGCCCTGTACGAGAAGGCGAAGCTGCCGTTCGTCTCCTACACCGTCGTCGACGGAAACCTGGTCACCGGCCAGAATCCCGGCTCGGCGAAGGAGACGGCGAAGAAGGTGGCCGCGCTCCTCACCCGGTAGTCGTCACCGTGAGCGGCAGGCTGCGCAGGCGCCGGACGAGCAGACTCCGTCGACTGGTCAGGACGAGTGACGCGGCGCCCCGATCAGGTCGCCTCGCTCGGGGCGTCCTCGGCGGCCGGCCTCCGCATCTCCTGGATGGCCGCGATCGACTTGGTCACCACCGCGAGCACCGGCGGGCCCAGGACCATGCCGAGCAGGCCGGCCGCGGTTCCGCCGATCATCGTCGCCAGCAGCACCGCCACCGGATGCAGGTGCAGCGACGACCCGAGTGCCCATGAGCTGACGGCACTTTGGATGGTGCCGTTGGAGACGATGAAGGTGATCCCCATGATCAGCGCGGCCGTCGGTCCGCCGGTGCCGAAGGCGATGAGCACGACGAAGGCGCCGGTGAGCCACGCCCCCAGGTAGGGGATGAACGACATGAAGAAGTACAGGACGAAGATCGGGATGGCGAGCGGGATTCCCAGTATCAGCAGCGGAATCATGAAGATCGGGGCGGTGAGGATGGCGGTGATCGCGGTGCCGCGGAAGTACCCCCGGATCGACTGTCGTGACAGTGCCGCGATCTGCTCCACCTCGGCCGGGTCGAGGTCGGCGCGATGGGCCAGCCACGTCGAGAACCGTTGGCCGTCGCGGAGGACGAAGAACAGGAAGAAGAGCGCGAAAAAGGTGCCCATGATCAGGGAGATCACGCCGTAGAAGGTGCTGGTGACCGCACCGAGCGCACCCTGACCCAGTTGTGCTGCATGGCTTTCGAAGGCTGCGCGGGCATGCTCGAGCAGTTGGGCGTCGATGTCGAGATCGCCCGCCCACTTCACGAAGGCGTTCCACCCGCCGATGAGCTGACGGTAGATCTCCGGCCATTGGTCGAGGAACCCGGACACGACGATCGCGATGGTGGCCGCGGCGACCGCCACCGCCACCAGCAGTGTCACCATCGTGGACGGCGTCGACGGGAGACCCCACCGTTCGAGTCGTTCCTTCAACGGTTCCAGGACGAGACCGATGATGATCGCGATCACCAGCGGGACGAGGATGCCACTGACCGCACCGATCGCCGTGGCCGCAACCACGATCAGTGCGACCACTCCCAGTAGTGACCAACTCGCGACGCCGGCACGACGCAACGTCGATGCTCTCGTCGGGCCCGACCGCTCTGCCACACCCATCACACTTCCTTCACGCGCGACGCTCGACCGGGTTGCGAGGGGACATCGTGCACGCAGTAGTTAATCACCCGCCGGTGATCTCGTGCATGCGGTGCTCGCGGCCGGCGCGCAGATACACCGACGCCCAGGTCCGAAACGGTTTCCACGCCTCCGACACGTCGGCAACCATGCGGTCGGGTCCGTAGAGTTCGTGCACCTCGGCCTCGAGCCGCCGCTCGTGCGTCGGCACCATGTCGGGAGCGTTGGCTCCGCGCAGCACGATCAACTCCGACGCGAACGGGCCGATGCCTCTGATCTCCTGTAGCGCCGACACCGCCTCCGCCGGCGGGATCGACCGCAGATGGCCGGTGTCGAGGAGTCCGTCCAGGGCCGCCTCGGCGACGGCGTGCAGATACTCGGCCTTACGGCCGGGGAGGTCGAGATCGAGGGTGGCCAGGGTGGACGGCGCGGGAAACGCGCCGTCGCCGCTGTACCGGGTGGTGATGTCGGCACGGAGCTTCGCGGCTTCGCGGCCTGCACGATGCGGATGCGCTGGGAGAGCACCGTCCACGCCGCGGCCTCGTAAGCGGAGTGAAAACCGCACGGCCGCAGTCCCGGAAGCGATGCCTGCGCCGCCCCGATCACCGGATCACGCGCCCCGACCTCCGGCCACCCGCGGGCGTCGACGTCGAGCGCGAGGAACCGTGCGGTCTGCGTCGCCGCGGCATCGAGGTCACCATCACCGTCGACGACGATGTGTGCGTCCTGATCGTCTTGCTCCACGGTGACGTGCGCCGCCGACCAGTCCGCGTCGACGCGGAACACCGTCGACAGCCGACCCGGTTCCTGGGCGCCGCGCAATGCCGACGGGGTGAATCCTTCCCAGAACTCCCGACTGACGTCGAGCGACCATGGACCGAGGACGAGGTGGGTGACGGTGTGGGTGGCCATCATGCTCCGATCGCGGGAATGTGGAGGCGACGCTACGCCGACCCTCCGACAGTCGCGGATTGTGATGAATCCGGACCGGACCGGATGCGCGATCCCGCACACTTGGGACACCACAGCCGGATCACACACCGAGGAGTCACGCCATGGGAACGCCTTACCCCGACGTCCGATGGGGATCGGAGACCAGTCCGCTGCGTGCGCCGCTGGTCGCGTTCGCGAAGACCAAGCCCGGCTCGTGGGTGATCCGCACGATGACCCCGCTCGACCGGGCCCTGATGAAACGCTCCCACGGCCGATTCACCACGCTCGGGCCGATCGCGGCACCGACCGCGCTGGTGACCACGATCGGACGCAAGTCGGGTGAGCGCCGGACCTCCCCGCTGCTCTACTACCGTGAGGATCCGCACATCTTCCTCATCGGCTCCAACTTCGGGCAGGAGCACCATCCCGCCTGGACCTGGAACCTGCTCGCCGATCCGCGTTGCTGGGTGACGATCGGCGACTCCGAAATCGCTTCGGAAGCAACCCTTCTCGACGGTGAGGAACGGGACCGGGTATTCGGCGAGATGGCGAATCTGATCGAGGTCTACGGCGAATACCGGCGGCGTACGGATCGCGAGATCCGTGTGTTCCGTCTGACGGCGGTGTGACGGCGCACGCTCACCCGGCGGTGCCCAGCGGGGTGCACCGAAACGCGTTGGTGTGCGCATCCCAGGCATAGGAGAAGCTGCTGTCGGCGGTGGTGTCCGACCCGCGTGGTTGCCACGCATTCGCGCTGAAGGTGAAGTAGTTCTCCGTTCGCCGGCCGCCGCCGGGAATCGGAATCCCTTCCTGGGTCGCCGCACTCAGACTGACGACCGCGATCTCGCCCGGCGTTCGGCACACGATCGAATCCTGCTTGCCGTGCGACGAACCGAGATACCAGATACCCGGGGTGGCCATACTCGTCGCACCCGGGATGGGCGGCTGGGGCAATGGCACCAATTCGGCTCCGTTCCAGCCGATCACAGAGAACTGTTCGGCATTGCCCTGCCCCCGGACCAGATGCAGGGCGAGATCGGCGCCGTGCGCGCGGCTGATCGCGAATGCGCCGCGGAAGATGTCGAGCGGGGTCGTGTAGGCGCTGCCCGACACATTCTGGGTGACCGAGTGGACCGTTCCGTTGATCCCGACCCGGGTGGTGATGTGCGATGTGCCGAAGGCGATCCCAGGTGCAGGCGCATCGGAGGAGTACGCGATCGCCACCGGATCCGGTGTGCCGTCACCGTCAACGTCGACGATGCGTACCACCTGGCAGGTCCCCGATGCCCCGGCACATGGATCGACCGTCGCCGTCGGGCTTGCGGTAGCGCCACTGCCGCCCACCGTTGACACCGCCGCGTTCTCCGGAACCGCGGTTCCCGTCTCGGCGCTGCATCCGGCGCCGGCGAGGACGGCCGTCACCGCGGCCACGAGCAACGCCCACCGGCGGTGGGCGTACGTGCGAGAACGCATGGACATGAGGGCCTTTCATTCGACAGGCGATGATCGTAACGGCAACCCGCACGCGACGATCCGCGGACGGCCCCTCGGGGTGAACTTTCATCTCTTCGGGGTACAGGGACCACGGGGTGCGGGGGATCCTCCGACGTACACCACCGTCACATCAGCGCCCACACGAACCGCAGCACGATGGCGCCGACACCGAAAACAACTGTGCCGATCAGCCATTGGCGGGCCCGTCGGTCCCTGTCGACCCGGTCACCGTGCACATCGTCACCCGCGCCTGCCAGGTACACGTAAGCGGCGGCGAGGGCGCACACCGCGGCCACCACGCCGCAGCCGAGGACCAGGACGAACATCACGAGGCCGGTGTCCACAGGTCCTCGATCGGGATGTCGCGTCCGAGGATGGTGCACGCCGCCCGGTGGCCCGACATCAGCGCCGCGGTGACGGTGGCCGGATCGTCGGTCCAGGTGGCCTCACCGGCGAGGTGCAGCACCCCACCGACCGGCGTGGCGAGGACGTCGTGATCGGCGGTCGTCGAACCCACGGTCATGTACGCATACGAGCCGCGCGCGAAAGGGTCGTCCTGCCAACGGGTTACCTTCACCTGCGTGGGTGTGGAAACCGCGTCGCCGTAGATGTCCCGAAGTGCGTCGAGCACCGACTCGACGATCTGCGCGTCGTCCCACCCACGAATCGCTCGTGCGCAGTCGGCGGCGGCGAAGGTCAACACGGTGGGGGTGCCGTGCAGTGCGGTGAGGTCATACCAGGAATGCCACCACGCTCCCGCCGGGCCCTGACGCCGGATCGCGTACACGTCGTCGTCCCAGAACTTCTCCGGGAACCTCAGGAAGATCTTCTCGAAGGCGTTCATCTCGAGGCGGCCGAGTGCGCCGGCAACCGGTTCGGGCAGCGGTGGCTCGATCACGATGGTGCCGGATCTGAGCACGCCCACCGGAACGGTGACGACCGCGACCGCCGCGTCGACGACGTCCCGATCGGTGTGGACGACAACACCGTCGGCATCCCTCTGGACGCGAGTGACGATGTGTCCCAGACGAATATCGAGACCGACCGCCAGGGAGTCGGCAAGGACGCCGTAGCCCTCGGGAAAGACCACCTCGTCACCGAGGGTCTCGTCGTCGTCGAGTCCATGGGCATCGAGATCGTGTGCATCGACGCCGTACTGCTCTTCGGTACGGTGGTGCAGGAATTCCCGGACCCGCTCGATTCGTCCCGCCGACCAGCCCACCGCGCCGAGGGGCTCTTCCATGGCCGCCGCATACGATGTGCCCGAGCCGATGTCGGCGATGTATCGCGACAGGTGTGCATCGCAGCCTCGGATGTCGGCGGCGAAGGCCGCCACGGCGGCGGCGTCGAGGCGTCGGCCGTCGGGATCGTAGTAGGCGATCGGCCGGGAATCGGGTTGATAACTGCCGACGGTGAATTCGACCGATCGCATCCCGAACCCGCGGACCGCGTCGAACAGTGGGGCGTCGTCGATGCCGTGAATCCACGAGGCGCCGAGATCGGTGACCGTCCCGTCGGAGCGATCGGTGTGGACACGACCACCGATCCGGTCACGCGCCTCGAGCACCACCACCGATCGACCGTGGCGAGACAGCAGCCGGGCCACGGTCAGGCCCGCGATTCCCGCCCCGACGACCACCGCGTCGGGACGAGACATCTGGTGCGTCACCTCAGGCCTCCTGACCTCGATGAGGCCAACCTACGCGCGATCAGCTCAGATCGTAAACGGTGTAATTGCCGACTCGGACTCCGTGATAGGTGCTGGTCACCCATTCGCTGATGGCGGTGCCGACACCGGAACGGCGCCCGCCCATCGGACCACCCGGGGTTGCTCCGCCAGCAGAGGTGCCGGTCCCTGCGACCAGGTAGTAGCCGATCTGCTTGTCGGCGACGTAGTGCTGGAACTGTGCGAGCGTCGGCGTCGGATCGCTGCCACTGAATCCGCCGATGGCCATGACCGGCACCTTGGCGGCGAGCTCGATGCCGGAGGCTGCATTCGCGCTGGTGACCGCGGCGGCCCAGCGGGCGCCCGAGCCCTGCAGCATGGCGGTCAGCTGCGCGGGTGTTGCCTGGTTCTCGAATCCGCCCATACGCGTCCCCGACTGACCGCCCGCGGCCGATCCGGTCCGTCCACCGGAACCACCGCCCCAGCCGCCGGTATGTGTCGACGACGAGGTGGGCAGCACCGACGGCCCACCGCCGGTGTGGGCGACGGTGTCGCCGTTGATCGCGTACGCCGCGGGTGCCGAGATCAGTGCGGCCAGACCGACTCCGGCGGCGATCACCGCGATCCGGCGACGTGACCACGCCGGAATCATCAGTGCGATGGCCGACGCGATCGCGGCGACGAGGACCAGCCACCGCAGCCACGGTTGCCAACTCGGCGCGTGGTCGAGGATCACGAATCCCCAGATCCCGCCGGCGAGCACCATCGCCGCGAGCCCGTACCGCCCGATGCCGGCGCGCACCGCATCGGTGTCTTCGCGTGCCCGCCACAGCCGCACGGCGCCCACGCCGATGAGTCCGGCGATGGGAGGTGCGATCGCGAGACTGTAGTACGGGTGGGTGGTGCCGTTCATGAACGACAGCACCAGACCGTCGACGATGAGCCAGATACCGAAGAGCAGGGTGGTGGCGCGGACGAGGTCGGTCCGGGGGCGGCGGCCGCGGAGCACGAGCAGCAGCACGAAGGCGATCAGTGCCGATGGGAGCAGGAATGAGATCTCCGCACCGAACTCCCCGGTGAACAGTCGGGTGATGCCCGGCGACGAGCCGAACATGCCACCCCCACCGCCGAAGCGACCGCCATCACCACCGGCGCCGGTCGCGCCGTGCTGTGTCAACGCGTCCATCCCCCCGGTACCCATTCCCCCGGCCCGCATGCCACCGTGCTGTCCGCCCTCGCGGCCCTCGATCCGGGCCAGCCCGTTGTATCCGAGGACGAGATTCATGAACGAATTGTCGGTGGAGACGGCCAGATACGGACGTGAGGATGCCGGCCACAGAATGGTCAGCAGCACAAACCATCCCGCCGACACCACCATCGCGCCGGCGGCCGCGAGCAGGTGGCCGAATCTTCGCCCCCACGTGGTGGGTGCGGCGACGAGGTAGACCAGACCCAGCGCCGGGAGGATCATCAGACCTTCGAGCATCTTGGCCAGGAACGCGAATCCCAATGCCACCCCGGCCAATATCAGCGACTTCATCGACGCTCGGGGCAGTGCACGCACCGTGCAGTAGGCGGCCGCCGTCATCAGCAGCACCATCGCCGCATCAGGATTGTTGTAGCGGAACATCATTGCCGCGACCGGGGTGAGTGCCAGTGCGGTACCGGCGATCAGCCCGGCCGTGCGTCCGCTGACCCGGGTGGCCATGGCATAGACCAGGAACACCGACGCGACGCCATCAGTGCCTGCGGGATCAGCATGCTCGCCGACGAGAAACCGAAGATCTGCCCCGAGACCCCCATCACCCATTGGGACAGTGGTGGTTTGTCGACGGTGATGAAGTTCGACGGATCGACCGACCCGAACAGCAGCGCCTCCCAGTTCCGCGAACCCGCCCACGCCGCCCCGGCGTAGAAGGTGTTCGCGTTGCCGTTGGCGGTGATGTTCGCCAGATACAGGACGGCAGCGCCCACCAGTAGCACGGCGAGCAGGATGCGGTCGCGGACCGTCGGTTTCGTCGACGCGGCTTCCGGGTTTCCGGCTGGCGGGGACGCGGTGTCGGGACTCACGGGCTGGGCGTGGAGAAAACTCACGGGATCGATCGTGCGGACGATTCCTCGATGGTCGGTGTCGATCGGCTGGCAACTTCCTGCCAATCCGCTCCGAGGTGCGGGATTGGCCGGAAGTGTCTGGTATGCGGTGCCTTTGGTCCGGTCGCCTCACATCCGCGCGTACCGCGCCATCACGAGACAGTAGATCCCGTAGGCGGCGAGTCCGAGCGCGGCGACCACGAGCAGCACCTGCCCCGCGGGCCACCCGGCGACGGTCTTCACCGCCCCGTCGATGCCGGTGGCCTTGGACGGATCCACGGTCGCGACCGCGACGATGACGAGTAGTCCGGCACCGGCCAGCACCAGTCCCTTTGCGGTGTAACCGACGATCCCGGTGACCTTCACCGCGTCGTTCTCGTCGATCTTGAGATCGTCGAAGAAGGATCGCGTCACACCCTTGTAGACGTGGTAGGCGCCCACCGCGATGATCACGAGCCCGACGACGACGAGCAGGACCTTGCCCGGCGCCGATCCCATCAATCGTGCGCTCAGACCGGCATTCTGACGGCCGCTGGATTGCCCATGGCCAAGGGCGAACTGCGCCGCCGACCACGCGAACGCCAGATACACCACGGCGAGTGCGCCCGCCTTCGCGCGGTCGAGCCAGCCGTCGTCATCGTCGGGCGCCGGATCGGCCGGATGCGGGCCGAGGATCACCTCCGCGACGCGCCACAATGCCATCGCGACAAAGGCGACGACCGCGATCCACAGGGCGGTGCGGCCACCGGGCGTGGAGGCGAACAGGCCGAGCGCCCCGGACTGATCGGCATTGCCCGGATCGCCGAAGGCGAGGCGCGCGACGATGTAGGCGATCAGCAGGTGCAGCAAACCGCTGACGACGTGCCCCGCGCGGGCGAGCCGCTCGAACCACTCGCTGTCGGTGGCCCCGCGGACGGCGTCGGCGGGTGTGTGATCGGTCATCGGGCATCCTCGCCTGGTGGTGGACGGTCATTGACCAGGATGGACCGCCGGGCGCGTCGGGTCATGGGTTTCGCCGTCTTGGCAAGTCACCGCGTCGCCGTCCCGTGCACTGCCGCGGTGCATCGCCACAGGGTATGGTGACCGGCGTACTGACTGGGTCGGGGACACTGCAGATGACCGCGGGGAGGCGGATCTGCGGTGACGAACTCGGTGGGGTGATCATGGATCGTCGATCGTTTCTGAGGATGTCGGCCGGTGGCGCGGTGGCCGCCGGCATGTCCGGAGCCCTTTGGGGCAGTGGGCTTCTGGCGGCCGGACGTGGTGCCGCGGCACCACCTCGCCGCGGTGTGTACGAACGTCTCGTCCCGGAGATCTTCCGGCCGGTCCCGGCGCCACCGCAGCATTCCGAGGCCATCGTCATCGGCTCCGGATTCGGCGGTGCGGTCAGCGCACTTCGCTTGGCGGAGGCCGGAATCGCCACCACCGTCCTCGAACGGGGCTCGCGATGGCCGCATGATCCGTGGCGCGAGATCTTCGGATTCGACGGACGGATGCTGTGGCATGCGCAGCAGTCCCTGGCCGACGGTGCACCCGATTCGACGCTCACGGTGCCCGCATACGCCGAGACCCTCGGCGCGATGGCCGCGGTCGACGACTTCGGCGGCATCTTCGAGATCAGCTGGCATCACAACTCGGCAATCCTGTGCGGTGCGGCCGTCGGCGGCGGGTCGGTGGTCTACATCGGCATCACCGCACAATCCGAACGCACACCGTTCGACGAGGTCTTCGGCGGCACCGTCGACTACGACGAGATGGCGCGCGTCTGGTACCCGAAAGCCCTTGCCGGACTGGGGGCTACGACCGTACCGGCGGACGTGTATCGCGATCACACGTTCAGCAACGCCCGGGACTTCGCACGCGTCGCCCGATCGGCGGGCTACCAACCGCATGCCCTGCCGGGCAACTGGCGGTGGAATGTGGTGCGCGACGAGATCGCCGGGCGGGCCAAGCCGATGGCCACCAGCAGTGCCCTGGCCAACTCCAACGGGTCGCTCAACTCACTGACGTTCAGCTACCTGCCACGCGCCGAGTCGACCGGCAAGGCCACCATCCATCCCCGGCATCAGGTCAACGCCATCCACATCGAACGATCCGGTCGCTACGTGCTCGACGTCGACTACGTCAGCCCCTACGGCGACATCCTTGCCCGCCGCGTCCTCACCACCGACCGTCTGGTCCTGGCCGCCGGCTGCCTCGGCACCAACCGGCTGCTGGTGGCCGCCCGGGACACCGGGACCCTGCCGAACCTCAACGAGCACATCGGCACCGGCTGGGGTAACAATGGCAACGGCAACATCGACATCGCGCTCGGCGGGACCCGCAAGGACACCCAGTCGGCGGTCGGCGCACAGGGATTCTTCGACACCGATGGTCCGTTCGCCCGCGCCGTCGTCAACAGCACCTTCTCGCTCGGCCCACTGGACTCAGCTGCGGCTGCACTGGACACCTCGGCCATCAAGGTCGGGATCACCTCCGTCGACCATTCCCGTGGCACCTTCCGCTATCACCGCGACACTCGGCGGGTGGTGCTCGACTGGCCTGCCGCGGGCAACGGCGACGTGGCGGCCAACTGCGTGCGGATCGGGCATCGGCTGGCCGACCATTCCGGGCTCCCGGTCAACGGTGTCGTCTACGAACCGGACCTGACGTGGGCCCACTGCCTTGGCGGCGCGACACTGGGCACCGCATGCGACGAGTACGGCCGCGTCAAGGGCTACCAGAACCTCTACGTCAACGACGGCGCGATGCTGCCGGGTTCGGCGGGTGCGTCCAATCCGTCGTTGACGATCACCGCGGTGGCCGAACGCAACATGGCCGAGATCATCACTCGGGGGGCGTGACGCCACCTGGTCCGCGCCATCTACCCACGCCATCTGGGTAGATTCACCCATTCCACAGACCCCCTGGATTGTCATCCTCATCGCATGACTTCTTCCGCTGATGTGTCCCGTACCGCCACCACCGCCGCCTTCTTCCTGCAGGCCGCCATCGCCTTCGGCGTCAGTCTCGCCACTGCCTGTGTCGGCATCTTCTACCTCCCGATCGACCCGTGGCAGCGGGGCTTCCTCGCCATCACGCTGCTGTTTCTGACCTCGAGCACATTCACCCTCGCCAAGGTGGTCCGCGACCGGCAGGAGCAGGAGTCCGTTCGCGTCCGGCTCGACGAGGCCCGCGTCGATCGCCTCATCGCCGAACACGACCCGTTCGGCAAGATCGCCTGACGCGAATCGTGGGTCGGTCCCCCCGGTGCGTGCGGCTACGCGTTACCCGGCAAGTGGACGCAATCAGGAGTACCGTCCGATTCGTCAATCAGTGGCGATCGGGGAAACGTGTGAATACGACTGCCGAGGAACCGCGGATCTCTCTCGTCGGTGCCGCGCAGACGTTGGCCGAGACACTTCTCGCCGATGACCCTCGGCGCCTCGATCATGTCGTCACGGCAGCGTCCCAGGCCGAGAAGCTGGCCATCACCGTCGACCCGGCCGACCGCGACATCCTCGTCGCGGCGGCCTGGCTCCACGACATCGGATATGTCCCGGCACTCCGCGACACCGGATTCCACCCGGTCGACGGGGCACGTTATCTGTGCGCGCACACGTGGCCGAAGCTGATCGCCGACTTGGTGGCCCATCACTCCGGCGCCCGATTCGTCGCCGACGAACGTGGACTGGGGTCCGTGCTCGCGGCTTTCGATTTCACCGAGGACGCGCTGTCGGATGCACTCACCATCGCCGATCAAACCGCCGGACCGTGCGGGCGGGTGATGCTCGTCGAGGACCGGATGATCGACATGCTCGCACGCCACGGGTCCGAGTCACCCAACGCGCGTGCGCACGATCGTCGGGCACCGTACTTCCGAGCTGCGCGGGATCGGGTCCGCCGACGACTCGTCGCAGCCGACCCGACGATTGTCCTGCCCGCCGCCGCAGCACGGATATGATCCGGGCGGTCGTGGTCTGCCACGTGCATCACCGCCCGGGGTCGTCCTCACCCAGCAGCGGTGGCGCCGACCGGTAGGTCGCCGGCGTCGCGCTGAGCCGAATCGGGTTGGCCACCTGCGTGATCGGCGCATCGCGCCGGTCGTCGTCGATGGTGATCACCGGTGCCAGACCGAGCCGTTCGGCGAGCGCGATGGCGTCGTCGATGTCGTTGAGCGGGCCGCACGGTACCCGTTCGGCGGTCAGCGCGGTGAACCAGTTGTCGGCGGTGTCGGCGGCGAGGGCGTCGTTGAGGATGCGGCCGAGTTCCTCACGGTGCGCCACACGTGCCGTGTTGGTCGAAAACCGTTCATCCACAGCGAGATCCGGCAGCCCGATGGCCTTGGCGAGGGAGGCGAACTGGCGGTCGTTGCCGACGGCGAGGACCAACGGGCGGTCCGATGCCGAAAACACCTCGTACGGTGCGATACTCGGATGGCGGTTGCCCATCGCGTGCGGCACCACACCGGCGGCCACATAGGCCGAGGACTGATTGACCAACGCCGACAACAACGACGACAGCAGATTCACCTCGACGCGCTGACCCTCGCCGGTGGCGTCGCGATGACGAAGGGCGGCAAGGATTCCCACCGTCGCATGCAACCCGGTGATCACGTCCACCATGGCCACACCCACCTTGGTGGGGGTGTCGGGATCGGGGCCGGTGATGCTCATCAGTCCGCCGACGGCCTGGATCAGCAGATCGTAGCCGGGTAGTTGATTGTTGCCACCGAAGCCGGTGACCGAGCAATACACGATGTCCGGGTTGATCTTTCGAGCGTCGTCGTAGCCGAGGCCGAGGCGGTCCATCGTGCCGGGCAGGAAGTTCTCGACGACGACGTCGGCCCGCGCCACCAGGTCTCGAGCCCGGGCCAGCCCGTCGGGATCGGTGAGGTCGACCGACAGGGACTGCTTGTTGCGGTTGACCGACAGGAAGTACGACGACTGATCGCCCACCCACGGCGGACCCCAACTGCGGGTGTCGTCACCGGAGCCGGGCCGTTCGATCTTGATGACCTCGGCACCGAGATCGGCCAGCAGCATGGTGGCGTACGGCCCGGCGAGCACGCGACCGAAGTCGGCGACGACGAGCCCGCCGAGAGCGCCACTCACCGGAACGCACCCTCACCGGTCAGGGCCTTGCCGATGGTCAGCTGGTGGACCTCGGAGGTGCCCTCGTAGGTGAGTACCGACTCCAGGTTGTTGGCGTGTCGGATCACCGGGTACTCGAGGGTGATCCCGTTGGCGCCCAAGATGGTTCGGCATTCGCGGGCGATCGCGATGGATTCCCGGACGTTGTTGAGCTTGCCGGTGCTGACCTGCTCGGGGGTGATCTCGCCGCGGTCCTTGAGGCGACCGAGGTGATAGGCCAGCAGGTGGCCCTTGCCGACCTCGAGAGCCATGTCGGCGAGCTTGGTCTGGGTGATCTGGTACCCCGCAAGGGGTTTGTCGAAGACCTCGCGGGATTGCGCGTACTCCACGGCCACCTCCACGCAGTCGCGCGCGGCGCCGATGGCGCCGAAGATGATGCCGAAGCGGGCCTCGCCGAGGGCGGTCAGCGGTCCGGACAATCCGCGGGCCTTGGGCAGCATCGCCGAGGCCGGCAGGCGGACGTCCTCGAGGATGAGTTCGGAGGTGACCGACGCGCGCAGCGACATCTTCTTGGTGATCTCCGGGGCGGAGAAGCCGGGGGTGGTGGTGGGGACGACGAAGCCGCGGATGCCGCGGGCGCCATCTTCGAGGTCGGTGTTGGCCCAGACGACGGCGACGTCGGCGATCGAACCGTTGGTGATCCACATCTTGGTGCCGTTGAGGACCCAGTCGTCACCGTCGCGCTTGGCGTTGGTGCGCATGCCGGCGGGGTTGGATCCGAAGTCGGGCTCGGTCAGACCGAAGCAGCCGATGGCGGTGCCGGCCGCCATCTGCGGCAGCCACTCGGTCTTCTGCTCCTCGCTGCCCCAGTGGTGGATGGAGAACATCGCCAGTGATCCCTGCACCGACACCAGGCTGCGGATGCCGGAGTCGACGGCCTCGAGTTCCAGGCAGGCCAGCCCGTAGGCGGTTGCGCTGGTGCCGGGGCAGCCGTAGCCCTCGAGGTGCATGCCCAACGCGCCGAGTGAGCCGAGTTCGACGGCGAGGTCGCGGGCGGGCAGGGTGGCGTCCTCGAACCAGTCGGCGATGTGCGGCCGCAGGCGCTCGTCGCCGAACTTCCGGACGGTGTCGCGGATCGCGATCTCCTCGTCGTCGAGCAGGGAGTCGAGGGCGAACAATTGGCTCAATGTTTGCGGCTTGGACATCTAAATCTCCTGGTAAGAACGATTGCACAATCGATTTCTGGTGGCTACTGTAGGCAGCATCACGGCGTGCCGTCAAGATGGAGGGTGGCAGGCGTTGGTCCGGGAGTCGGCGGATCAGGGAGGAAAGGTGCGGCGATGTCGAGCACCCCGCGGGTGGCGACCCTCAAGGAGGTCGCCGAACGCGCCGGAGTTCACGTGTCGACCGCGTCGCGCGTGTTGCGGCAGAGTGAGCCGGCCGGTGGCTGGTCGGAATCGGCGCGACGGATTCGGGAGATCGCCGACGAACTCGGCTATCAGCCCAACCGCTGGGCGGCGAGCCTGCGGACGCGCAAGACGACGACGATCGGGGCGGTGATGACGCGGTTGACCGACGGCGTCGTCGCCACCACCTATCAGGGCATCGAGGAGGCCGCCACGCGCGCGGGGTATTCGGTGCTGTTGTCGTCGCCGCCCGACGATCTCGACGCCGAGCGCCGGGCGATCGAAATGCTCGCCGGACGTCAGGTCGACGGCCTGCTGCTGGGTGGCCTGCACATCCCCGGAAAGCCGTTCATCGAGTCACTCCCGGTTCGCGATCTGCCGATGGTGACGGTCACCCGGCACGCCGACGCCGGACTGCCGTTCGTCGGCGCCGACGACCGCAACGGCGGGATCCTCGCCGCGCGGCACCTGCTCGATCGCGGCTACACCGACCTCGCGGTGATCACCGGTCCGGCGCATGCGAGTACCGGCCGGGACCGGACGGCCGGGTTCGTCTCCGCGCTGGAGTCCGCGGGCGTCGTGTTGGCTCCCGAGCGGATCGTCGAGTCGAGTTTCGGCGTCGACGGGGGCGTCGCGGCCGGCCGGGCACTGCTCGACGCGCCGCGCCCACCGCGCGCGATCTTCGCGGTCTCCGACACGGTCGCGATCGGCGTGATGGGCGCCGCCCGCGACCTCGGCATCCGCATCCCCGACGACGTCGCGTTGATCGGGTTCAACGACATCCCCACCGTCGCACAACTGCCGGTCCCGCTGAGCACGATCCGCTCGCCCGCCCACCGGATCGGTGAGACCGCGGTGCGGCGACTCCTCGACCTCGTCGAGGGCCGGGAACCCGAAACCATCCGGCTGCCCGTCGAACTCGTGATGCGTGCCACCACCTGATCCCTGGACCCACTGACAGCGCTCGCCTCAACGTTGACAGCGCTCTTGCCATCACTGACAGCGCTCTTGCCATCACTGACAGCGCTCGCCTCAACGTTGACAGCGCTCGCCTCAACGTTGACAGGGACCTCGCCGTTCAGTGGATCCGCGGCCGTCGCAAGGTCCAACCGCGCGGGGGCTCGGTGTCGATGTCGAGAACGCGCAGTGATCCCAGGATCAACGACTTCAGACCCCAGTCGAATTCGCGATCGGCGTCGCCGGTGTCGTGGTCTGCGGCGCCGTCGCGGGTGGCGTAGAAGGTGTCGGCCAGTGCGACACAGTGAAATGCGATGGTCGACAACAGCCACTGCGCGGTGGCGCGGGGCAGCCGGTAGGTGGCGGCAACCTCGCGGTGGTGCTCGGCGATCTTGTCGACCATCGAGGGTGTCGTGTCATCGCGCCGGGTGAGGAAGCCGGTGATCCCCGGATGCTGTTGCGCCAGTAGATACATCGAGTGGCCGAAGCCGAACAGATAGGTCGGCAGCGAGTCATCTGCGGACGGCGCCGGAAGAGCCCAGGACAGGAAGATGTGCTCGGCGATCAGCCGTTTGAGTTCGTCGACGCCGGAGACGTGTTTGTAGAGGGCGGGCTGTGTGACGCCGAGTTCCTTGGCGACGCGGGCAAAGGTGATCGCGGGGAGGGTGATCTCGGTGCCCACGGCGACGATCCTCTCGGCGCTGATCGTTGGTGGCCGGCCGACGCTTCCCATGGTTTGTATAGTACCCCTATACTAAATAAGTAGAGGGTCCATAAACTAACCAAGCAGAGGTGGGATCGATGACTGCCGACAAGCCCGATGACGTGCTCGAGAACGACGACCACGCCGGCGAGTTGACGACGCTGACCGCGACGGTCGTCGCGCGTGAGTGTCCCGACCCGCATCTGATGCGGCTGACCATCGACATCGGTGATGCCGCAACGGATCCGACCTGGGAGCAACCCAACGTGGCCGTCCGGGTCAATCTGGGACCGCGGTTCGACGACGCGTCGCGCGTCTACACTGTCCGTGACGCCGACCGATCCCGGTCGCTGATCACCCTCGACGTGGTCCGGCATCGATCCAGCAGTCCGATGATGCGGTGGTCGGCGGCAGTGCGGGCGGGCGATCAGGTGACAATCGTCGGGCCACGACCTCACTTCGTGGTACCCGAGGGCCGCGCCGACGCGGTCCTGTTCGCCGATGACTCGGCGATCCCGGCGCTGTATGAGATCCTCCGCCAGTGGCCGTCGCATCGCCGAGCCGACGCATTCGTCCTCAGCCACAGCGACTTTGCGTTTGACGAACTGCCCCGTTCGGCACAGATCGCCGTGCACCGGGTGACCGTCGCCGATGGAGGGCTCGAAGCCGCGGCACGGACAATCGAGCATCCCGCCGAGGTCGTGGTGTGGGCCGCCGGCGAACGCGAGGATATGCGCACGATTCGCCGGTACTTCCGCAACTCGGTCGGACTCGGCAAAGACGACGTCGCGGTGTTCGGCTACTGGAAGAAGGGCGTGAGCAACACCGACATCGACCGCGTGCGCCTGGCCGCCTATCAGCAACTCCTGGCCCGCGGTGAGGGTCTCGCACAACTCGACGATCTCGCACTCGACATCTGAACCCGGTGTTTCGCAGGCGTGACGACGCCGACCAGGCGCCACAATGAGGCATGCTCCATCTCGAGATCTCGGTGCCGACGGCACAGACCGCCGGTGTGCTCGACCTCGTCGTCGACGATGAGACGGTCAGTTCGGTGGCGGTCATGCGGGGTGCGTCGGTGAAGCCGCAGGGCGACGTCATCACCCTCGACGTCGCGCGCGAAGCCGCCGACGACCTGATCATGACCCTGCGGAGCATGGGCGTCGCCGATGACGGGTGCGTCCGCGCCGAAGAGGTGGAGACCTTCCTGTCCCGGCACGCCCTGGAGGCCGAACGCGCGGCGCCCGGCTTCGGCTCGGATGCCGTCGTGTGGGCGCAGGTCGGTCGCCGCGCCTACGCAGACTCCGAACTCAACTTCACCTACCTCGGGTTCATGGTGCTCGCCACCATGCTGGCGGCCATCGCCATCGTGCTGGATTCACAGATCCTGACGATCGGGGCGATGGTCCTCGGACCCGAGTTCGGGGTGATCTCGGCGCTCGGGGTGGCGTTGGTACTCCGGCGATGGAATCTGCTCGGCATGTCCGCACGCACCCTGGTGGTCGGTTTCGCGGTCGCGATGGCCGTGACATACGCCCTGTCCTGGGTGATGCGCGGGATCGGATGGGTCGACCTCGACGATCTGCAGCACCACCCGGAGACCGATTTCATCTACTCACCGGACCGGTGGTCGTTCGTCGTGGCGGTCCTCGCCGCGGTGGCCGGCATCCTCTCGATCACCTCGGCGCGCCTCGGCGGCCTGGCCGGGGTGTTCATTTCGGTCACCACGATTCCGGCCGCCGGGAACATCGCCCTGGCGGCGGCCTTCGCCGAATGGCATGAGGTACGAGGTTCGGCATTGCAATTGTTGGTGAACATCGTCGGAATGACCGTGGCCGGCTGGTTCACCCTGTGGACACAACGAATGCTCTGGGCGCCGGTGGCGCGCCGTCGTGCGGCACATGTCCGCGGTGCGGTGGTTCCGCCGCCGACCACCTGAGGAACGGACGTGCGCGTGCGAGCAGGGGCCGCCTGCGCGGGCTGAATTCCGTTGCGTGGTAGCCGTACACTTGTGTCGGATTTCCTCGACGAAAGAGTCACATCATGCAGGGTGCCCTCACCCCCGAGGCCGAGCAATCGGTCAACGAGATCGCCGGACGCTACGGCATCTCCCACGACGCCGTATTGGCGATGCTGTACGCCGTCAACAGCGGTGGCGGCACGATGGCGCAGTTCTCGATCCCCGAACTCGGCGGATCCGGACAGTGGATGCGCGGCGGTATGACCATGGTGGGCAACATGTTCGACAACGCCCTGAAGGCGCGCGTCGATTCGCTCTGCAATGAGCTGTCGCAGCTCCTGGCGACCACGATCGTGTTCCCGCCGCCCCCGGCGCACCCCGCCGGCGGAAGCGCGAACTACGGCTTCGGTACGGCCAACAACTGGTGGCCCACCGAGCTCGGCGTGCCGAGTTCCACCGGTGGGCAGAACGACTCTCGGTATGCGGTGTTCCCCGGAACCCGGCGACTGGCCATCCAGCAGAACGGGGTCACGCGCGTTTTCGACACCGGCGACCACCAGATCGGCGGCGTGCAACAGCAGCAGGGCGGTTACCCCGGCACCGTGAGCTTCACCAGCCAGTTCGGCACCTTCGATGTGTCGAGCCTGACCGAACTCACCGATCGGCAGGTCGACGCCACGCCGGTGGCCGCACCGGCCCCAGACCCCGGATCGGTGTCCCAGCCCGGATTCGCGTCCCAACCCGGATTCGCGTCCCAACCCGGATTCGTGTCCCAGCCGGGATTCGTGTCCCAACCCGAACCCGCGCCGCAGTTCGATCAGGCACCGGTAACGCCGACGTCGCATCAGGCGCCGTCCTCGGGTTCCGACGACATCTTCGCGGCCATCGAGCAGCTGGCCGGTCTGCATCAGCGCGGCATCCTCAGCGACGAGGAGTTCGCCACCAAGAAGGCCGAGTTGCTGGGCCGGCTGTAGGCTGGATCGGTCACATGGCCATCGTCAACCGTGGATTCGTCGGGCGGCGCGATCGCACCGCCCGACGGCTCCCGCCCGGGCAGTATTCGACGGTCGACTTCCCGGTCCTGTCCGCCGAACCCACCCCGTCGCTACCGCTCGAGTCGTGGAAGCTGACGATCCAGTCGTCGGATCATCGTGCGCACAGTCTGGACTGGGCCGCGTTCTCGGCATTGCCCCACGCAGACATCACCACCGACATCCACTGCGTCACCCGATGGTCGAAGTTCGACACCCGATGGCGGGGCGTGTCTTTCGATACCCTGCTGGCGCTGTTGCCATGGCAGCCGGACGATTTCGTGATGGCGCACTGCTACGGCGGCTACACCACAAACGTCCCACTCGCCGACCTCGTCGACGGAAAGGGCTGGCTGGCCGACACCTTCGACGGTGAGCCACTGGCAGCCGAGCACGGCGGCCCGGTGCGGTTGCTGGTCCCGCACCTGTACTTCTGGAAGAGCGCCAAATGGGTTCGGCGCCTACGGTTTATGCCGCGTGACACCCCCGGCTTCTGGGAGGAGCGCGGCTACCACATCTACGGTGACCCGTGGAAAGAGGAGCGCTACTCGTGAGTGACGGCTGGCAGGTCACCACCGTGATCTCCACGATCCGGCAGAGTCCGTCATCGGTGTCGCTGCGACTGGCGCTGGGGGAGCCGTTCACCGCAATTGCCGGCCAGCACATCGACATTCGGCTCACCGCCGAGGACGGCTACACCACCGCACGGGCATACTCGCTGTCGGATACCCGGGAACGCGCCACCACCGAGGTCACCGTCGAACGTGCCGACGACGGCGAGGTGTCGCCATATCTGGTCGACGTCGTCGAGGCCGGTGATCCGCTGGAGATCAGCGGACCGCACGGCGGTTGGTTCACCTGGGAGCCGAGCAGTCCGCGGTCGGTGCAACTGATCGGCGGGGGTTCCGGCATCGTTCCGTTGATGTCGATGATCCGTGCCCGCGAGGCGTCGGCGCCACAGGTTCGGTTCAACCTCGTGTACTCCCTGCGGTCGCCGGACCGAACGCTCTTCACCGATGACCTGCGCCAGCTCGCCGACCATCATCGGCTGTCGCTCAATCTCTTTCACACCCGAGTCGCACCCGCAGGCGAGTCACGGCCACCAGGGCGACTCACGTCCACCGAGCTCGCCGACGCCACGATCGCTCCCGACCGACGACCCGACGTCTACATCTGCGGACCGAACGGCTTCGTCGAGAACTGTGCCCAATGGATGATCGAGGCCGGGCACGACCGCGCGCTGATCCGGACGGAACGGTTCGGGTAGGAATCCCGGTTGTGTCCCAGCATCACCGCAGCGGGCATCGACCAGATATCGAGGCTCGTTGAGCTGACGCCGGCGCGGGATCACCACCGAAATGCTTTACCCCCGCAACGGATGTCGTCGATAGAACTCCAGATGTGCCGCAGCCGCGCGCTCCCAGGTCAGCGACCGGGCCAGGGCTCGTCCACGCTCGCGGCGACCACCGTCCTCACCCGCGGCAGCCAATGCGGTGGCCAGCGACGAGATGTCGGTCGCATAGGACACGCTGTTGCCGAACACTTCTCGCAGTATCGGCAGATCACGCGCGACGACGGGCCGACCGGCCGCGAGAGCCTCCATCGCCGCCAGACCGAAGCCCTCCTTCGTCGACGGGAAGGCGAACACCTCGCAGGCGGCCACCAGGGACGGCAGGTCGGGATCGGCGACATTGCCGAGCACCACCGGATGCACACCCAAAGTCTCTTGGAGACTGTCGAACTCGGCACGATAGCCGCGATAGTCGAAGAGTGTCTCGCCACCGGCGAAGACGAGTCCGAGGTCGGGGTCGTCGCGTCGTAGCCGTGCCCACGCCGCCAATAGGTCGATGCTGCCCTTGCGGGGCTCGATGCCGCCGACGGCCAGCACATACCGACCGAGTCGAGATCGCCACTCTCCGCGGGCCGCGACAGCGGTCGATGTATCCGCCGAAGCCGCAGCAAAACGTTCGTAGGCAACACCATTGGGGATGACGTTCGGTGTCAGACCCCAACCGGCATGCACCTCGTCGGCCACCGCCTGCGACACGCAGATGCGTGCGTAGGGGGTGACGACGGCCTTCTCGTGGCATTCGACGAGGATGGGCGTGGTGAACTGGTCGAGGTGATGGATGGTGCGGATGCAACGTCCGACGGCGTTGGCACTGATGCAGTCCTGCGCGTGGACGATGTCGTACTCGTCGGGGCGGAAACCGTTGCGAAGAGTGTCGATGGAGCGCAGAATGCGGTCGGTGACCGTCTCGTCGGCGCGGTCGGGAAACGGCAGAAGTATTTGCTGCACAGCAGGATCGACGTCACGGAAGAATCCCTCGTCGCCACCACGGGCCAGGCTCCACACCGTCACCTCGGCGCCCTGCGCCGCCAACGCCTCGGCCAGGTTCAGTGTGTGCACGACACCGCCGCGCGGCTTCGTCGAATAGGTCAGCAGTGCGACCCGCATATGGTTCACCTCTCCCGCACCGGATCGGTGGCGTAGATGTCGGGACGCAGTTCGGTGAGATGGTTGAGAACCCTTCGGGCGCGGCCGATCTCGGCGTCGATGTCGACCTCCACCTTGGCCAGGCCGCCCTTGGATCGGGTGGTGGCCAGCACGTCGCCGCCCGGCCCGACCACCTTGGCCTGACCGAGGAACTGCAACGACCCGGTGATGCCGGTGAGGTTGGACGACACCATGAACACCTGATTCTCCGCGGCGCGGGCGCAGTCATACAGGTCGAACAGCCGGGACTGCCGGTCGGCGGGTAATCGGGTGGCGCGGTCGGTGACACTGGCCGGCCACGCCGACAGCGCCGCGATCACCCGGGCGCCGTGCAGGGCGAGGGTACGCGCCGATTCGGGGAAGGTCTTGTCGTAGTCGATGAGCATACCGATCCGTCCCACCGGGGTGTCGAAGGTGCGGAACGAATCGCCCGCCGCGTACGCCTCCGATTCGCCGGCCGGTTGGTGGACCTTGCGATGTGACCCGAGGATGCCGTCGCCGTTGACGCAGATCGCCGCGTTGTAGTGGACGTCGCCGGCGGCCTCGGTGTATCCGATGCACACCGTCATCGGGCCCGCCGCCGCGATGATCGCCGCCACCTCGGGCCCGGCCGGGTCGATGGCGGGCGGCAAATCCTCGGGGTCGGGATGTCGCAGGTCACCGATGTATCCGCCGAGCGCGGCGTCGGGAAACACCAGAAGGTCGACGCCGTCGCGGGCGGCGGCCTCGATGATCCTGACGGCCTTGTCCACTCCGCGCGTGAGGTCGCGGCCGAAGTGCCCGGCCAGCGCGCCCAGGGTGACCGTGCTCATGTCAGCGAACTCTACTGAGGAACGCGCCGCGGTTGGCGCGGGCGGGCACGGTGATCACGCCACCCCCAGTCCGGTGACCGTCGACGCGACGGCGGTGGTCACCTCACCGTCGGGCCAGCGCAGCCGAACCCCGGGTGCGGCGGTGAGACGACCACAGGATGCGGTCACCGCCGGACCACCCGCGTCGGCGGCCGGTTGGCGATCGGCGATCAGCATGGCGAATCCGGGGAAACACGTGAGCCAGTCACCCATCGTCGCCGCGTCGGGTCGGGGAATCGCGGTGACGTCGAGCTCGGCTCCGGTCCCCGACGCCTCGGCCAGCATGCCGAGGGTGCCCGCGAGCCCGGCCATGCTGACGTCCTTGGCGGCGGCCGGACGTAGTCGCTGTACCAGTGCGGCCAGCTCGCCGAGTTCGGTGGCGCTGCGCGAACTGGTGCTGTCCCACTGTCTGCCGTGATACCCCGGTCGCCACGAGCCGCCGACATCGGCCGCCACGGACACGACGTCGCCGACGCGCCCGCCGCCTGCCGCGATCGGCTCGGTGGTGCGACCGAGCGCGGTCACCGACAGCGATGCGGGAACGCCGACCTGCGTGTGGCCACCCACCACCGGGGTGCGCCAGGCCTGCGCCGCCCCCGCGATACCTCCGACGATGCGGCGCAGGTGTGCGGTGGTGGGTGCGCCGACCGCATCGAGAAGGGCTGTCGGTGTGGCCCCCATCGCCGACAGGTCGTTGGTGTTGACCAGAACCGAGCACCACCCCGCCCATTCCGGGTCGCGGTCCACCATGGCCGGAATGATCGCATCGCAGGCGGCGATCATGTCGGAACCGTCCAGGGGCACTCCGTCGTCACCGCGGAATCCGTCCGGACCGAGACCGCCGTCCTGGTGACGTAGCGGGGCCAGCACATCGGCGAGGAGGGATTTGGTGGAGTCCGCGGTCCGCTGAATCCGGTGCAGCGGCCACCGCATTCGACGGTGGGCACGTTCCCCGATGGTCTCCCCGGTCCCGGTGTCGTCCCACCCGAGGGAGGCGAACATCGTGGCGTACCTGGCCTGCACGGTGGCGTCGAAACGCAGGACGCCGGCCTGCTCGACGTGTGCGCAGGCGGCCCGCACCAGCGCCCGTCCGATCCCGCCGGCGTGCGCGGTGTGGGCGACCACCAATCGGCTGCCCGCCCACCAGCCGATGTCGGGCGAGTGCATCGGTGCCACACGCACTCCGCCGACGACGGTGTCACCGGCGACGGCCACGAGCACATCGGTGCGCGGGTCGTCGTCGACGTGATCGCGGTCGGAGCCGGCGAACAGTGCTTGGTGTACGACGAATTCCTGATGTCGCAGAGCGTGATACGCGGCCAGTGTGGTCGGGTCGTCGGCCACCCGGATCAGAAAGGCAGGCGCGGGTGCCGCGCGCCGGCCGGCGAGAATCGAGAGTTCCCGGGGTGCGGGACATGCGGCGGGGGCGGGTGTGGTGTGCGCGAGTGTGCCGGGCCGGGGCCGTCCGTCGAGCATGTCAGCCTCCCACGCTCGCCAGGATGCTGCAGGCGCCGCAGGCCGCACATCCGGCGCGTTGGTCGGTGCCGGCCATTCCGGTGAAGGCCAGGTGGGCGGCAACCTCCCGACTGATCTTCTCGACGATCGCCGGGTCGGGAGCCTGCGCCTTGTCCACGTCGACGGCGAGGGTCCCGGCGTGCGGACGGAACGGAACGATGAACGGATACACCCCCAAGTCGACGAGTTCCTTTGCACCGGAGATCATCTCGTCGGGGTCCTCGCCGAGTCCGACGAGGAGGTAGGTGGAGACCTGATTGCGCCCGAAGACACGTACCGCCTCGGCCCACGCCGCGCGGTACTCACTCAACGGGACCGACGATTTGCCGGGCATCCAGCGCCGGCGGACGGCGTCGTCGAGCGACTCGACGTGGATGCCGATGGCGTCTGCGCCGGCATCTCGCAGGTCGGTGATGGTTGAGAGGTCGGCGGGCGGTTCGCACTGCACCTGGATCGGCAGATCCGGTACGGCCCGCTTCACCGCCCGAACGCAGCGCGCCAGGTGTCTTGCGCCCCGGTCTTTTCCGGCGGAGGTGCCGGTGGTCATCACCATCTGGGTCACGCCGTCGAGTTCCACTGCTGCCCGTGCGACCTCGGCGAGTTGCTCGGGGCGTTTGACCGCCACCGTGGAACCGGATCGCAGGGATTCCTCGATGGAACAGAATCGGCAGCGCTGATCCTCGCCGTAGCGGATGCACGTCTGAACCACGGTGGTGGCCAGCACATTCCGGCCGTGGAGTCTGGCGATCTGTTCGTAGGCGATGCCGTCGTCGGTGCGCAGATCGTAGAACCTCGGGCGGCCGATCACTCCGATCTCGAAGCCGGTGTCGTCGCCGTCGCGCAGCACCCGGCTGCCGTCGAAGACGAAGGGACTGTCGGGGTTTCGGGGGATGGCCGCGTCCAGGCCATCGACGATGAGGTGGCCGTCGTCGCTGGGGCCGGCACCGCCGGTTCGATGGACCGGGGGTGTGCCCCGGATACCGAGGAGTGCGAGGTCGACCCGGGTGGATGCTGTCATGGTGTGCTCCGTTCGCTCGCGGGATGCGCTGGGGCGAGGTCGGTGCCGCGTCGTTGCGGATCGATCGGGTGTGGCTGGTGCGGGTGTGGGTGAGGCGGGTCGATCAGGACGCGATGCCGACCGGACTGGCGTGCGTACCGGGGTTGCCCCGGCGCAATGCGGTGGTGATGCTGTCGGCGACGTGGTGGGCGTCGCGGTCGATTCCGAGGAATCGGCCGGATCCCCAGGTGTGCATCCACGGTAGTCCGATGAAGCTGAGTCCGGGGACCGCGGTGATTCCGCGGGTCTGCATCGGGCGGCCGGCGCCGTCGAAGGCGCTGGCCTCGATCCAGCGATAGTCCGGCCGGTACCCGATGGCCCAGATGATGCTGGTGATCCCGGCCGCGGTGAGGTCCAGTGCGGTGGGACCGGCCTCGGGTGTCCACACCGGCTCGTACCGCGACGCCGGGGGAGCGTCGATCCCCTGGGTGTCGATGTAGCGGTCGATGTCGGAGCAGATGGAGTTGTACACCGCGTCGGCCCGGTCCAGCGATCCGGTCAAAGTCGGGGCGAAGGTGAGGTGATCGTCCTTGCCGCCGGTGAGCGCACCGTAGAGGCGCATTCCTTCGCGGGCGAACTGGCGCAGGTCGACGTCGCGGCCACCGTCCCGGCCGGTGACGTAGTGGTTGGTCTTCTCCTGCGCCGCCCGTCCGCCCGGATACTGTTGCGCCGGAATGTCATACACACCCATCTCGGCCAACCACGTCATGCAGTCCCGGCCGCGGTAGGTCCGCGCGACGCGGGGTGCGTTGCCGATGGCGAGGTGGACCTCGCGGCCGGCCAGATGCAGGTCCTCGGCGATCTGGGTGCCGGACTGGCCCGATCCGACGACCAGCACGCCGCCCTCGGGGAGTTGGTCGGGGTGGAAGTACTGTTCCGAATGAATCTGGGCAACAGCAGGATCGAGTGATGACGCGTAGGGCGGTAGCACCGGCAGCGGGTACCCGCCGGTGGCGATCACGACGTGATCGCAGGTGAGGATCTCGTCGCCGGCTCCGGCGTCGGCAACCTGCGAGTGAAGTGTCACCTGGAACCCGTGCGCGGTCGGCTGGTGGACGCGGGTGACCGTGGTGTGCTCGCGTACGGGAGGACTGAAGGTATCCAGCCACCTCGACAACCACGCGACGACCTCGTCGCGGGTCATGAATCCGTCGGGGTCCGCGCCGTCGTAGGTGTGTCCGGGCAGTCGGCAATGCCAGTTCGGGGTGACGAGAGTGAAATTGTCCCACCGCTTGTCGGCCCAGGCGTGCATGAGGGTGCCGGATTCGACGACGAGGTGGTCGATGTCGGCTCGTTGCAGGTACCAGCTGACCGACAGGCCGGCCTGGCCGCCGCCGACGATGACGACAGGGATGTGGTGGGTGGGATGAGCCGGTGTGCTCATGGTGACTCCGGGTGGTGGGAGGAGGAGCTGGAGGAAGTGGGTTGGGGCAGTGGCGGATACATGGTGATCACGGTGACGGTGGCATCGTCGTCGTAGCCGCCTGCGGTGGAGGTGATGTCGGCCGCGGAGGCGGCGGCCGACGTGCATGCGAATCCGTACTTGGCGCGGACGCGTTCGGCCGCCTCGCCGAGAGCGGTGGTGGCGCGATCACGCAGTTCGGTGACGGTGTAGTCCGCTCCCGAATCCAGGTGATCGTGCATGACCAGACTGGGTGAATAATATTCGCGCACAGCACCATCGGGCCAACGTACGGTGAAGGTCATCTCAGGCATGCGACAGACTCCGCCAGGCCGCCGCGCCGGTGGCGTCGACATCGGTCAACGTGCCGTAGACGTCGGGCCGTCGATCGCGGAGATGGAACATGCCTGCGCGCATGGTGCGGAAGGTGTCGGGGATGTCGACGTCGGCGATGGCCAGTCCGCTCCCGAGCAGGGTCGAGTCGAGGATGTTTCCCCCGGGGTCGACGATCTTGGCGTTGCCGACATAGCGAAGGGAGCCAAAGGTTTCCGCCTGATTAGACGCCACCCAGAACACCTGATTGTCCAGGGCGCGGGCGACATCGAAGAGGTTGAACCGGTAGGTCCAGCGATCCTCCTGCAGGTTCTCCGCGGTTGCCGTCCGCGCGGCCGGCCACGCCGACAGGCTGGCGATGACCTCGGCACCTTTGAGGGCCATGATCCGGGCGGCTTCGGGAAACGCCTTGTCGTAACAGATTTGGAGACCGACTCGGCCGATGGGTGTCTCGAAGACCCCGTAGTCGGTGCCCGACGAGTACGACATGTTCTCGCCCAGTGGCTGGTGCACCTTCCGGTAACTGCCGTAGATTCGGGTGCCGTCGAGGAGTGCGGCCGCGTTGTAACGGGTTTCGCCGTCGTCGGCGAGTTCGCAGAAACCGATGGCGATGAGCATGTCACCGATAATCGACTGTATCCGAGCGATTTCCGGGCCGTCGAGACGAATCGCCGGCGGCAGTGACCGCTGGGTGTTCTTGATGGTGTCACCGTGATTGCCGAGGCTCGACAGGTAGCCGCCGATGGCGGCCTCGGGGAAGACGAGGAAGTCGACGCCGTGCTCACGAGCCTGCGCCACATACTCGGCGATCGTCTGGAAGTTCTGCTCGAGGTCGCGGGTGAAGTTGGCCGCGACCGATCCGATGATGGTCATGGCATCCTCGTCAGACCATGTAGGTCGAGTTGATGATGGCGCCCTTGCGGGCGTAGTGGATGACCGCGTCCTGCACGTCGAGTGGGTGCGCGGGAATGACACCTTCGATGAGGTCTTCTTCGCGGCCGCCGTGCAATGCCAGGCCGAACCGGCAGCAGAAGACGGTGCCGCCCTCGGAGATGAACGTGGCGAGGGAGTCGTTGATGTTCTGCTCACCCGGGAATCCGGAGTCGCCGGTCTTCGGAAAGCCGCGTGTGGCAAGGCAATTGATGGCGCCGGGGCCGTAGAAGTAGATGGCGGATTCGAATCCCTTGCGCAGTGCGCGGGTGGCCTGCAGCACCGCCACGAATGACACCGACGACTCGTGCGCGATACCGTGGACGAGGGTGAAGTACGTCTCGCCGTCCTCGGCCTGGTAGTCGGGGAAGATCTTGGTGCCGCCGTAGATGTTCGACCCCTTGGGCAGCGAAGGATGGGGGATCTCGGCGAGCGACTTGGCGATGTTCTCGGTGATGGTGTCGTCGAGGGACATGGGACTCCTTGAGGGTGCGGAAAGCTCTGCAGGAAGTGAAGATTCAGATTCGGCGACATTGCCGGGGAGATTCCGGATCAGGTTCCGGGCGGGCCGTCGAACTCTCGGCCACGCATCAAGTAGACCGCCGGCGTATTTCGTGGTGGTTACAAACGGAACAACTGAACGGCCGATCTGTGTAACACGCCTCGTCGAGTTGGGCGTCCTTTTCGTCGAGTGTGCGCTCATTCCCGTCGAGTGTGCGCTCGTCCGCGTCGAGTGGGTGTCGTTCAGCGTCGAGTGGGTGCGGCGAGGGATGCCTCCGATGCGGGAGAGTGCGCACTGTCGGTGGCGGTCACGTGCCGTGCACTGGATCCAGAGATGGCGACGAGCCCCGAGGCCTCGTAAGAATCGGCTGGAGCCGATCAACCTGGGAGCGCTGTGAACGAGGAGGAGAGCGCTGTCAGTGGGCTGGAGAGCGCTGTCAGCGAGGAGGAGAGCGCTGTCAGTGGGCTGGCCGCGTCACCCCGGTCCATGCCGTCCCTCGACACGGGGAGCACACTGGTAGCAGTGGCCGACGATCGGAGAGTAGTGGCAGGGCTCGAACTGGACCCGGGGTTCGCGGCTTCGTTGCGCAAGATCGAGCGCAAGGTGCTGGCAGAGGTCCCGCTGCGTCCGCGCTCGGTCCGGGTGATCTGGACCACGATCGTGGTGCTTGCGGCGGCGACCGTCACCGCGTGGATCACCAGCGACGCCGACGGTGTCCGCACGATCCTCGGTGAGATCGCCATCGGACTCGGCGTGGCCGGCGCGCTGATGTCCACCGTCGCCGTGACGTTACGACGATTCGGCTGGTGCTGGGTGGCCTCGGCGATCAGTGCGATCGCGGTGCCGTTGTCGGTACTCGGCTACTGGTCGACGCAGACCGGACTCGGTGTGGCCTCCGTCGGATTCCTGGTCGCCGCGCTGGCCCACGCTGTCCTGGTGGGGAACTGGGTTCAGTGTGGACGACCGCCGCAGCCCGGGCCGGGAAAGTAGTCTTCCACGAACACAACATCGGCGAACACAACATCGGCGCGGAACCTGAGGGTTCCGCGCCGATGTGCGTGATGGCGGCGTGATGTGGCGCGCCTACACCGGGGCGCCGGCGACCGCGCGCGAGTGATCGATCTCGGCCGGGATGTTCTCCGCCGCAGCTTCGGCCTCGGGTAGTTCGGCGCCGGGACCGAAGTGGGCGAACTGCTCGATGTGCTGATCGAGTGACAGCGGGCTCGGGGTCCCGTAGGTGAAGTAGGTCTCCCACGGAAGTTTCGCGCCGCCGATGGCCAGACCGGTGTCGATCTCGGCCATGTTCCAGGTCTTGGTCTGCGCGTCGGGATCGAGGTGCAGATAGCCGGCCTCACCGAACAGCTCGATCCGGTTGCCGCCGGGTTCGAAGACGTAGAGGAACTGGCCCTGGGTGATGCCGTGCACGTCGGGACCGGCCTCGATCTGAATGTCGTAGTCGCGGAACATCTCCGCAGCATCGACATTGTGCTGGCCGGTGCCGTAATAGAAGGCGAGGTGGTGCAGCTTGCCCCGACCGCCCGTCATGTCGCGCATGCAGGCGACCTCGTGACCGAGCAGGTTGGAACTCATCCAGGCGCCGATTTCGACGTCACCGTCGACGACGCGCTCGGTGGTGCGGAAGCCGAGGTGACGTTCGAACTCGTTCTTCACCGCGGTCACATCCGATGCCATCAGGTTCAGGTGATCGATGCGCTTGACGGGGATGCCCTGCAGCGGCTTCTTCGACGGCCGGGACAGGATCTTGCTCTGCAGTTCCGCCGGCGCGACGTACTTCTCGGCCTCCCACAGCAGTGCGAAGTCGTGGCCGTCGGCGGTGTTGTATGACAGCGTCTTTCCGTAGCCGAATTCATCCTCGTGCCAGGAGGTTTCGACGTTTCCGTCCTGAAGGGACCTCGCGCGCCGCTCGAGCGCCTCGGGTGAGCTGGTGCGCATTGCCGCGTGGCCCATGCCCGGCTGTGCGGACTCGGTGATCTTCAGACTCCACTGGTAGGGGTCCTCATAGCCGCGCAGGTATACCGACTGCCCCTCGCGCTTGGTGACGTACATACCGAGGAACCGGGTGAAGAAATCTTCGGTCTCCTGAGGCTTGGGGCTGAGCAGCTCGCAGCGTGCCAGATGGGCAACGTCGAAACGGCCGGGATTTTCGGTCATCGGATCTCCTGTGGTGACTCATTGGCGAACCGCTTGGGCGGTGCCATCCATCTGCGGATGAGACGAGCATGGACCAACTCTGTGACCGCCATCACTGTTGTTCGGCAATGCCGAACAACGTCGCCGGGACGGGCTCGTCTGTCCGGGTACCCCGTGACCGGGCTCACGAGCAGGGACCAACTGCCTACCGTCGGTGCCAATGCGTCAGCGAACAAGGGAGAACACGATGAGTCGGTTGACCGCCGCGATAGTCGGGTCGGGCAACATCGGGACGGACCTGATGTACAAACTGCTCCGGTCCGAGCACGTCGATCCGGTGTACATGATCGGGATCGATCCGGACAGCGAGGGATTGCGCCGCGCCGATCAGAAAGGTCTCACGATCTCCGCCGGGGGAGTGGATTGGCTTCTGGCGCAATCGGATCTGCCCGATCTTGTCTTCGAGGCGACCTCGGCGAAGATCCACGCCGCGGCAGCCCCGCGGTATGCGAACGCCGGTATCACCGCCATCGACCTCACGCCGGCGTCGGTGGGTCCGTATGTGGTTCCGGCCGTCAATCTCGACGAACACCTCAGCGCCCCCAATGTGAACATGGTCAGTTGCGCCGGACAGGCCACCATCCCGATCCTGTACGCCATCAACGAGGTTGCCGACGCCGCCTACGGCGAGATCGTCGCCGCCATCGCGTCGGCGAGCGCCGGCCCCGGAACGCGGCAGAATCTCAGCGAGTTCAGCGAGAAGACCGGACGTGCCCTCGCGCAGGTCGCCGGGGCCGACAAGGCCAAGGCCATCTCCGTCATCAATCCGGCCGAACCGCCGATGAACATGCGGGACACCGTCTACGCGAAGGTGCGCAACCCCGACGCGACGGCCATCGAACGTGCCGTCATCGACATGGTGACCCGAGTGCAGGAGTACGTGCCGGGGTACACCCTCAAACTCGTCGACGTCGAAGGCGATCTCGTCACGGTGATGCTCGAAGTCGTTGGCGCAGGCGACTTCCTGCCCACCTACGCGGGCAACCTCGACATCATCACCGCCGCCGCCGTACGCGTCGCCGACGTGATGGCCCAGCAGAACCTCGTCGCAGGAGCAACACGATGACCGACCAGCCGACCACGAACCGCGAGATCACCCTCGTCGACACCACGCTTCGGGACGGAATGTCCAGCGTGTCACACCAATTCACGACCGAGAACGTCGCGGCGATCGCCGCCGGACTCGACCGCGCCGGAGTGCCGACCATCGAGGTCGCCCACGGCATCGGGCTGGGTGCCTCGTCGATCCAATACGGCTTCGCCGCCGCCACCGATCCCGAATACGTCCGCGCCGCCGTGGATACCGTCGAGAACGCCGACATCGCCGCGCTGTACGTCCCCGGAATCGCCACCCTCAACGAACTGCAGGGCGCCATCGGCGCGGGCATCTCCACCGTCCGGGTGGCCGTGCACTGCACCGAGGCCGACTGTGGTCAGCAACCGGTCGAGTGGGCAAAAGACAAGGGCCTCAGAGTCATGTGCTTCCTCATGATGAGCCACAAACTCGAGGCCGAGCCACTCGCCGAACAGGCGGCCAAGCTGGACTCCTACGGCGCCGACGTCGTCTACGTCGTCGACTCCGCCGGTGCGATGGTGCCGCAGCAGGCGGGCGAACGGGTCGCCGCACTACGGTCGGCAATCTCCGCCGACATCGGATTCCACGCCCACAATAACCTCGGCGTCGGAATTGCCAACGCGCTCACCGCAGCCGAGAACGGCGCCACCTTCATCGACGGTTCGCTGCGCGGTCTCGGCGCGAGCGCCGGCAACGCCCAGACCGAGGTTCTCGCGGCCGCCTTCGAACGCGCCGGATGGGACACCGGAGTGGATCTCTTCCCGCTCATCGACACCGCCGAGCACGTGGTCGCGCCACTGATGAAGGAACCGCAGATCGTCGACGAGACGGCGTTGGTCCTCGGCTACGCCGGTGTGTACTCGACCTTCTTCCACCCGACCAAACGCGCCGCCAAGAAGTTCGGTGTCAGTACCCGCGACATCCTGCTCGAACTCGGCCGCCGGGGTGTGATCGGCGGCCAGGAGGACATGATCATCGACGTGGCCTCCGAACTGGCCGGCCGCACCTACGAGACCCCGGAGGTGGCGGCGGTATGACCACCACATCAACACCCGTCGAGATCCGTCACCTGATCGGTGACGAATGGCATGGTGCCTCGGACGGAACAACTTTCGAATCCCGAGATCCGCACGACGGCACACTGCTGGCGAATGTGGCCCGCGGAACCGCCGACGACGGCGCAGCCGCCATCACCGCGGCTCGCACCGCCTTCGACACCGGACCGTGGCCGCAGATGTCACCCAAGGAACGCGCCACCATCCTGCGCGCCGTCGCCGACGCCGTCGACGAGCATCGAGAAGAACTGGCGCAGCTGGAAACCCGCGACGGAGGCAAGACGATCTCGCAGTCGCTCCACGCGGAGATCCCGCGGGTCGCCCACAATCTGCGGTTCTTCGCCGACTACGTGTCGATGGCCGCCAACGAGGCCTACCCCGACGGCGACCTGCTGTCCTACGTGCTCTACCCGCCGGCCGGAGTCGTCTCGGCGATCAGCCCGTGGAATGCGCCGCTGATGCTGGCCACCTGGAAGATCGCACCGGCGCTGGCCTTCGGGAACACCGTGGTGCTCAAACCGGCACCACAAACCCCGTTGACCGCCAACCGGTTCGCCGAGATCGCACTGGAGGCGGGCCTGCCGGCGGGCGTGCTCAATGTCGTGCACGGTTTCGGCGGCGAGGCCGTTGCCGGACCGCTGACGTCGGACCCGCGGGTGGATCGCATCACCTTCACCGGGTCGAGCGCCACCGGCGTCCACATCCTGCAGGCGGCAGCGCTCAATCACACGCCGGTGTCGGCGGAGATGGGTGGCAAGTCGGCCAACATCGTCTTCGACGACGCCGATCTCGATGTGGCGGTGCCGATGTCGATTCGTGCGATCTTCGGGGGCAACGGTCAGGTGTGCCTGTCGGGTTCACGACTACTGGTGCAGAACTCGATCCGCGAAGCCTTCATCGAGCGTTTCGCCGAAGAGGCCGCCAAGCTCACCGTCGGCGATCCCAAGGATTCCGGTACGTTCATGGGCCCGCTGATCGAACAACGTCACCTCGACAAGGTCGCCGGGTACGTCGAACTCGCTCAGGAGGAGGGCGGGAAGGTCATCACGGGAGGCGAGCGGCTCACCGGTGTCGCGCATGCCAAGGGGTTCTATTACGCGCCGACGGTGATCACCGGGCTCACCAACGAGTCCCGCACCGCTCGCGAGGAGATCTTCGGCCCGGTGGAGACGGTGATCGGCTTCGACACAGAGGACGAGGCGCTGCGGATCGCCAACGACTCCCCGTACGGCCTGGCCGGAATGCTGTTCACGCAGAACCTCGATCGTGCCCATCGGATGGCGGCGCGATGGAAGGCCGGGACGGTCTGGATCAACACCTTCTTCGAGAGGGATCTGCGCCTGCCGTTCGGCGGGGAGGGCATCAGCGGACTCGGCCGCGAAGGCGGTCAGTACTCACGCGAGTTCTTCACCGAGCCCCGCGCGGTGACCATCCGGCTACGGAAGTGAGTGCGGTACAACATGTCTGAGCTCGACGCGGCAGAGGCCTGTGTGGTGGTCGGCGCCACGGGCGCGATGGGGTCGGTCATCGTCGAGCGACTCGTCGGGCGCGGCCATCGGGTGGTGGCCGTGGCCCGTTCGCAGGAGCAGCTCGACAAACTCGCGACGACGAGCTCGCTGATCGTGCCATGCCGCACGGATATCGCCGATGACGCTGCGGTCGAGGACATTCGGGCAGCGCTCGACGCGCCCGTCCGGATGGCGATCTTCGCGGCCGGTCTGCCGGTCAAGGGTTCGGTGGACACCATCACGCCGTCGGCGTTGGCCACCGCCGCCAACGTCAAGGTGGCCGGGCCGGTGCGGCTGCTGCACGCGGTGCGGGATCACTTCGTGCCGGGATCCCGGTTCGTGGCGATCGCCGGATCGCTCGGCATCGAACCCGGGCCGCTCGATGCCGGGCCGGGCACCGCGAATGCCGCACTGCTGAACCTGATGCGGCAGATCAGTGCGCTTTACGGGCCGAAGGGAATCACCACGCACACCGTCGCGCCAGGGCCCGTCGACACGCCCCGGTTGCGGGCGATCATCGAGACCGAGTCGCAGCAGACCGGGCAGGCGGTCGAGGAGATCTGGGCGCGCTACCGCGCCAAGACCACGCTGGGCCGCCTACCCACCCTCGACGAGATCGCCTGGGTGGTGGAGATGCTCCTGGCACCGGAGGCCGACGTCCTGCACGGCGCCGTCCTCACCGCCGACGGCGGCGTGCGCCACGGACTTCTCTAGAGGGGAAAGACCATGCCGGTAGCCCACTTTCATCTTCCCTCCGGAGCGGCGACACCCGATCAGGAGCGCCGGCTGCTGACCGAGGCTGCGGTCGTGTACTCGCGGGTCCTCGACTCGCCGATTGAGCGGGTGCGGACCTTTCTGGTGCACTATGACCCCGCTCACCTCACGGTGGCCGGGGAGCTCGTCGCCGAGAGCGGTGTGGTTGCGCCGTATTTCACCGCAATCGTGCTGGCCGGACGATCTGTGAAGCAACGTCAGCAATTGCTCGCTGCATTCACCGACCTCATCGTGGACGTCCTCGACGTCGACCGCGCCGGCGTACGCGGACAGATCATCGAGGTCGATCCGGACAACTGGGGGATCGCGGGCCGTCCGGCGTTGGGTGCGCGTGCATCGGAGATCGCGGCCCGCGCAGGCACTCCCTGACCCTCGTGCGTCGAGTGGGCGCTGTTTCACGTCGAGTGGGCGCCACTCTGCGTCGAGTGTGCGCCCTTTCCTTTCGAGCGTGCGCCACTCAGCGTCGACTGTGCATCCGATCCGGTCAGCAGACAGTTGGGTCTGCAACGCAGGTCGCGTGTTCACCGTGTGATCGGTGATGGCCACTGCGAATATCACCACCCGGGGTACGGCGTCACTCCCGAGGGTGTCGCGGTCACGACCGCATCGGGCGGGAAAGCGCCGAGCGGAATCGTCGCTGTGCCGGGTACGAGGGGTCGGACGCACACGCCGGACGGATTGTCCGGCGGTGACAGGTCGATCCGCCACGCGACGTCGTGCGGTGGTGTCGACAAGGCGGCGACGCGCCCGCCGGAGTCCGTGGCCGTTTTCCGATCGTCAAGGCGTGCCGGAGCATCCAGGCGATCTCGGATGAGGTTGCGCACCACCGGATCGATGAGAAGTTGAACGTGCGCAATGGGATCGAGCAAAGTCCGGTGTCGGGGACCGGAGGCTGCGAGATATCCTCGGTCGGTCCGATGTGCCGGCAGCCCCGAGGTACCGGCGCGATACATTGCGCTCCCCGCGTCGCTCAACGAACGGGCGACGACGAGCTGCCAGAACGCTCGCGCGATCGCGGAGCGTTGTGCCCGAGCATCGTTTCCGTATCCACCGCCCAACGCGATGATCTCGCCATCGTCGACCGCGGCCAGGGTCACCACGCCGCCGAGGCGGGCGGGCAGCACCTGCAGGGTCACCGGCCCTGGCGCCGGGCCCAGAAGATCACTCACCTCGGGATGCATCGCGGACGCCGTCTCGATCACCTCGGGCTGTTCGGCGGCCCACCACCGCCACAAGGCATCCTCGACGGCGAGCGCGGCCCACGCATCGTCTACCGCGGCAGCGTGGGTGAGGCCGGCACCCAGCCCGGATAGGAAGGGTGGATGATCCTCGGGCTCAGCAGGTTTGGTATCCCATCCCCGAGCAAACGCGAGGGTGTACGGCACCCATCCACAGCGCTTCTGCGGTGGCCGGTCACTCTCGGTAACGCGATATCGGGTCGCCGCCACCCAGGTTCGTCGGACGTCGGCTCCCGGTGTGGTGACGGGGCAGCCCGGTTCGGCGACCAGCGCCGGATCGATCAATCCCAGATCGGCGACGTTCAGCGCGGGCGAATGTTCCTCGGACAACTCGGTCATCCGTCCGACCCGGCGAGGCAGCCGGGAATGGTCGGCCGACCACCAATGACGCACCGCCGCGAGGCGAAGACGATCCGCGTCATCGGACTCATCGAGATCGACCACCACGGCCTGCGCGTCGACACCATCATGGCGGGGCAGCGATATCTGGTGGTGCCGGAATGCCTCAGGGATATCGGCGGAATGGCGGATCCGGATGGCGTGCAACATCTCAGGCATGGGGCATGGGGAAGTAGTTGAGATCTGTCTCGGCGAGCGGGCGCTCGCGCCAGCCGAGCTGAACAGGTACGTCCATGACTCGTGCCCGACCGAGAAACGGGAAGGCGGCAGGAGCATTCCCGACCGTGCCCGGGGCGAGCACACGAACCACCCGCATGCCGGTACTGCCGATGTCGTCGGTGGTGATGTCGACGACGATCGGGTCGATACCGTTGGCGTGCAACGTGTCACCGTACTGCGATGCCGATCGGGAGGGCAGTTCGGCGATGTCGGAGATCGCGATCCGGGCGGCCGGTTCCAGCAGATGCGCCATACGTTCACCGGCCCGCGGATCCAGGTAGACCTGCTGCTGCACCATGAGGTCGTCGCAGTCGTGCATGTCGGGGCGGAAGTCATCCAGGTATGCGCGATCGGCTCGCCACGGTTTGAAGGCTCGGCCGTTGAGCTCGCCGTCGGCCATCACCTTCCAGTGCAGGCCGTTGGCACGCAACAGATCGCGTGATCCCTCCTGCAGGGTGAAGGCCTCGGTGAGTGCTTTGAGTGCGGCGTCGCCGAACCGCGGTCGCGCCGAGAAGCCCACGTTGACCAACGAGTGGGCATCGTCGTGCACCACCGAGGCCGCCACGGGTACGCCGAACTCGTTGTCGAGACGGATCACATGGTGACGCAGTCCGTCTGCAAGTATGGGTAACTCGACACCGGCGACAGCGGGCAGGGGTAAGGCGTTGAGCCACCAGATCATGGTGGCGTGACGCTCGATGATCTCCTCGAGTGCACTCGCGACGGCGAAGTCCTCATCGGGTCCGGCCGCGATCCCGGCGAAGGCGCAGAAGTTGGTCGGTGGGGCGGCCGCGAACCCGGCCGAGTACCAATTGACATAGACCAGCGACGCGGGAACGAGGATCTCCGAGCGATCGCCGAGCCTCCGCCCGGGAACCCAGTGGATCCGCAGATCACGGGTCAGAGGGACGAAAGGAAAACCCGGAGAACGATATTGGGTATCGCTGTAGAGTACGAGTTCGGCCGGATCAAGCGTCGGAACACCCCGGCGTACGAGTTCGTGATAGGAGCCCCAGGTGACCGGCAGGGTATCGAGGATGTTGCCGCAGTATCGTTCGGCCGACTCTCCCAACGCCGCCAACTCAGCGGAGCGTGGGTCGTCGAAAGCCGAACCCTGACAGAGGATGTTGTTGGCCCACGGAGTGACTGCACGGATGTCGCCGACGTCGGCCTGTCGGGTGGCGAGGGCGGCCGGAACGCTCGCGTCGTGGGTGACGGTGCGGACCCTTACGATCACACCGGTTCGGTCGTCGACGAGGTCGTCGATGGTATGGGGGCGGTGTGTGGTGCGCCGGGACGGCATCGGGAGTACCGGGTGTCTGCGGTGGTCGACGTCTCCGGTTGGGTCGATCCAGAGTTCGTGGACGACATCACCGGCCCCTGCGCGGGCTGCTGACGGTGATGTGGTGGCGATGATGTCCAGTGCGGCGTCGAGAAGCGTTGTGAGCGAACGTGGACGAGGACCGTGATCGCCGGTGATGGCCGGTGTCCGCAGGACACGAGGACCCGTGGGTCGCGTGCTGCCGCGAGTCGGCGCGCCGCCGCATCCTCATACGAGGCGCCGAGTCCCGGCGTGACCACGGGACCCACCCACAGGCGTCCGCGGGTGATCTCCACCGGGAGCCAGGTGACCCGCATGTCGTGGCACATCCGGTCGATGTCGATCAGATCCGACTCTCGTGAGCCCTGAACAACCACCACCAGAGGTGATCTGGTGGTGAACGCCTGATTCACCACAGCGCGCGCCCCGGTCCATTCGACGGGAATGAGGCGGTCGTCAGGATGAGTGAGCGTGACCATCGCATCGACGGCCTCACCATCGCCGCTGATGAGTGCATCGATACCCCGTCGCCGGATGTCTTGTGGCGCAACCGACCGCACGGTACTCGCGCCTTCGACGGAACGATCTCCGATCAACGCACGCAGCGGATGCGCGGCGCGCGTGAGGTCCGCACTCACCAACTCGTCGCGTCCGGCCTGCCAGGCGGCGATCAGCATCGTCACGGTTGCGGCCGGCAGCCCGATGATGTGGTGCGCCTCGCCGCGGCTGATCACGCATGACCGGTCGTCGAGGGATCGTATCTCCACGCCGACGACCGGGCGGAGTGTCTCGGTGACGAGGGGAACCGGTGTGGAGATGGCGGTAACGGACTCGGAGGTAATGGACTCGGAGGCGGCGGACATGGAGTTCTCCAGGGAAGTGTCGTGCAGGACAACAGGTGTGGCGACCGACGGGGAGGGACGCGGCCCCGGTGGTTACCGGGGCCGCGTCACCGCTGGCCCGGGATCACTCCCAGGAGAAGGCGGTTGCCACGTGGCCGTGATGGTTGGAGTTCGGTGCAAGCACCGCCTCCTCGGCACGCGCCTCTTCGACAGCGACGATCGTGATCTCCGACATGTTTCACCTCCTCTCAGTGTGTGCGTGATGAATCGGTTGGGGGACAACGAGAGTGCGACTCACGAGGGCGTCGCACCGTCATCGTCGGATGATCCGTGCAGCTCGCGATAGTGCGGTGAGCTGACGATGAGATCGTCGTGACGACCGGTCGCGACGATGGTTCCGGCCGCGAGTACGGCGACTCGATCGCACGCCGCCATGACAGAGGCGCGGTGGGTCACGACGATGGTCGTGCGGTTGCGCCGTGCGGCGGCGAGAGCGGACAGGAACTCGGCCTCGGTGTTCGGGTCCAGCCCCGCGGTCGGCTCGTCGAGGATGAGCACATCGGGGGATCTCAGCAGGCCACGTGCGAGGCCGAGTCGCTGCCGCTCGCCACCGGAGAGATCGGCACCCCGCTCGGAGAGGACGGTGTCGAGTCCTCTCGGAAGCCGTCGAATCCGTTCCGCCAGTCGGGCGTTGGTTAGGGCCTCCCAGATGCGTACGTCGTCGGCCGCGGGCAGCAGCAGATTCTCACGCACACTCGCATGGAAGATGTGGGTGTGCTGACCCACGAGGACGACGTGCTCGCGGGTCCGTTCCGGCGACAGCCGGGCCACGTCCACATCGCCGATGGAGAATCGACCGGATTCCTCGGCGATGAGTCGTGTGAGCGCCAGTGCGATGGTGGATTTGCCTGCGCCACTGGCTCCGACGATGGCCACCAGTTCGCCGTCGTCGACGTCCAGATCGAGGTCGCGCACGGCGGGTTCGGTGGTGCCGGGGTAGCGAACCGTCAGTGCGTCCGACCGCACCTCGGCCGAGGTGATGGCCGGTTCGGGTTCGTCGGGACTCGTCTGTGGACGAACTCCGGGGGTGGTGATGAGTTCATCCACTCGCGCGGCGGCGGCAGAGGTCTCGCCGAGTTTGCCGACGGCGCCGCTGATGGCGACGGCCGGTGAGACGCCGGCGGCGGCGAGGGTCACGATCACCGGAACCATGGTGGGGGCCAATGTCCCCGAGCTGACCGCTTGAACGGACAGACCGAGAGCCGTCAGCACAATCCCGACGGTGGATGCTTCGATCAATCCCTGTTCGATGCCACCGCGCACGGCCAATGCCCGTCGTGCCCGCTGGATCCGGCGGGTGCCGTCGGCGGCCCGGGCGGCCACGATGTCCAGACGTCCCAGCAGGACCGCCTCCCGTGCGCCGGTGCGTGCCGACAGGGCATCGGCGGACATGGTGGAGATCGCTGTGCGCAGGACCGTGCCCTGACGAACAGCCCAGGGCAGCAGGGTGATCGGGATGGCGACGATGATGATCTGGGCGAGCGGAAGGAGAAGGCCGGCCGGACCGAGCCAGATGACCGCACCGATCGACACCGTGACCGAGGCGATGGCACCGGCGACCACCTGTGCGGCGGTGTGGGCGTAAAACCATTCGAGACTCTCGGCGTCGGTCATCGCAGCCGAGACGGTGTCCCCGGACTTGCGGCCGGCGAGGCCGAGGGGAGCCAAACGTGCGAGCGCGCGGTCCCTGTCTGTCAGGGTGAGTTGAGACCAACGCTTCGTAGCAACCCTCGTTTTGGCAGGGCGAGATCAGGATGAGTATCGATGTCTGTGTCAACCATTACGGCCACCTCCGATAATGGGGTGATGAGCGGTAGCAATGACCAACCGTCGCGTGCAAACGGGTCGCGGCGCCGTAACTTCACCGCCGAGGACAAGCTGCGCTACCTCGCAGCGTATGAGAAGGCGTGCGAGACCGGCGAGGGCGGCGCGTATTTGCGGCGTGAAGGCTTGTACTCCTCGTCTATCAGTGAGTGGCGCCGACTGCGTGATGCCGGCGTCCTCGATGCCGATGACGCGGCCCGGTCACGGACGCCACGCTCAGGGTTGACCGCCGAGCAGGCCGAGATCGCCAAGTTGAAAAAAGAACTCGCCCAGGCCAACTCAAAATTGGAGACCACCCAGACCGCACTGGACATCATGGGAAAAGCGCACGCGCTCTTGGAGCAGATCTCCAAGAGCGCGGATTCCGATCCCAACCACGGCAAGCGTTGATGTACGCGTTCGAGGAGCTGACCGCGGCCGGCACCACGCAGCGGTGCGCGGCCCGGTTGACGGGCATGTCGCGGGCCACCATGGCGCGGCGCCGCACCACCGAGTCTGCTGCCGATGAGTCCGTGGCCGGTCGTGGCCGAGTGGAGCCGGTGAACAAGCTCGGTACTGCTGAACGCGCAGAAGTGTTGGCGGTGCTCAACAGTGACCGGTTCATTGATGCCACCCCCACCCAGGTGTATGCGACGCTCCTGGCCGAGGGCCGCTATCTGTGTTCGATCTCCACGATGTATCGCATCCTGGGCGAGAACACGCAGGTCAAAGAACGGCGCCGGCTGGCCACGCATCGTTCACCGGCGATCCCGGAGCTGGTGGCCGCCGCACCGCGGCAGGTGTACACCTGGGACATCACTAAACTCGCCGGCCCGCAGCGGGGCGTCTATTACGACGCGTACGTGATGATCGACATCTACTCCCGCTACATCGTCGGGGTACACGTTCACACCCGCGAGTCCGGGCCGCTGGCGGTGGAGATGATGCGTGAGGTGTTCGGGGTGCACGGCATCCCGCACGTGGTGCACGCCGATCGCGGTACGTCGATGACCTCGAAGACAGTGACCGAGTTGCTCGCGGATTTGAACGTCACCAAATCTCACTCCCGCCCGCACGTATCGAATGACAATCCGTACAGCGAATCCTGGTTCAAAACAATGAAATACGCGCCGGCGTTCCCGGCCAGGTTCGGGTCGATCCAACACGCACGAGAGTTTCTAGCGGCGTTTGAGGATTGGTACAACCACGACCACCACCACAGCGGTATCGGTCTGCACACACCCGCCGATGTGCACTACGGCCACGCGCCCACTGTCGCCGCGCAACGCTCACGCACTCTGGCCGCTGCCCGCCGGATTCACCCCGAACGATTCGGCCGCACCGACCCCGCACCCAAGATCCTCGACATGCCCGGCGCGGCGTGGATCAACAAACCCGAACACGACGACCACCAGCCACCCAAACCGGCAGCAGCCTAACCCACGCTGGACTCAAACCCCTTGACAAGTTCCGGGTGGATGCGCAGTCGAATGGTGTCGATGACGCGGTAGGCCAGCACATGCGCGAACCATTGCTCGGTCCACGACGCGAGACCGATACCGATGACCGTGGCGATGAGCCCGATCAACAGCATGGGCGCCGCTCCGGTGTCGGCGACCAGCGCCGCCGCCGCCGCCACCGACAGAACGGAGGACAGGATGCCCAGAATCAGGACGGTCCAGACAACGGCCACGACGCCGATGAACAACCGCCACTGACCGCGCAGGTGGGACGAGAGGGCGAGGATGGGGGCGATCACGGCCGCGCGTGAGGCCGGACCGGCGTCGCTGCGAGCGTGGACCGCCGAGGTGGGAGGTGCTGCCGCGGTCGGTTCAGTCATGCGGGTGCCTGTTCGGTGACGCCTCGGCCAAGTCCTGGTGAGCTGCTTCTGCATCGTGGACGTGGTCGTCGACGATTCGTCCGTCTCGCACCTGGATCAGGTGATCGGCCTGATGCGCCACGTCGAGACGATGGGTGATGGCGAGGATCGGGAGCCCCGGGTGATGGGAACGCAGATTGGTGAGCACCCCGTGCTCGCTTGCCGGGTCGAGGGCGGAGGTGGCCTCGTCGAGAATGAGCAGTCGGCGTCCCTGGGCCAGGCCGCGAGCGATCGCCACTCGCTGACGTTGGCCTCCGGAGATCAGTGCACCGTCCTCGCCGACGGGCGTGTCCAGTGTGAATTCTCCTCCGGCATCACCGATCCCGACGATGTGGGCGGCGTCGATCACCTGCCGGGGGTCGGCGCCGGGCGGCAATCCCATCGCGATGTTCTCGGCGACGGTCCCGGCGAAGAGTAGGCAGTCCTGTGCGACGAGGCTGACTCGTTCCAGGAGCTCATCGGGCGTACATTGATTGCCCCACAGGGCAACCGAACCCGCCTCCGGTACCAACAGTCCGGAGATCACGGCGGCCAAGGTCGATTTGCCCGATCCGGTGGCGCCGACGATGGCGGTGAGACCGGGCCGCACGATGAGGGAGGCATCGACAATGCTCGGCTCGGCTGCCCGGGGATATCTCGCGGTCACGCCGACCAGCCGCAGCGGATCGGCCTCGTCCGGTGCTGGGGCGCCAATAGCCTCTCCGACAACGGGATTGCCGCCGGTGGCATCGAGGTCCAGGGGAGTTGCGGCGCCCCGACGGTGGCGGGCCTCCTCGTCCAGCAGGTCCAGGATCCGTGGACCCGAGAATGTGCCCAGATAGCCCGCATGCCACATCGACGCGAGGTCGCGGAACGGACGAACCAGTTCCACCGACAGCAGCACCAAGGCGAACACGTCGAAGGCGGTCAGGTGATCGTGCCGGAGTGCGACCACCACCAGGACGGCCGCCGGGATGGCGGCCAGCGCGAATCCGGACAGACCCGATTCGACCAAGGAGAGCCGAAGCTGACGCAGGGTACGTTGCAGCAGTGTGCGCGATGCCTGCGCCAACTGCTGTTCACGACGCCGATCGGCACCGAAGGTCACCAGGGTGGTCATTCCCTGCATCGAGTCGACGAACTCGGCGTGCAGTTCTTGGTAGGCGTCCCAGTGATCCGAACCGCGTGCGGCGAGAGCGCGGTCCCACAGCCGGGGAAGGAACGGCAGAACGATGGTCACGCACACCGCCACCAGACCGGTGACGGGATCGATGGTGACCATCGTGATGCCGGCCGCGAGCACCACGACGATCGTCACACCGATCTGAGGGACGTAGCCGGAGAGGTAGGCGTCGAGGTTCTCCACGCCGTCGACCGCCACGGCATGGTCACGTCCACTCCGCCCGCCTGCCGGGTCGAGTGCACTGCGTCGGACGAAGGCGCGCAACGCGCGTGAGCGGATGTCTGCCTTGATCGCACTCATCGACGAGTGCGCGACCAACTGGCGGGCGAGCACCAGCAGAGGTCGTGAAACAAGCACGGCGGCAAGGGCTATGGCGACCGGGATCATGGTGGTGCCCGACCATCCTCGCGACCCGATCACGTCGGCGAAGATCTGCGAGGTGAGCAGCGCCTGCGCCATCCAGGTCGCGGATATCGACAGGCCGATCACCACCAGGCAGAGCAGTCTGCTGCGGCGATCATCCCACAGCCTGAGGAGGCGAATGTGCTCCACGTCAGCGCCCAGTAATGCACATGGTTATCATTACCGAGTGACCGTACGAGCCAGACGCCCATCAGTCAACATCGGGGAGCTCGACCCGATCCCGCGGCGGCGTCGTCCCGGTGTCGTGCTCGCCGTGTTGGCCGTGGCCACCCCGGTGGTGGCGGTGCTGATGGTGGGGGTCGGCCAGCTCTACGTCACTCCCGGTGAGGTGGTCGGCGTGGTGATCGCCGGGCCGGCGGCGGGCGGTGGCCGATCCATCGTGGACACGGTCATCTGGGAGCTACGACTCCCGCGTGTCCTGACCGGCCTGTGCGTCGGTGCGGTTCTCGCCGCAACCGGATGCGCACTGCAGGCAATCGTCCGTAACGATCTCGCCGATCCCTACCTCCTCGGTGTGTCCTCGGGTGCGTCGTTGGGAGCGGCGGTGGTCATCGCCACCGGGCTCGGCGCTGCTCTGGGCGTTGTCAGCGCCACCGTCGGTGCCTTCTTCGGGGCGATCGCATCGCTGGTGATGGTGGTGCTGCTTCTCGGCGGCGGGCGTGCCCTGAGTGGCTCGCGGTTGGTTCTTGCCGGGCTCACCGTCGGCTACTTCATGGCGGCGGTGACGAATCTGGTTGTGGTGCTGTCGGATAACCGTGACGCCGTCCGCGCGGTGATGTTCTGGATGCTGGGTTCACTGGGCCGGTCGTCCTGGGATGAGCTGCCGGTTCTCGCCGGTAGCAGTGTTGTCGCACTGTCGATCATGATCCTGTGGGCGCGGCGGCTCGACGCCATCGGTCTCGGCGACGACGTCGCGCGCAGTCTGGGGGTCGACGCATATCGCCTACGACTACAGGTGACGATCCTGTCCGCGTTGGCCATCGCCGCGGCGGTGGCGGTCAGCGGGGCCATCGGCTTCGTGGGACTCGTCGTTCCGCATCTGGCACGGCAGTTGGTGGGTGCCGGGCATCGGGTGCTGATCCCGACGAGCGCGCTGATCGGCGCCCTCGTTCTCGTCGCCGCCGACGCCCTCGCACGAACCGTGCTCTCTCCCAGGGAAGTACCGCTGGGAATCCTCACCGCACTGCTCGGTACCCCGCTTCTGATGTACATGCTGCACCGGCGTCAACGCTTCGAGTCACGATGATCGTGGGTCGTAGCGGCGGCGAGTTTCCCATTGTCCCAAGAGAAAAGGAAGTTGTTGTGTCACGTTCGCCCCTGCCCGTCGCCCGGCTGTGTGCTGCCGCCGGGGTCGGGCTCTTGTTCTCCGGTCTCGTCGCGTGTTCCGCGGACCCGTCCGAATCGTCATCCTCGGCGGCTCAGGGATACCCGGTCACGGTGAAGGACTGCGGCACCGACGTCACGGTGAGCGAGGCTCTGGAGCATGTCCTGACCGTCGGAACCGCAGCGGTGGAAATCCTCGATGCCGCTGGAGCCTCCGGTCATATCGTTGCTCGTACCGGAGAGTTCGGTGCCCCACTGCCGACCACGCTCACCCAACCGCCGGCGGAATCGCTCATCGTCGATCCCTCCGATCCGACCACCGAGAACATCCTCACCTCCGGAGCCGACGCCGTGTACGGCTACGGTCTGTTCAACGCCGACCCGGCCAAGATCCGCGACTCCGGGATCACGGTGCTGACCGTGCAGGGCGAGTGCGGGCACGACGCCGAGACGGATGCAGCGCCGGCCGTGGATCTCGGCACGATCACCGCCGATGTCCGGCGCGTCGGCACCGTCTTCGGTACCTCCGCCACCGCCGATCAGGCGGCCGATGCTCTCGACGCCCGAGTGGCAGCGGCCCGCCGTGACTCCATCGGACAGTCGGCCGCATGGGTGTACTACTTCTCGTCCGAGGACCCGCTCTCGTCCTATGGCGGTGCGGGGCTACCGAATTCGGTACTCACCACGGCCGGACTGAGCAACGCCTACGCGGACCAGGCCGACACCTATGCGCAGATCTCCACCGAGAGCCTCATTCAGCGTCAGCCGCAGTGGATTGTGCTCAACTACGGCGGATACGGCGAGACCGAGGACGAGGCTCGTGCCAAGTTTCTCGCCGAACCCGGTGTTCGGGCACTCGACGCTGTCCGCGCCGGACGGATTGTGATGGTGCCGGCCAGCTCGTCGAATCCGTCGCCCTCGGCCGTGGCCGGTCTCGAACAGGTGGTGGCGGACACCGGCTCGCAGGACAGTTCTCGGTGACTGCCCGGGCGGGCGGGTCCGGCGGTGGAAGCGCCGCGTCCAGCGCCGCAGCGGTGGAAGCGATCGGCGTCGTGGTGGAACATCGGGGAAAGGCGGCCGTACGCGACGTGTGCGTGCGGGTCGACGAGGGCGAGACGGTTGCCCTCGTCGGCCCCAACGGGTCTGGCAAGACCAGCGTGCTGCGTGTGCTGGCGGGAATCGCGAAGCCCACCCGCGGCCGGTGCCGCATCCGGGGTCGCGACATCGGTGACCACTCTGATTCCGAACGCGCCCGGATCATCGCCTCCGTCGGGCAGGACGAGCACACGGAACTGCCCTTCACGGCTCGAGATGTGTTGCTGCTGGGCCGTTCCGTGGGTATGCCGGACTGGCGGCCCTACCGTGACACCGACCACGTGGCGACCGAGGACCTGGCGCGCACGTGGAAACTGACCGGGCTGCTCCACCGCCCCCTCACCGAGATGTCCGGCGGCGAACGCCGCCGGGTGCTGCTGGCACGAGCATTCGCTCAGCGCGCCGGGATCGTGATCCTGGACGAGCCGACCAATCATCTCGACCTGCGCCACCAACACGAGATCCTGGCGCGTGTTGCCGATTCGTCGATCACCGCCGTGCTCGCCCTCCATGATCTGAATCTCGCTGCCGCCTACTGCGATCGGGTGGTGATGATGGATCGGGGTGAGGTCGTCGCCGACGGCCGGGAGATGTGCTCACCGCCGAATGCGTGACGCGGGTGTACGGTGTCGCCGCCCGGCGCGACGACGTCGATGGCCGGGTGCGGTTGTTGATCGGCCGGTGAGCAGGCACGAAGTACCTCTGCCACTCTGTGGCTGGTGCCGGGCTTCATCCCGTTGGTCGAGCCGGGCCCCCGCCCGTTGGTCGAGCCGGGCCCCCGCCCGTCGGTCGAGCCGGGCGAAGCGAAGCTGAGTCCGAGTCGAGACCTCGTAACGCGGAGCTGGAACCTCCACCCGACCGATCGCGGACTGCACCTGTGGATAGAGAAACTCGCTGACTCCGACCATGCGGCAATATCCAACGCATGCCGGGATACATGTACATCCTCGAATGCTCGGACGACAGCTACTACGTCGGCAGCACGCGCAACATCGAACATCGCTTCGCCCAGCATAATTCGGGCAAGGGCGCGGAGTACACGAGGCGTCGCCTTCCGGTGCGGTTGGTGTACCTTGCCGAGTTCGAGACCGTCGCCGAGGCCTACGGCTGGGAAAAGCGAGTGCAGAAATGGTCACGTGCGAAGCGTAAGGCGTTGATCGATGGCCGCTACGACTTGCTGCCGGGATTGTCGCGCCGTCGTTCTGCTCGACGGTTGAAAGGCGAGTAGGTGCCAGCTTCGTGTTGCGGGGTCTCGACTCGGGCTCCGCTAGCGCTTCGCCCGGCTCGACCGGCGGTGTGGGGCCAGCGCGACCTGCGGCGTGGGCCGGCTCGACCGACAGGTTGAGGTCCGGCACCAGCCAGGACGCGGAGTCAGTTCCAGCACCGTGTTGCGGGGTCTCGACTCGGGCTCCGCTAGCGCTTCGCCCGGCTCGACCGGCGGCGGGGGGCTGGCTCGACCGGCGGTGTGGGGCTGGCTCGACCGGCGGTGTGGGGCTGGCTCGACCGGCGGCGTGGGGCCGGCTCGACCGGCGGCGTGGGGTCGGCTCGACCGGCGGCGTGGGGTCGGCTCGACCGGCGGCGTGGGGTCGGCTCGACCGGCGGCGTGGGGCCGGCCCTCAGCCCTCGAAGTACCGGTACACACCCTCGAGGACGACGGCGGGCCGGTCGCTGTTCTCCAGTTCGATGATGCCGTCGACGGTGATCTGCACCCCGCCCTTGGGAAGGTGATCGACCTGCTTGAGGGTGGCCTGCAGGCGCACCCGAGCGCCGGCGGGGACGGGATTGGTGAAGCGAACCTTGTTGAGGCCGTAGTTGACTGCCATGGTGACGCTGTCGATGGTGAGCACCTCCGCCCACATCGGGATGAACAGCGACAGAGTGAGGTAGCCGTGGGCGATCGGGCCGCCGAAGGGGCTCTCGGCTGCGGCACGTTCGGGGTCGATGTGAATCCACTGGTGATCGTCGGTGGCGTCGGCGAAGGTGTTGATGCGTTCCTGCTCGACGGGCAGCCAGGAGCTGACGCCGATCACGGTGCCGACGAGGTCGTCGAGTTCGGCGAGGGTGCCCAGGTGGGTGGTGGTGGGTGTTGCGGTGGTCATCGGATACTCCTGTGGGACTGGGGGAAGGTGTCAGTGCTTGATGCCGAGAACGGTCATCGCGTTCTCCTTGAAGATCAGCGGCAGAACCTCCGGCTTCATGTCGAGGTTCTCGAAGTCCTTGCGCCACCGGTCGACCCCGATCACCGGGAAGTCGGAACCGAACAGGACCTTGTGGCGCAGCATCGAATTGGCTGCGCGCACCAACTGTGTCGGGAAGTACTTCGGTGACCATCCGGACAGATCGATGTACACATTCGCCTTGTGGGTGGCGATCGAGATCTGCTGATCGACCCACGGCACCGCAGGGTGAGCCATCACGATGGTCAGGTCGGGGAAGTCGGCCGCGACGTCGTCGAGCAACATCGGATCCGAGTAACGCAGCTTGATGCCGTGTCCGCCGGGCAGTCCCGCGCCGATGCCGGTCTGACCGGTGTGGAACAACGCCGGCACAGCGGCTTCGACGATCGCCTCGTACAGCGGATAGAACTGCCGGTCGTTGGGTTCGAAACCCTGCATGCTCGGATGGAACTTGAAGCCGCGCACACCGAACTCGTCGACCAGCCGATGGACTCGTTTGATCGCGGCCTTGCCCTGCAATGGGTCGACGGAGCCGAACGGGATGAGCACGTCGTTGAATTGTGCTGCCTTCTCCGCGATTTCCTCCACACTGTTGGGCACATGCCCACTGGCGGAGGTGGCGTCGACGGTGAAGACGACCGCCGCGATGTTGCGTTCCCGGTAGAGCGCCGCCATCGTCTCGATGGTGGGGGTGCGTTCCTCGCCGGACTTGAAGTACTTCGCCGACGCCGCCATCAACTCGTCGTCGACGGAATGGTGACCGCAGCCGTCGATCTCGACGTGGGTGTGGATGTCGATCGCATCGATCGCATCGAAGTCGATCCCGTACTCGTAACGCGTGCCGGTCATTTCGTGGCCGCCAGAACCTCGGCGGGGAACTCTTCGCCCACGGTCTCGAGATGATTCGCGAAGGTGCCGGGCCACACCGCGGCGACGTCGTCGGCGCTGAATCCGCCATCATGGTAAGACGTTTCGGTGAGCTCTGGATGTGACCAGAGAGCCAACCGGTCGCCGCCGATGGAGATGGCCTGACCGGTGATGTCGGCCGCCGCATCGGAGGCGAGGAAGGCGATGACACCCGCGACGTCCTCGGGGGTACCCATGCCGACCTCGCGACGGATGACGTCGGGAAGCGAACCGGTCTCCTCGGCCTCGTCGATGAACGGCTTGAACACGGGGATGGTCTTGGTCATCGCGGTCACCGCGACGGGACAGACGGCGTTGGCGGTGATCCCGGCCCTCTTCAGCTCCATCGCCCAGGTGCGGACCATGCCGACGATGCCGGCCTTCGCGGCCGCGTAGTTGGTCTGCCCGAAGTTGCCGCGCTGCCCGGCGGGGGAGCCGATGCAGATGACCCGACCGCCCTCGCCCTGGTCGCGGAAACGGTTCACCGCCTCCCGGACACACGTGAAGGTGCCCTTGAGGTGCACGTTGATCACCGCGTCGAAGTCGTCGTCGGTCATCTTCCACAGCACCTTGTCGCGCAGGATGCCGGCGTTGGTGACCATGATGTCGAGGCGGCCGAACTGCTCCACGGCGGTCGTCACGAGCTGCCGGGCGGTCTCGGTGCCGCCGACGGGCGCGACCACGGCGACTGCGCGTCCGCCGTCGGCGGTGATGGCGGAGACAGCCGATGCGGCGGTGTCGGCGGAGACGTCGTTGACGACGACCGCGGCGCCGCGTCGGGCGAGTTCGCGGGCGTAGGCGAGGCCGAGTCCCTGTCCGCTGCCGGTGACGACGGCGACTTTTCCGGTGAGATCCATGTGATGCCTCCTCAGGCGTCGGAACCAGTAATTGAATTGAAGCGTCAATCGTTTAAAAAGTCAATGATTGCGCGGTGATAGGGTGCCTCCAGGAGGAGGGCCGATGACATCACCACGACGACTCGACGACGACCTCGGGTTTCTGGTCGCCCGCGCGAACGCGGTACTGACCAAGGCGACCAATCGTGTCCTCGCTCCGCTCGGCCTGAAGGTGCGGGCCTACAGCGTTCTCGCCGCGGTCTGCGACCAGCCCGAGGGCATCGCCCAGCGACGGCTGGCCAACGACGTCGGGCTTGATCCGAGCCAGATCGTGGCCCTCGTCGACGAACTCGAGGGCCGCGAGCTGGTACAGCGCACGACCGACCCGACCGACCGGCGCAACAAGCTCATCGTCGCCACCGATGCCGGGGTGGCGCTGTGTGTGCAGGCGCGTGAGCGCGGTGCGGATGTGGTGGCCGAGCACCTTGGCGACGTCCACCCGGACACGCTCGAGACGGTCCGAATGGTGCTGCGTCGCATCACCTTCGACGAGAGTGTCGCCCGTCGCTGACGCGCTCACGCATGCGCGACATCCGGGCTGGCGTACCTGGCCCGTAGGCGATCCTTGCGGATCTTCCCGGTGGCGTTGCGGGGGATCTCGTCGAGCAGCACCATCGACTTGGGAATCTTGTAGCGAGCCAGTCGCTCGATCAGGTAGGCCTCGAGCTGCTCATAGGTGAGCGTGTACCCGTCCTCCAGGGTGATTGCGGCACAACCGACCTCGCCCCACCTCTCGTGCGGAACCCCGAATACCCCGCAGGCCGCGACGCCGGGCATTGACAGGATGACTGCCTCGATCTCGGCCGGATAGATGTTCTCCCCGCCCGAGATGATCATGTCCTTGAGTCGGTCGACGATCGTGATGAATCCCTCGTCGTCGCGGATGCCGACATCACCGGAACGGAACCACCCGTCCTCGGTGAAGGCCGCGGCCGTCGCGTCGGGGCGGTTCCAGTAGCCGGCCATCACATTGGGGCCGTGGATCTGGATCTCGCCGCGCTCGTCGACGGCGGTCTCGTCGCCGTTCGCATCGACGACCCGCACATCGGTGAAAAAGTGTGGAAGCCCGGCACTTCCGAGCTTGCGAGCGGTGTTCGACGGCGTCAGGACGAGTGCCCCCGGACCTGTCTCGGTGAGTCCGTACGCCTGGCACAGGGCGACGCCCCGTGCGGTGTAGGTGTTCAGGGTGCGTGGCGGCACGGGTGCGGCGGCCACGATCCAGCGACGGATGGAGCCCAACTCGGCGGCGGCGAAGCCCGGATGTGCGCTCATCGCATCGAGCATGGTCGGCACGCCGAAGCCATAGGTGACCTTGCGTTCGGCGATCACCCGCAGCACCCGACCGGGTTCGAATCCCTCCTCGATCACCACAGTGCCACCCTTGAGGACTGTCGGCAGGGAGATGAAATTCAGTGCGGCAGTGTGGAAGAGGGGTGCGACCACCAGGGAGACCTCGTCGTTGCGCAGATCGAGATCGATGATCGGGTTCATCGCCGCGAAGGTCACCGAACCATGTGTGAGGACCACACCCTTGGGCTTCCCGGTCGTTCCCGAGGTGTACATGATGAAGCACGGATCCTCGTGGGCGACGGCACGGTCGATGCGCGCGACACTCGCAGCGGAGATCGCCGACTCGTAACCGATCGCGCCGCCATCGGGTTCGCCGTCGACCACCATCCGGGTGTCGGTTCCAGACTCCCTCGACGCGGGGATCGCGATGTCGGCGAGTGCGGCGGAGTGGATGAGCACGCGGACGCCGGAGTCGGTGAGCGCGTAGGACACCTCGGGAGTCGTCAGGCGCGCGTTGAGGGGTACGAGGATCGCGCCGAGCAGCCCGGTTGCGAACAACGCCTCGAGGTAGGACGGATGGTTGGCCGACAGCAGTGCGACACGGTCACCTCGTCGGACCCCGAGGTCTTCCAACGCATGGGCGAGGCGGGTGATCCGCTCGTCGAGGTCGGCGTAGCTGGTCTCCCGATCACGGAAGACGATGGCGACGCTGTCCGGTGACTGCCGTGCCGTCCGCTGTGGCCATGTGCCCACGCCCTGGTTGTGCATCGTTTCCCTCTCGAAGACCGAGTGTTGCGTACATCACCATAAAAGACAATGATTGATAATGTCAATGGTTACTCGGTGGAAGGGTACTGTCTGACTCATCGGGGCGTGTCGATCAGGGCGTTCCGAGCGTGATCAGGTGGTCTTCCATCGTGCGACGCGCTCGGCGTGCTCCGGCGACAGATGTGCCAGCGGCTGCATCGCCGCGGCCATGCCGAGTACGGATTCCATTGGGCTGGTGCGTGATTCCTGGAGCAGCCGCTTGGCCATCCGCAAGGCCTCGGGCGGATTCTTGGTGATGCGGGCGGCGAGGGCGCGCGCCTCCTCGAGCAGCGCGTCGTGGCCCACGACCCGACTGACCATGCCCCAGTCGGCGGCCGTCGCGGCGTCGACCCGATCGCCGGTGAAGGTCATCTCGGCGGCACGCTCGTAGCCGATCGCCCGCGGCAGGAACCAGGTGCCACCGTCGCCGGGGATGAGGCCGACCTGCACGAAACTCTCGGCGAAGGAGGCGCGTTCGGACGCTATCCGGATGTCGCACATCATCGCCAGGTCGCATCCGGCGCCGACCGCAGCCCCGTTGACGGCGGCGATGATCGGCACTTCCAGGCGTGCCAACGCTCGCGGCAGGCGTTGGATACCGGCGACGTAGGCGCGACGCTGCTCACGCTCGTCCACACCGAACATCCCGGTCCGATCGGCCATCTCCTTCACGTTGCCGCCGGCGGAGAAAATCTTGCCCGCCCCGGTCAGGATGATGGCGCGGACGTCCAGGTCGGCGTTGGCGGCGTCCACGGCCGACTCGAAGGCCTCGACGAACTCGATGTCGGTGATCGCGTTGCCCACCTCGGGCTTGTCGATCGTCCAGGTCGCGATCGCGTCAGAGATCTCGATGTTCAGTTGGGGTCCCATGACTGGGTGCCTTTCTCTCGGTGGAAATACCACATGCACACGACGATCACATGCACACGGCAAGGGCTCCCGGCTCAGCCGGTGATCAAGGGCCACAGGCCCGCACGGCCGGCTCGCAGGGCGTGATCGGTGACCACCCGATCCCAGAAGCGGGGTGAACCGAACTCCGACCGCCAGGCCATGGCGGGTAACGAGTACCTGTGCAGCGGATGCTCTGCGGTGGTGCCGATGGCGCCGTGCACCTGATGCGCATTGCGGACGACCACCGAGACGGCCTGACTCACACACGAACGGGACACGGCGACAAGGAACTCCGATCGGGGATCGGTCCAGGCGTCGTCCGCCGCGACCCTCAGCGCTGCCTCGGTGGCCGCCCGCGCGGCCGATACCTGGATCGCGATGTCCGCGACGAGGTGCGCAACGGCCTGAAACCGTGCCAGCGGACGACCGAACTGGCTTCGCGTCGAGACGTGGTCGATGGACAACTCGAGGATGCGTTCGGTGGCGGCGCAGATCTGCACCGACCGGGCGAGCGCGCCGCGGAGCCGGAACGTCTGAAGCAGGCCGTCGTCGACGACGGCACCGGAGAGGGTGCCGAGGTCGACCTGCACGGTGTCGCGGGGCTCGCCGGCGACGTTGCGGCCGGGGGTGATCCGTGCCGATTCGGTGGGAATGTCGGCCGCCCGCAGCCCGTCGGCGGACTGCCAGATGACAACGATGCGTTGCGCCTCGCCTGCCCATCCGACACCGTGGGCCACGCCGCATGCGTCGACGACGCACGCTGTCCGACGGTGCGCCCCGACGTCGAGTCCGGCCGTTTCCAACACCCACCCGGCGAGCAGGTCGTGCTCAACCAGCGGTACCGAAACAGCATGCCGCGCTGCGCTTCTCAACAGTTCTGCGGCCTCGGCCCAGCCTGCGCCGCTGCCACCGGAGTCGTCGCTCCCGGTCAGCCGTGCCAGACCGAGTTCATCGAGTCGACGCCACAACGCACTGTCCCAGCCCACGTCGGCGGTGGCACCGCGCCGCTGCGCGTGGTCGGCGAACACCGCCGACATCATCTCGGCCAGGGCGGCGTCGACGGTTCCCGGGGCGGTCATCGCAGGCCCAGGCCGCGTGCGATGACGCCCCGCAGGATTTCGTTGGTGCCACCGCGCAACGTGAACCCCGGGCGCTGGGCAACGGCCGCGTCGATGAGTGCGTGGAGGTGATCGGGCGGGTCATCGTCGCCGGTCGACACATCGGCGAAGTCGGCGATGTCGCCCTCGGTGGTGGTGCCGAGAACCTTCACCACGGCAGCCGCGGTGTCGGCGGGTTCACCGCGAGTGAGTGCATCGGCCACGGCACTCGACATCAGATGCAGCGCGGTCACTCGCGCGACGTACCGACCGACCTCGGCGTCGGCGGGTAACTCGCCGGTGCCCATGGCGTCGGTGCATTCGGACAGGAGTGGGAACGTCGACAGGAATCGTTCGGGGCCACTGCGTTCGAAGGCCAACTCGGAGGTCACCTGTGTCCAGCCCGCGCCGATCGTCCCGAACACCATCGCGTCGGGAATGATCACGGAGTCGAGGTGGACCTCGTTGAAGTGGTGCGCGCCGGTCATCGACCGGATGGGGCGGATCTCGACGCCGTCGGCGCGCAGATCGACGATGAACTGCGACAGGCCCGCATGCCGGTCGGCCGGGTCGACAGGTGCGGTGCGGGCCAGGCAGATGAACGCATCGGCACGGTGCGCTCCCGACGTCCAGACCTTGGTCCCGGTCACCGACCATCCGCCGTCGACTCGGGTCGCCGATGTCCGGACACTCGCGAGGTCCGATCCGGAATCCGGTTCACTCATCCCGATCCCGAAGAAGCACTGTCCGGCCGCGATGCGTGGCAGGAAGTGTCGCTTCTGGTCCTCGGTACCGTACTTGAGCAACGACGGCACGATCTGTCGATCAGCGATCCAGTGCGCGGCGACCGGTGCACCCGCGGCCAGTAACTCCTCGGTCACGACAAAGCGTTCGAGATGTCCACGCCCGTGACCGCCGTAGGAGACGGGCACCGTCATCCCGAGCCATCCGCGTTCGGCCAGGCGCCGGGTGAAATCCTCATCCCAGCCGGTGAGCCAACTGTCCACACTCGTGGGAGCATCACCGGTTCGGTTGTGCGAGAGGAACTCCCGCACCTCCGAGCGCAATGACGTCAGGTCCGCGGAGTCGGCGGTGATCGGCGGAACGAGTCGTGGGGTGGCCATCGCGATCCACTCTGTCATACCTGGACCGGACGCTACAGCGATCCCGCCAACACCGATGTCGGTGTGACGTCGCCGAGTTGCAGATCGGCGCCGAGCGGCACGTCAGGCCGAGCCGCAGATCAGTGTTGGCACTGGGACTTCCAGCGATCCCGGGTGCCCACATGCGGTCGTGGTGCTGTCGCCGACACCGCCGCGCGCGAGGACGTCGCGCTCGCGAGGGTGCGGGGAATCGGGTGAGTGGTGGTGCGTCCGGTGCGATGCGGGGCGCGTGGCAAGGTTCTCGCCGCCGACGGGCGTGGTGCCGGCAATCGGCAGACGGTGGTGGCGGCCAGCATCGCCGCACCCCACGCGCTCACGAAGACGGGGTGGTCGGCCACCGAACCCGTGATGCCCATATGCCCCGACCAGCGGATGCACCGCGAGATGGCCAGGCGTTCGGAGACGACGGTGATGCTGCGGGTTCGCGACAACCGGCTGATCCCGACCGCCCGACGCAACGTACCGATCTGTTCGGGCGACCAGGATGCGGGATGGGCGATCGTCACCGCACCCACATGCCCGCCACCGGCGCGTTCGGCCTGCTCGATCGTCAGGGCCACGGTGGCGACCACCAGTTGATGGGCCGGGCGGTTCTGCCGGGCGGCGGTACGGATCGGTGTGACCTCGGTGAGGCGATCGAGATAGTGGCCGAAGAGATCGCCTGGATGGTCCGTCGTCCGCGGCAGTCGCGGTGTCGCGCCCGCGGGCCACCACAGTTGCGCGGGGCGGGTGGTCAGGTGCGGCGGCCGGGGGTTCGCCCCTGCGATGTCCGCGGCAGTGCCGGCGGCGACGACGAGGTGATCGTCGTGCAGTGCAATTCCCATGACCAGTCGCATGTACTCAGGATGCGAGCGACCGCTGGGCGCACACTGGCATCACGATGTCGGGTTCCTGGGAACGGCGTCCGCTGATCAGCCGAGAACGAGATCCTCCAGCGAGGTGTTTTTGGGTGTCCATCCGAGCGACCGCGCCTTCTCGCCGTCGGCCTGTTGATCGAGCAGCAGTGCCTCGGCGAACAGCCCGCCGAGGCGCCCGGCGGTGTCGTCGGCACCTTCGGGTACCAGTTCGGCCCCGGCGCTCTGCACGGTTGCGATGTCACGAACGGTGGGGTTGGTTCCGGATACCCCGAGGACGTGGCCCGCCGGAGAATCAAGCGCCAGCAGGGTGATGTAGAGCCGGGCCAGATCCTCGACGTGCACCAGGGTCCAGTGCTGGGTCCCGTCGCCGATCAGCCTCACCTCACGCTCGCCGGGTTGCGGACGAAGCAGGCCGGTGATGCCCTTGCCCTGGCCGACGACAACTGCCGGTGCCGGGAGGGACACCGCCACAGCCGAACTCAGTAGGCGTGACTCCACTGCGGGACGCCACGAGACCAGTGTCGGCGGGTCGAGGGGACTGGTTTCGGTGAGCGCGTCACCATTTCCGTGGATCCACACGCCGGAGGTGTGCAGGTACGGCTTGGCGGTGCCGGAGAAGGCGGCGATCACCGCGTCGGTGATTGCCCCGTCGAATGCGGCGCTGGTGGCATCGCCGGGCGCGGCGGTGTGGATGGCGGCGTCGGACGCCGACAGTTGTTCGGCGAGCCAGGTGGTGTCGGTGACGTCGCCGATGACCGGTTCGCCGCCGGCGGTCGCCACCACGTCGGACGACCGTTCGCTGCGGACCGGGGCGAGCACGTCGTGCCCGTCGGCGATCAGTTCGTTGAGGACCGCGGAGCCGATGTAGCCACTGGCGCCGGTGAGGAGAACCTTCATCGCATACCTCCGAGATTTGATGGGTGTCGTACTACGATCAACAACGTACTACGGTATTCGTCGTATTACCAGGGGTGGCGTAGTAGAGTACGGCGAAGCACCACGAACAGTGCCGGAAAGGGGAAGTGGGTGAGGGTTCTCGACCACCCGGACGCCGCCGACGTCACCATCGACGACGTGCTCCGTGCGCTGGCCGATCCGGTCCGCCGAAAGATCGTGCGGCAGTTGATGACCAACCGCGATGCACAGAGTTGCAGTTGCTTTGCGTTACCGGTGGGCAAGTCCACCCAGACCCATCACTTCCGGGTGCTGAGGGAAGCCGGGATCATCAGCCAGGAGTACCAGGGCACCTCGATCATGAGTAGCCTGCGACGCGACGTGATCGACGAGCGGATACCCGGACTTCTGGACGCGATTCTCGCGGCGGAGGACTGAACGGTCGTCCCCGTGCCGTCGATCTAGGATGACGGCTGTGTCGTCACCCCCGCCGACTCCTCCCGCCCGCCTTCGCCGAGAACTCGGCGTCGGGGACGCAATCGTCATCGGCCTCGGTTCGATGATCGGCGCCGGGATCTTCGTCGCCCTCGCGCCGGCGGCCGCCGCGGCAGGGTCGGGTCTGCTCATCGGACTGGTGGTCGCCGCGGTCGTCGCCTACTGCAACGCCACCTCGTCGGCGCGGCTCGCGGCCCGCCACCCGACATCGGGCGGGACCTATGTGTACGGCCGGGAGCGGCTCGGCGACTTCTGGGGATACCAGGCCGGATGGATGTTCGTGGTGGGCAAGACCGCCTCGGGTGCGGCGATGGCCCTGACGGTCGGGGTCTACCTCTGGCCCGGGCAGGCCCATGCGGTCGCGGCCGCAACCGTCGTCGCCATCACCGCCCTCAACTATCTGGGAGTGCAGAAGTCGGCGTGGGTGAGCCGGCTGATCGTCGCGTTCACCCTGGCCGTGCTCACCCTCGTCATCGTCACGTCTGTGGGTTCGGGATCGGCGGACCCCGGCAGCCTGGCGATCGGCTCGGACATCGGAGTGCTCGGGGTGTTGCAGGCGGCCGCGATTTTGTTCTTCGCGTTCGCGGGATATGCGCGGATCGCCACTCTCGGGGAGGAGGTGCGTAGCCCTACCCGGGCCATTCCGCGTGCGATCCTCGGCGCTCTCGGCATCACCCTCGCCGTCTACGCCGCCGTGGCGGTGACCGCTGTCGCGGTGCTCGGTCCGCAGACATTGGCGCACGAGTCAGCACCGTTGGTGGCCCTCGTCCGCACGGCGGGAATGGCCTGGATGGAACCGGTGGTGCGAGTCGCCGCCGCGGTGGCCGCGATCGGCGCGTTGGTGGCGATGATCCTGGGGATTTCGCGAACCGTTCTGGCCATGGCGCGCAACGGCCACCTACCCCGGACCCTGGCCGCGGTGCATCCGCGGCGACACATTCCGCATCGTGCCGAGATCGTGGTGGGTGCGGTGGTCGCGGTGGTCGCGGCGGCCGCCGATGTTCGTACCGCCATTGGTTTTTCGTCATTCGGCGTGTTGCTCTATTACGCCCTCGCAAATGCGTCGGCGTGGACGCTCTCGCGGTCGGAGAATCGGCCACCGAGGATCGTCCCGGTCGTGGGGTTCATCGGATGCATCATGTTGGCGGCTGTGCTGCCGATTGATTCCGTGATCGGCGGCGCGGCCGTCGCTGTGGTCGGAGGGATGGCCTACCTGCTGCGACGGCGCGAATAAAAACCGTAGCAGGACAACGACTTTGCGAAACCGAGGGCTAGGGGATCCGCCCGTGACCACGTCACAGGTGGTTCGGCACTGTTCTCAACCGCAGGAGATGTCGGTGGGATCGATGGTCGTGATGCGGGCTGGTCGGCTTGTGCGATGCGCTGCATCAGACCGCAGCGGTGAGTCCTCGAAGTGCTGCGACGATCCTGTCGGTGTCGGCGCGACTGCCGACAGTGATGCGTACGCCGTGAGCGCCGCACACCTTGACCGGTATGCCGCTGGTGATCAGAAGCGAACCCAACGCCACACCCTCTCGGCCGGGGACGAAAAGGAAGTTCGCGTCGCTGTGCAGTGGTCGGGCGCCGTATCGACGCAGACGTCGTGCGAGGATCTGGCGTTCGGTGCGCATGGCCCAAACCCGTTGCATCAGTTCCCGTTGCGCGGCAAGGGCCACCGGCACTGCAGCGATCGCGGGAGCGCAGATGCCGAACGGTACCTCGAATGCGCGCAGCCGGCGGGCCAGATCGGCCTGCGCCACCCCGTAACCCACACGGAGCCCGGCCAGTCCGTAGGCCTTGGAGAAGGTACGTATCACCACCAGGTTCGGATGCCGGTCGACCAGGTATGCCGGATCGGTCGGATGCTCACTGAATTCGATGTAGGCCTCGTCCAGGATCGCGATCACATGTGGCGGGAGGGCCGCCACGAATTCGGTGATCGCGGATACGTCGAGCACCGAACCGGTGGGATTATGCGGCGAACACACCACCACGACACCGGTGTCCGGCCCCACCGCGTGAGCCATCGATTCCAGGTCGACGGCGCCGCGCCGAAGCGCGACCCCGACGAACCGCAGCCCGGACATCTCGGCGACGATGGGATAGCCGTCGAACGTGGGTGATGCCGACACCACCGACACGGGTTGCGGCCCAGGTTGATCGATCGCTGCGCGCGCCAAGGCGAAACACATGCCGACGACGCCGGTAGCGCCGGCGCCTATGACCACCTGCTCGGGACGCACCGCCAGGTGACCGGCGACCTGCCGCCTAGTCGAATCCGGAAAGAACTCCGGGTAGCGATGTGCGATGGCGCACTCGTCCCGCAGCACCGCGGCAACGGCCGGAAGCGGGGGATAGCACGACTCGTTCAGGTCCAGGCCCGCGGGCGGGCGCGCTCGACGGGATACCGGCGCCGGGAGTTCGGCCGCGGTCATGGCCGGCCCCCGAATCGGATGGCCGCCGCACCGGCGAAGTCGCCGGCGTGGGCGAAGGCCGACATCATCACCACATCACCGTCACGGATCCGGCCGTCGGTGATCGCGGTGTCCAGGGTGATCGGGATTCCCACCGCGAAGAGATTCCCGCACTCGTCAAAGGTATCGGGGTGTCGCTGCGCCGGAAGCTCCATCGCCTCACGCCAATTGCGCAGGAAGATCCGGTTCGGCTGATTGGTGATCAGCCAATCCAGCTGCGGCGGATCGATACCGATCAGGTCGGCCACCTCGATCGCCACCTCCGGCACCATCCGGTTTCCGCGGGCGAGCACCTTGGCGATCTTGGCCTCGGTGAATCCGATGTGTATCTGGCCTTCACCGGCCTCCCAGTACTTGCGCTCGGGGTGGGCGACCGAGGTCATGTCACCCGCGTAGGCGCCATACGAATGGCACATGGTGGCGAGTACCGGTGAACCACCGCCGTCGAGTGAGACCACTGCGGCTGCCGCGCCGTCACCCGGGATGGCAGCCTGCGCGGTACCGCGCACCTGCTCCTGGGTGAATATCTGCGATGCGCTGTTCTGTGCCAACGCCAGCAACGCTTTTCCGCCTCCTGCCGCCGTCAACAGTGCGCCGGCGAGGTCGAGCATGTGCACGAAGGCCGCACAACCGCCATTGTGCACATCGAGGACGGTATGCGGGCGAATGCCCAGACGGTGGGCCACTTCGCCACCGCAGCCACGGACGGGGACCTCGGGGAGTTGACTGTGGGTCAGGACGATGGTGACGTCGTCGAGGTGATCGGCCCCGTGGCGATCGGTGAGAACGCGTGCTGCGGAGAGCATCATATCCGCAGATGTCTCATCCCGGGCGGCGTGATGGCGGAACGCGGGCGCGGCGAACATCACGTTGTGGGCGAGGGAGTCGTCTTCGGCGAACTCGGCGAAATACTCTGCCGGCACCCGGTTCTCGGGCAAGTACCCGGCCACATCGTTCAGCATGACAACGGACGAGATGGAGGTCGGCATCATGATCGCATCCAATCGGGGGTGAGGGGCAGTCCGTGGTCGTGCCGGTATTCGGCGATGGCGGTGAGGTTGTCGAGTTCGAGCTGATGGCCGGCAGAGAACATGTCCCAGAAGTCGCCCACCCAGACCGGTCGTGACGCGGGAGCTGTTTCCGGATAAGGGTTCTCGTCATAGAACGGGTGGTGGCAGTTGTTCCACAGCACCACCGATCCGGGACGGTTGAGCACGACCTGAGCGTCGACGACCCGCATGAGGTAGATCATCCACAGGTGCGTCCCTTGATCCCAGGCGCAGTGATAGTCGACGGTCATCGCGTCGGGATTGGCAACGGTGCGCGTGTAGATGTCGGTGGCGTCTCCGAGGCGATCCTGGGCGACCCATAGCCCGGGCTCGTCGGTCTCGGCGAAGCCACGCAGGCTGTATGTCCATTCCTCCAGGGATCGGGTGTCGGCGAGCCATTCGTAGAGTTCGCGTGGTGGAGCGTCGACGTAACCCTGAACGGGACAGAACTGCCCGTAGACCGTGTCGTGCGGGTACACCGACCGCAGTCGCTCGAGGATGACAGGGGTGGCCACCTCGCGTGGGTGGGATTCGATTCGGGTGAGGCCGTCCAGGTCGGTGGCTCGTGCGCCCAGATCGGACAGGGCGGGAAGGGTTGCGGTCATCACGGACCTTTCGGGAGGAAGGGGAGAAACGGAGGTACCTCATCGCAATCGGTCTCGACAACAAGGCAGTTGGGCCCATCGGCGGCGAACAGTTGCTTACAGTCCACTCGCAGCTCGCCGGGGTCGGTGGGGCATCGGACATCGATTCCGTTGAACATCGCGGCGAGGCCGGAGCCGATGTCGGTGTGACGAAATCTATTGCTGCTGATGGTGTTCGGGAAAAACAATCCCTCTCGGGTGACGCACATACCGTGTGCGTCGTTGTTGGCGACGATCAATGTCACCGGTGCACCGTGTTCGACGGCGGTATGAAACTCCATGCCGTGCATGAAGAACGCCCCATCACCGGCGAACGCGACGCAGCGTCGTCGCGAACCCGCCGCCTCGGCGACGGCGACGCCGATGGCGGCGGCGATCGCATGACCCATGCCACCCATGCCGAGTGCGACACCGAAACGCTGCTGCGCCCGCAGTGTGAGGTGGTGGACGACGGTGGCGCCGATGTTGCCGGCGTCGGCGAAGATCAGCGCATCGTCGGGCAGTTCGCCCGACGCCGAGGCCACCACATCACGCAGCGACATCGACGCTCGGTCATGGTCGGGCGCGGGTGGATTCGGGACCTCGAGGAACTCACGGCCGGTTGCGGCGGGGGCGGTTGCCGCAACACCGAGATCGGCCAGCTCGACCTCCAGTGTCCGAAGGGCCGCCGGTAGCGACGCGACACCGAGATGGGTGCATCCCGGCAGACGAGGAGGGTGAGAGCCCAGGTGTGTCACCGGAATACGAGCAAGTACGTCGTCCAGGCCTGCGCGATCGGTGATGCTCATCCGGCACCCGATGGCCACGCACCTCGCCGCGCCGGCCATCGCGGTCACCGCGGACGGGTGTCCCATGACCCCGGTGATGCCGGGGCCGTGTGTACCGTCGGTGCCGGTCGCGTCCATACCGCCCGGCGCGGCGAGGACGTTCGCTCCGAGTCGGTCGGCGAGGGTGCGGACGAGATGGCCGACCTGGCGACGGGAGGCCTCCTCGCCAACCCAGATGACGACGCGATCACCACGGCGCACCGTGTCCGCGAGTTCGGCGGCGAATTCGGCGAGCATGGCGTGTTCGGATCCGGCAGTCGTTGTCGGGGCGACGGTGACGATACTGTCGGTGTGACGAGGCGAGGGCGATGGCAGCGGTTGTTGCTGAACGTCTTTGGGGATCACCAGAGCGGCCGGGAGGTCTGCGGCCAGACATGCCGCGGCCGCGTTCAGCGCCGGTTGCAGCGCTGCGGCGGAATCGATGACGCTGCAGTGGCCGGTGACGGCGCCCACGAGCCGCTCCAGATCGATCGTGTCCGGTGGTGAGAGCATGTCCTGAAACGCACCTCGGGACACCAATGCCGTTGGTGCACTGCCAATCACGGCAAGAATCGGAACCCGGCTGTCATAGCATTCGGCCAGCGCTCCGATCACGTTCATGGCGCCACCTCCGGACGTGGTCAGCACCAGGCCGGGAACTCCGGTGACGCGTGTGAGCCCGTCGGCCATCGCACCTGCGGCGAATTCGTGCTTGGCCACCACGGTCGGCAGGTCGATGTCCGCGGCGGCGGCGTAGATGTCCTCGATGTTGGCGCCGTGCACTCCGAAGGCCAGCCGAGTACCTCGCTGACGAGCATCCTGCAGAATCCGATGAGCGACGGACATGGTGGAGGTGTCCATGTACACCACTGTCCTCCCCTGCACCTGAAGGGCCACTGAAACCCGACGGTGGTCGGCTCGGGGCCTCGCGCCATACGATGGGTGCCATGGCGGTCCGCGCTTGTCACGTCTCGGCGGGGATGACACCGTCCTAGGCAGGTGAGGTCCGTGGGCGAGAAGAGTCGTCGGCGTTACGGACTCGGCTCGCGGCGAGGGGTTCGAGCGCGTTCGACGGTCGCCGCAGCCGTCGTGGTGACGGTGGCGCTGGGCATCGCGGGAGTGGTGTCGCTTCTGATGCTGCATCGCGCCAACACCGAGGCGATGTACCGAGCGACGAGCCGACAGGCCTATCAGGTGGCCACCGCGGTGGCCAGGACCGGCGTGGACGGGGTCGATCCGGACGATCTGGCCCCCGGTGCCGGGGTCGACTTCGTGCAGGTGGTCGACCGCGAGGGCCGGGTGTTGCGGGCGTCGCCAGGAGCGCCGGATATTCCGGTCGCCGACTTCCTCCTCGACGACGGCATCTATTCCTACCGCGACGACCTGTCGATCAGGGGACGCGACGGAGAGTATTGCGCGACGGCTCTCGGTGCCGAGTTCGGGGGCCGATACTACGCGGTGATCGCGGTCGACCGCACCAACAACGTGCGGCGCAGCGAGTGGATCACCGCCGCGATCATCGGCGTAGAGCTGCCGATCATCGTGGCGCTGGCGGCGCTGGCGGTCTATCTGCTGGTCGGCCGCACTCTGCGACCGGTGTCCCGAATCACCAGGCAGGTCAACGCGATCAACGCCAGCCGCCTCGACCGCCGAGTGCCGGTACCGGACGCCGACGACGAGATCCGCACCCTGGCAACGACCATGAACAGCATGCTCGCGCGGTTGCAGGTCAATCGTGGCGCACAACTGCGGTTCGTCGGGGATGCCTCCCATGAGCTGCGCAGTCCGTTGACCACGGTGCTCGGACTGCTCGACCTGGCCGACGAGACCGGGACAGCCCTGGATCCGGAGACGGTCCGCACGATCCTGTTGCCCGAAGCCCGCCAGATGCAGCGCATTGTCTCCGACCTGCTGTTGCTCGCCCGAGCCGACGAGAACGGTCTCACCGTCACGCGGGTCGATGTCGATCTCGACGACGCTGTCCTGTCCGAAGCGCAGCGCGTCCGCGCGATGGGGTCTGTCGACGTCCGCACCCGCGTCATCGCCGCTCGCGTCCTCGGTGATCCGGTCATGGTCGCCAGGGCGTTGCGCAACCTCGTCGACAACGCGATCCGGTATGCGCGGTCGACACTGTGGATCCTGATGTTCGCCGACGACGAGGTGGCACGCATCGTCGTGGGCGACGACGGCCCGGGAATCGACGGCGACGACCGTCGGCGGGTGTTCGAACGCTTCGCCCGGCTCGGCACCGATCGTCGTTCGGGGTCCGGGACAGGTCTGGGCCTGGCGATCGTGCAGGAGATCATGGTCGCCCACGGCGGCAGCGTGTCGGTGCTCGACGACGCCGACGTGTCGGCGCTCGGTGATGCCGGCTCGGTGGGTGTCATCACCGGTGCCGCGATCGAACTGCGGTTCCGCCGTGCGCCGGCGGGCGACGACGACGACGGCGCTCGTGAACACCCGACCACGGATCGGGCGGCGGCCGGGTCGTCAGACGCTGCGCAGACAGTACCCGGCCCCTCGAACGGTCTCGATGGAACCGACACCGAAAGGAGTATCGATTCGTTTTCGTAGGTAGCCGATGTAGACCTCGACGATGTTGTGGTCGCCGTCGTAGTTCTCATCCCAGATCGATTGGAGGATGGTCTGTTTGGATATCACCGTGTCCGCGTTGCGGATCAGTAGCTCCAGAACCGCGTACTCGCGGGGGGTCAGCGCGATGTCGGTGCCGTCCCGCGTGACGCGGCGTTCGGCCGGATCGAGTGCGAGCCCCCCGGCCCGCAGGATGGCCGGACGTTCCTTGCGGCCACGACGCATCACCGCCCGCAGATGGGCCTTGAGCACGACCACGGAGAATGGTTTGACCAGGTAGTCATCAGCTCCGAAATCAAGGGCCTCGGCCTGATCGTATTCACCGTCCTTGGCCGATAACATCACCACCGGAACCCAATTCCCGGCCGCACGCAGGTCACGCACCACCTCATACCCGTTCCGTCCGGGCAGCATGATGTCGAGAACAACGGCATCGAAATCCTCGTCCGAAGCACGACGGTATCCCTCGAGTCCGTCGTGGGCGATCACGACGCTCCAGCCGTCACTGATGAGCACGCGCTTGATCGTCTCTGCCGCGTGTGTGTCGTCGTCGACCACCAAGACCCGCACGTACCCGCTCACCTCCCATCATGACCGCATCCTCGCGTGAGACGTCGCATGCGGCCGGAAGGACTCCATGCACCACCGTATTCTCGCATCCCCAGACCCTCAGTCGACCCTACGCGCGGTCACCGGCCCACGCGCTGTGCCCCTGTTCGGTGCGTTGCGCCTGCGCTCGGATCCGACGGGCCTGGCCCAGGACCTCCGCCGCGCACACGGCGACATCGCGTTTGTCACCGTGCTCGGTCGTGATGTCGTCGTAGCTCAGGGTCCGGCCGCCGCCGCCGAACTCGTCGGAGACCGCGATGAAGCCTTCGCGAACGAGCCGGTCTACGGCTTCGCGCTGGGTTCGCTGTTCGAGCGGGGAATCCTGCTGATGGACGCCGACGAGCATCGCCGGCATCGCCGAATCCTACAGACCGCCTTCACCCGGACTCGGCTCGACGGTTACGCGCAGCGACTGCACCCCCTCGTGTCGTCGGCGATGGCGAACTTTCCCACGGGAGATGGCGTGGACATGCGCATCCCCCTCAAAGCGATCGCGCTGGATCTCGCGCTGGAGATATTCCTGGGTGCACGTTTGCCACGCGCCGACGTCGATCGGATGAACCGGGCGTTCGTCGAGTTGATCGAGGCGGCCGGCGCATTGGTGCGGCTCCCGATACCGGGCACGCGCTGGCACCGCGCCCAGCAGGCGAAGACCGTCCTCGACGACTACATGGCGGATGTGGTGTCCGATCGGCGCCGCCGGCCCGGGGCGGACCTGATGTCGGCGTTGTGCAGCGCCGACATCGACGGTGCCGGACGTCTCTCGGATGCCGAGATCGTCGACCATATGCGATTCATGCTCTTCGCCGCCCATGACACGGCGACGATCGCGATGACATCAATGGTCTATCGGCTCGGCCGTCATCGGCGGTGGCGCGACGAGCTTCGCGACGAGGCGATCGACCTGGGCACTCGTCCGGGTCTTGGTGAGCTGCGGTCCGCGGTGGCCACGGACGCGGTGTTTCGCGAGTCGGTGCGCCTGCGGCCACCGGTCCCGGTTGTGCCCCGTGCCGCGATCAAGGACACAGAGCTGTGCGGACACCTCATCCCTGCAGGGGCTTTCGTGATCGTTCCCATCGGGGCCAATCATCGCCGGCCCGATATCTGGCCTGATCCGGCACGTTTCGACCCCGGGCGGTTCATCGGAGAGCGGGATCGACGAGACCACCCCATGGCCTGGATGCCGTTCGGGGGCGGTCGGCACAACTGTATGGGCATGCACTTCGCCTACCTCGAGTCGGCGATTGTGGTGCATCACCTGCTCGAGGCCTATGACTGGACTGTCTCGTCGGATGCCTACGAGCGTGATGACGTGGCGCTGACGGAGAACGTCGGCTTCCTCGCCGACGTACGGCCGCGGTGACCCGTGCCGGGTGATTCTCAGTTGAGCCACACCGCCCGTGCGCCGGAGTCCCCGACCAGGTAGACCATCACGATCGAGCCGATCGCGGTGACGATCACCGCCACGCGCAGGACGATGTCGATCACGCGGAATACATTGGGCGACAGAGTTATCGGTAGTAGCCGCATGATGGCGTCGGAGTGCAGGGCCCATAGCAGGACGACCGCGACGAACAAGGGTGCGACCCACGCGATCATCTCCCCGCCGAGGTCGGTGTGTCGGTGCAGTTCGGCCGATTCCGGTACCCGCTTCTCCAACGCTTCGCCGGCCGATGTGGTGAGGGGCGTGATGATGACGGCGACGAGTGCGACGATCGGGGGCACGACGCCGAGCACGCGGCGAGCGGACGGCCACGCTGCGCCGATGATGCCCAGGAGGGCCGCAAGTGGGATCGCGACGACGGCGAGATGTACCAGAAGAGGATGCAGCGGCAGGCCGGAGATGGTGTCCACCCCGGAAGTGTCGCCGGACCGAGCTGAACGGACGCTGAGAAGCGCTCGGCTACCGCGGTTGCGCGATGGTCAGCAGGTGCTTCCGCGCGAACTCCTCGACCTCGGCATAGGTCGACAACGGCAGCCGGACGTTCGGCGTCAGCAGGATCGAGTGGGTGATCCGCACCAGGATCTCGGCGCGGGCCAGGACCTCCTCGTCGTCGAGTTCGGCGTCCGGTGAGCGCAGCACGTCGGCGGTGGCCTCGACCGCACCGGCGAGGAGGAACGAGCCGTTGAGAGTCAGTTGGTCGAGCACGTTGCCGGGTTCGAGTTCGAGGATCCGATTCCAGACCGGGTTCTCGCGGATGGCCGTCACCGTCGTCGCGAACGCGTTGACGACGCGGTCGGCGTAGCTGTCGGCCCGCTCGGCTGCGGCTCTGACCTGGTCGAACAGCCGGCCGGATTCGCGGATCATCACTGCGACGAGGATCTCGTTCTTGCCGCCGACCTTGCGGTACACGGTCACCCGTCCGACCTTTGCGCGCTTGGCGATGTCGTCGATGGTGGCGCGTCGGATGCCGATGTCGGCGAAGACCGCCAGCGCCGCGTCGAGGATCGGATCGGCCTCGGTGGCGCCCGGCGACGCGGTGAAGAGGCCGGAAACAGACATGTCGGAAGTCTAGTCGACCTCGGGGGTTGAAACAATGAGTGGCAAAACGTATCTTCATTTCAACGAGGTGACGTGGACCACCCCGACACCGGTACGGACGTGACGAACAGGAGAACGCTCATGGCACACGCGCAGGGCGCACAGACCCGGGAGTACGGCGAGGAGGCACTGGCGATCAACGCCCGACCGGTCTCGTTCGACTGGACCGGAGTGCCGCTGGAGTACATCCCCGGCGAGCCCTATGCCACGCACTTCTGGAACGTCATGCATCTCGTGCTGCCCGAGGGGGAGCGGGCCATGGCCGACGTGTTCGCGCAGGCACTGCCGCTGATCGACGACGAACGTCTCCGTGAGGAGGTCGTCGGCTTCGTCGGGCAGGAGGCCACCCACGCCGCATCGCACGAGGGCTTCCGAAACTACCTGCGCGCCAACGACGTCGAGATCACCCCGGTGATGCGCCGGATCGAGTACGCGGTGGCCAAGATCTTCGGCGATCACGGCATCACCAACAAGCGCGCCAAACGGGCGTGGCTGTCCGAACGCCTCGGCGTCTACGCCGCCGCCGAACACTTCACCGCGGTGGTCGGCGAATGGTTGCTCGACAACGCCGAATTCGACCGTGTCGGAGTCGATCCCACCATGCTCGACCTCCTCCGCTGGCACGGTGCGGAGGAACTCGAACACCGCAATGTCGCCTTCGACGCATTCCAGTACGTCGACGGCGGCTACCTGCGCCGGGCCCGCACCACACTGATCGCCTGCACCGGCCTTGCCGCACTGTGGTTCTCGACGGCGGCCTACCTGTACCGCAACGACACCACCGTCAAGCGCCGCCGTCCGTGGCCGATCGCCTTCGCGAAGGCCGCACGGGCCCACCTCATTCCGGGCATCAGCTTCCTGTTCGAGCAGATCTACTACTACCTGCAGCCGGGTTTCCATCCCTCCTCGATGGGCGACATCGACAAGGCCGTGCGGTATCTCGCGATCTCCCCGGCGGCGCGGGCGGCAGAACAGTGAACTACCTGCAGCCACCCATGACCGATGTCGAGAATCCGACCCGGATGCTCGCCGCCATCGGTGGGCTCGCCCGCGGCTACTCACGCCTGTTCGCCGAAAGTGCGTACGCCGAGCGTCTTTCACCACCCAATCCCACCCGTCACGTCGGATTCGACCTGCGGCTCGACGTCATCGACAGTCGGAGAGCAGCCGACGGGGTGCGGCTGATCACCCTCGCCCGGCCCGATCGCACCGCACTGCCCCGGTGGACGCCGGGCGCCCACATCGACGTCTTCACCGCGTCCGGCCGCCAACGGCACTACTCGTTGACCGGTGATCCTGCCGACACCGCCACCTACCGAATTGCGGTGCGCCGCATCCCCGATGGACTCGGCTCCGCCGAGATGCATCTGCTGCGAACCGGGGACACCCTGCACATCCGCGGCCCGCGCAACGCCTTCAACTTCGCCGCACAGCGTGGGTGCCGGTTCGTCGCCGGCGGCATCGGCATCACCCCGATCCTGCCGATGCTCCGCGAGGCCCACGCCAAGGGACTCGACTGGACGCTCATCTACACCGGGCGCAACCGGGACAGCATGCCGTTCATCGACGAACTGCTGGCCCTCGACGCCGCCCGCGTGCAGATCCGCACCGACGACGAGCACGGTGTGCCGGACATGCGCGAGATCCTCGACATCGACGGCCCCGCCGCCCCCATCTACCTGTGCGGTCCGTCGGCGATGCTCGAGAGCGCCCGCCGGCTCATCGTGACCGAGGCCCCCGGCCGCGAACTGCACAGTGAACGATTCGCCCCGCCCCCGGTCGTCGACGGCACCGCCTTCCGGATCGACTTCGCCTCCGGCGGATCGGTCGAGGTGGCCGCCGACGAGACCGCACTCGCGGCGATCCGGCGGGTCAAACCTGACGTGCGGTACTCGTGCCAGCAGGGATTCTGCGGTGCATGCCGCGTCAAGGTGCTCGACGGCGCCGTCGCCCACCACGATCGCGTGCTGATCGGCGACGAACGAGACGACTCGATGATGATCTGCGTGTCACGCGCAGCCGACGACCACGTGGTCGTCGATCTCTAGGAGGAACCGTGGCAGACACAGCCCCACACCACGTCCATGTCGCGATCATCGGTACCGGCTTCGGTGGTATCGGTGCCGCAATTCGCCTGACCCAGGAGGGTTTTGACGACTTCCTGCTGTTCGAACGTGCCGACGAGGTCGGCGGCACCTGGCAGGCCAACACCTATCCCGGTGCCCAGTGCGACATCCCGTCGGCGTTGTACTCGTTCTCCTTCGCCCCGAACCCGGACTGGACGCGCCTGTATCCGCTGCAGGAGGAGATCCAGGCCTACATCGCGCGCTGCGCCGACGACTTCGGGATCACCTCACGCATTCGTTTCGGCCATGACGTCACCCACGCCGGCTGGGATGACCTCGCGCAGGTGTGGCGCCTGACCGCGGCCGGGCAGGAATTCACCGCCGACGTGCTGGTCGGCGCCACCGGTCCGTTCAGCGAACCGTCGGTACCCGCCATCGACGGACTCGACGATTTCGCCGGTGAGGTGTTCCATTCGGCGCAGTGGGACCACTCCTGGTCGCCGGAGGGCAAACGGGTCGCCGTCATCGGAACGGGTGCCTCGGCGGTCCAGTTCGTGCCGCAGTTGCAGCCGAAGGTCAAGCAGCTGAGCCTCTTTCAACGGACGCCCACCTGGATCATGCCGCACCCCGACCGGCCGGTGAGTCAGGGGGTGCGCACCATGTTCCGGCGCCACCCGGTCACCATGCGCGCACTGCGCGAGAGTTGCGGCCTGGCGCAGGAGATGATGGTGCCCGGACTCGTCAAGCGTCCCGGCTTGCTGGCGCCGATGGCCGCGGTCGCCCGCCTGCACCTGCGGCGTCAGGTCGCCGACCCGGAACTGCGCGCCAAGCTGACGCCGCGATACGCCTTCGGATGCAAACGTCCCACCTTCTCCAACACGTTCTATCCGGCCCTGGCCGCCGCCAACGCCGAGGTCATCACCGACGGCATCGTCCGGGTCACCCCGACGGGCATCGAGACCGCCGACGGCGTCCTGCACGAGGTGGACACGATCGTGCTGGGCACCGGCTTCAAACTCGCCGGCAACGAGGGGTTCCGGCGCATCCACGGCGCCGACGACCGTAGCCTTTCTGCGACCTGGGAGGGCGGTGAGATGGTCGCCTACATGGGGACCAGCGTCGCGGGCTTCCCGAACTTCTTCCAGATCCTGGGACCGAACTCGGTGGTCTACACGTCTCAGGTGGTCACCATCGAGGCACAGGTCGACTACCTCGTCGACGCACTGAAGCAGATGAGAGACCAAGGCATCCGCAGCATCGACGTGCTGCCGGAGGCGCAGGAACGGTTCGTTCGCGAGGTCGACGAAGGGCTGGCGCACTCGGTGTGGAACACCGGCGGATGCTCGAGCTACTACCTCAGCCCCTCCGGTCGCAACTACACCTTCTGGCCCGGATTCGTCGTCGGCTTCCGGCGCCGGATGAAGCACATCCGGTTGGCGGACTTCACCGTTCGCAGGATCGACGGGTTGCGACTGGTGGAACCCGTCGCGCACGAACAGGAGTTGATCGGATGAGCGCCTCACCTCTGGCCCTTCCGGGGTCGGTCGCCCTGATCACCGGGGCCGCCGCGGGTATCGGACTCGCGACAGCGAGGCGTTTCGTCGCCGCCGGTGCCGACGTGGTGCTCACCGACGTCGACGCGGCCGGGCTGTCCGCGGCCGTCGACAAGCTCGGCAATGAGCACGCCCTCGCGGTGCATGCCGATGTGCGAGAACTCGATTCACTGCAGATCGCCGTCGAGAAGGGCATCGGCCGCTTCGGGCACCTGGACATCGCGGTGGCCAACGCCGGCGTCACCCCGCCGCCGGCAACGCTGCGCGACATCGCACCCGAGGACTTCCGGCGCGTCATCGACATCAATCTGATCGGCGCCTTCAACACCATCAAGGCCACCATCGAACCGATCACGCAGCGCCGCGGCCACATCGAACTCGTCGCCTCCTGCGCGGCCTTCGCGCCGGGGATGGGCGGATCGGCCTACATGATCAGCAAATCCGCGGTCGAACAACTCGGCCGCGCACTGCGCATCGAGCTGGCACCGCACGGTGCGTCGGCCGGGCTGGCGTACTTCGGCATCGTCGAGACCGGAATGACCCGGGCAACACTCGACGACGATCCGCTCGGCAAGGAGATCGGCGCGCAGCTGCCGTGGCCGCTGAACAAGCGGATCAGCGTCGAGCAGGCCGCAGAGGTCATCGTCACCGCCTCCGCCGAGCGTAAGGCGCGCACGATCGCGCCGCGTCAGTGGACCGCCTACTCGCTGCTGCGCGGCCTGATCAATCCGGTTCTCGACGCACAGTTGGTGCGGGACAAGTCCATTCACTCGATCATCACCACGCTCGAATCGGCGGACCGGCCATGAAGTGGCGGGAACTCAACATCGTCGGCGACCCGTTCTTCGCCAGTGCACCCGTGTGCACCACGGTGACGCTCGACATCGAGGCCACACCGGAGCAGGTGTGGGAGGTGCTCGCCGCCGACGACGCCGTGGTGTCGTGGAGTCCGTTGGTGACCGCCGCGAGCTGGGCCGGGGAGCGTGGCGTGGGGGCGGTCCGGACCGTCGCCATCGCCAAGGTGCTGTCGGTGCAGGAGCGGTTCTACCGCTGGGATGAGAACTCCCGCATGACCTTTGCCGCGACCCGCACCACCGGCCCCGGCATCAGGGCGTTCGCCGAGGACTATGTGCTGACCGAGCAGGTCGGCTCCACCCGCCTCGACTGGACGGTGGCGATCGACGTGCCGGCGCCGCTACGTGCCGCGGGACGTCCCGTGAGTGCGGGACTCGGCGCCGCGGTGCGACAACTCGCAAAAGGATTGCACCACAAAGTGGTTGGGTAGCCCGCTGGCACCCGCTTATTGACAGCCAGACAACACAACGTCAGAATAATTGGCAGCACGCCAACAGTGCGCCACGAGGAGGACAGTGATGACGACCGAGACCCTCTGCTCGCATTTCCAGCGTCGGGTGACCGAGGTGCCGAACCAGGTGGCCATCCGCAGTGCGGACGGCACGCAGTCCGTGACGTGGGCGCAGTACGGACGTCGTGTCCGTGAGGTTGCGGCGGGACTCGCGGCGCAGGGGGTGACCCGCGGTGACGTGGTGGGCATCATGCTCACCAACCGCATCGAGTTCCATATCGTCGACGCGGCCGCGATGCACCTCGGCGCGGTGACCTTCTCGGTGTACAACACCAACGCCGCACCCCAGATCGCCTACCTGTTCAACAACGCCGAGCCGCATGTCGTCATCACCGAAACCCAGTTCCTGCCACGGGTCCTCGAGGCCGCGCGCGGCACATCGGTGCAGACGGTCGTCGTCGTCGACGGGACCGACGGTGCGGACGCCACCGACGGTGGTCCCGGACTGATCGCCCTCGCCGACCTGATCGCGCGCGGGGACGCCGACTTCGACTTCGACTCGAAGTGGCGCGTCGGCACCCGCGACGACGTACTGACACTCATCTACACCAGCGGCACCACGGGAAACCCCAAGGGAGTCGAGCTCACCCACGCGAATCTGCTTTATCAGCTCGAGGTGATCACCGACGTGATCGGGGACCTCACCAACGGCCGGGTGATCTCCTACCTGCCGGATGCCCACCTGATCAATCGCTGGATCTGTCAGTACGCGCCGATGTATTTCGGCATCACGGTGACCGATCTGGACAACCCGAAGGCGTTGGTGGAGACCCTCGGTCAGGTGCGCCCCACCTTCTTCGTGGCGGTGCCGATGCTCTGGTACAAGATCAAGGGCAACGTCGAGGTCACCATTGCCGGTGAATCCGGTGTCAAGGGATCGTTGGCGCGCTGGGCGCTGGCGGCGGGCAGGAAGAAGGCCGCCGCCATCGTCGCCGGCACGAAACTGAATCCGGTGGACACGGTGGCCGCTGAGGTCGCCGATCGATTGGTGCTGTCGAAGCTGCGGGCGAAGTTGGGCATGAATGACCTGACCGCCGCAGTGTCGGGGGCAGCACCGATCGATGTGGGTGCACTGGAATTCATGCTGGCACTCGGTGTTCCGGTGATGGAGGCGTGGGGGATGTCGGAGACCTCGGCCGTCACCACGGTGAATCCGATCACCGCTCCCATCTACGGCTCGGTGGGTCGCGCGATCCCCGGCACCGAGGTCATCCTCGCCGCCGACGGCGAAGTCCTGGTTCGGGGCGGTGGTGTGATGCGCGGCTACCGCAACGACCCGACGCGGACCGCCGACACCCTCGATGCCGACGGCTGGATCCACACCGGAGACATCGGGACCCTTGATGATCGGGGCTACCTGAAGATCATCGACCGCAAGAAGGAGCTGATCATCAACTCCGGCGGAAAGAATATGTCGCCCAGCAACATCGAGGGTGCACTGAAGGCGGTGAGCCCGCTCGTCGGTTCGGTCGCGGCAATCGGTGACAACCGTCCGTTCGTCTCGGCGCTGATCACCCTCGACCCGGATGCCGCCGCGGTGTTCGCGGCGCAACGCGGGGTCGACGTCGATCCCGAATCCCTCTCGGTTCACCCCGATCTCGTCGAGGCGATCTCCGACGCCGTCGATCAGGCCAACACCCGTCTGTCACGCGTGGAGAGCATCCGTTCGTGGCGGGTGCTGCCCACCTACTGGATTCCCGGCGGCGACGAACTGACCCCGACGATGAAACTCAAGCGGTCGCCGATCGCCAAGAAGTACGCCGAGCAGATCGAAGATCTCTACCAGCGGTAGGGACCGGCGAATGCGGTAATTCAGCACTCAGCACTCAACACTCAGTGCCCGGCGCCCGCGTCGTTCCACTGACCAGTCCACCCCCAACCACCCGAAAGAGCCTCCATGACCGACGATCTGACCACCGAACTCGGAGATCTCACCGCGCTCGCACGCGAGTTCTTCACCAAGGAGGTGGCGCCGCGACGTGAGGAGTTCGCCGCCGCGGGCGAACCCGACCGTGCACTCTACCGCCGCGCCGGCGAACTGGGGTTGCTGAGCATCTCGATCCCGGAGCAATACGGCGGTGGCGGTGGAACTTTCGCACACGAGTCGGTGGTCTTCCGGGAGCAGGGCCGATGTGGCGACCTGTCGATGCAACTCGGGGTGCACTCGGGCATCGTGCCGCATTACCTGAATTCGTATGCCACCGAGGAGCAGAAGCAGCGGTGGCTGCCGAAGTTGGCATCGGGTGAGTGGATCGGTGCCATCGCGATGACCGAGCCGGGCACCGGATCGGATCTGCAATCCATCGCCACCCGCGCGATCCGCGACGGCGACGAGTACGTCATCACCGGCGCCAAGACCTTCATCTCCAACGGCGCCACCTGTGACCTCATCATCATCGCCGCCAAGACCGACCCCACCAAGGGGGCCGCGGGGGTGTCGCTGCTCGTCGCCGAGGTTGCCGACGGCCCTGCCGGTTTCGAACGCGGACGCAAACTCAAGAAGATCGGGCAGAAGGGGCAGGACACCACCGAACTGTTCTTCGACGGCCTGCGGGTGCCCGCGGCGAACCTGCTCGGTGGCGTCGAAGGAGCCGGCTTCGTCCAGCTGATGCAGCAGTTGCCGCAGGAACGCCTCATCGTCGGAGTCGCCGCCCTCGGGGTGGTCGAGGCCGCCTACGAGCACACCCTGGCCTACGTCCGGGAACGTGAGGCATTCGGCGAGCCGTTGTTCGCCCTGCAGAACACCAAGTTCGAACTCGCCGATGTGGCAACGACACTCGAGGTGATGCGTGCCTTCGTCGACGACGCGATCGCTCGGCACGTGCGCGGCGAACTCGATGTGAAGCGGGCGGCGATGATCAAGCTGTGGTGCTCGGAGCAGCAGACGCAGGTGGTCGACCGCTGCCTGCAACTGCACGGCGGATACGGCTACATGGAGGAGTACCCGATCGCGCAGTTGTTCGTCGACGGGCGTATCGCCAAGATCTACGCCGGAGCCAACGAGGTCATGAAAGACCTCATCGCACGCAATCTCTGACAAGGGGGACACCGCCATGAGCACAGATATCTTCGGCTGGTCCGCCGACGCCGACGGCATCGTCACGCTGACCATCGACGACCCGTCGCAGCCCACCAACACCATGACCGACGACATGGCCACACAGTTGCGCAGCACCGTGGAACGCCTGGAACGGGAGAAGGATTCGATCACCGGCGTGATCGTCACCTCGGGCAAGGACACCTTCTTCGCCGGTGGCGACCTGAACAAACTGATGTCGGCGGGACCCGACGACGTCGTCGAGATCTCGTCCGGCCTCGACCATTTCAAGGAGTCGTTCCGGCGGTTGGAAACCCTCGGGCGGCCGGTCGTCGCGGCCATCAACGGCACCGCCCTCGGCGGAGGTTTCGAGGTCGCACTGGCGGCCCACCATCGGATCGCGTTGAACAGCAGAGGATCACTGCTCGGACTTCCCGAGGTCACCCTCGGTGTGCTGCCCGGTGCCGGTGGTGTCACCCGTGTCGTACGCATGCTGGGCGTGGTCAACGCCCTGATGAACGTGGTCGGTCAGGGGCAGCGCATGTCCCCGGCAAAGGCGTTGGCGGCGGGCGTGATCGACTCCGTCGTCGACACCCGCGAGGACATGCTCGCCGGTGCGCGTGACTGGATTCTGTCCAATCCGGATGCCGTGCAACCCTGGGATCGCAAGGGCTACCACATTCCTGGCGGCACCCCGTCCTCGCCCGCCCTGGCCGCACAGCTTCCCGCCTTCGCCGCCACCCTGCGTAAGCAGACCAAGGGTGCACCGATGCCCGCGCCGATCGCCGTGCTCGCCACTGCGGTGGAGGGCGCATCGGTGGACATCGATACCGCGTTCGTCATCGAAACCCGATACTGCGCCAACCTCATCTGCGGTCAGGTGTCGACCAACATGATCAAGGCGATGTTCTTCGATCTCAACGCGGTCAACAAGGGTGCGTCACGTCCGGCCGGGTATCCGCGACGGAATGCGCAGCGGGTCGCGGTGCTCGGCGCCGGGATGATGGGTGCCGCAATCGCCTACGTCACAGCACAAGCCGGTGTCGACGTCGTTCTCCGCGACGTCACGATCGAGGCCGCCGAACGCGGCAAGGACTACTCCCGACGTCTCCTCGACGCGGCGCTGGCCAAGGGACGCATCGACGAGGCGCGCCGCGACGCCGTGCTCGGCCGAATCCTGGCGACCGCGGACATCGCCGATGTGGCCGGCGCCGACCTCGTCGTCGAGGCCGTCTTCGAGGATGTGGAACTCAAGAAGAAGGTGCTCGCCGAGGTGGCCGGCCACGTCGCCGACGATGCCCTGTTGGCGTCGAACACCTCCGCACTCCCGATCGCCGAGGTGGCCACCGCGGTGGCGCGTCCGGCCGACGTGATCGGCCTGCACTTCTTCTCCCCGGTGGACAAGATGCCGCTCGTGGAGATCGTGGTCGGCGAGAACACCTCCGATGAGACATTGGCGCGGGCACTGGATTTCGCGCGCCAGATCCGCAAGACCCCGATCGTCGTGCGGGATGTCTACGGGTTCTACGCCAACCGGGTGATCGCCAAGTTCGTCGACGAGGCGCTGTCGCTGGTGGCCGAGGGTATGGCGCCGGCCGCCGCTGAACAGGCCGCGCTGCAGGCCGGGTTCCCGGCCGGTGCGCTCACGCTCTTCGATGAGATCAACATGAAGACGATCGCCAAGATCCGTGCGGGCTTCATCGCCGATGCCGCCGAGCGCGGCGTCGAGTTCGTCCCGAGTGCGTCGTATCCGCTGGTCGACCGGATGCTCGGGGAGTTCGATCGGCCGGGCCGCCTGGAGGGGCGTGGCTTCTACGACTATGACGGCCCGTCGGGGGCACGTTTGGGTCTGTGGCCCCGGCTGGCGCAGGAGTACCACCGCCCGGATGTCGAGATTCCCTTCGACGACGCCAAGGAACGGATGCTGGTCGCCGCAGCGCTCGAGGCCTTCCGCTGCCTCGACGAAGGTGTGATCGGCACGGTGGCCGAGGCCAACATCGGATCGATCATGGGTATCGGATATCCGGCCTGGACCGGTGGTGCGGTGCAGTACATCAACCAGTACGACGGCGGCGTGGCGGGATTCGTGGCGCGCGCCGATGAGCTGCGGGAACGCTACGGTGACCGGTTCGTCGTCCCCGACGCGCTGCGCGCCCGAGCCGCGGAGGGCCTCGACGTGGTGTGAGATCATCGGGGGTTGTGACCGCATCCGAACCCCGCTGGCGCCGACTCGATCCCGATGACCGTCGTCAGGCCATCCTGGAATCCGCCATCGCCGCCTTCGGCAAGCAGTCCTATGCCGCGGTGCAGATGGCGGAAGTGGCGCGTGATGCCGGTGTGGCGCGTGGTCTGCTGAATCACTACTTCGGTACCAAACGTGACCTGTATCTCGCGGTGGTCCGGGAGATGATGATCGTTCCCGAACTGGAGAATGTGCGGCTGCCCACCGGCGACCTCGATGCTCGTGTGGCGGCCTCGGTCGACTGGTTGATGCTGGTGATCGGCCGGCACGGTGCCACGTGGCTGGCGGTCGGAGCCGACGGCGTCGGCGACGACGAGGAGATCCGCGCGATCCTCGACGAGGCCGACGACCGGGCGGCGCAGCGGGCGCTGGATGCGATCGGCTTCGAGGGGAAGGGTGCGCGTCACGAGGCCGCGATGGCCGCGATCCGCGCCTTCGGTGGTTTGGTGAGGGCCGCGGCACGTGAGTGGCTGTATCGAGAGGCGTTGAGCGACAAGCAGGTCCGTGTGCTGCTCACCGAAACCCTGGTTCGGATAGCCGAAATGGTGATGGCCGACGAGATGTGAGTGTGCTGCATTACAGGGCAGCCGACAGCCGCCGACCAAGCGTGACGAGTACATCGGGGTCGCTGCCCTGACCCGGTCGCCACGGTAACGTCAACCGATCACGTGCCGGGTCTGCGTATCGGGGGACGACGTGGAGATGAAAATGGAAGACGGTCTGCCACGCATCGGCGCCACAGCAATTGAGCAGGTTTACTCCGTCGGCACCGAGTACCTCGATGGCGACACGCGCGATTCGTTGGGCCGTCAGTGTCACCGCAGTCAGGTCGTCGGTGCTGATATCCAGTAAATCGGTGCTGTGCCGCTTCGGGATGACGAGCAGATGGCCCTCGGTTGCCGGATTGATATCCAGGAAGGCCAGCGTCGAGTCATCCTCGGCGATGGTGGCACTCGGGGCGTCACCGGTCACGATGGCGCAGAAGATGCACGTCACTTGCGGTCCTCGGGGTCGCGGGTGTTCGCAGGTTCCTCCGCGCGTTTGGGTTGGCCGATGGCCCTGTTCTCATAGGCGGCGCGGCTTGTCGACCCGCGGACCGCGACCACCTGATCGGGAACCATACGGCGCATCAGCACATCGCGAATTCGTTGGGGCAGTAGGCCGGCCGCTCGGACGGCCGGACCGACATAGGACGGGATGGTCACCTCGAAGCGGGGCTTCTCGATTGCCGAGCAGACGGCCGCGGCCACATCCGACGGTTGCAGCATCGACGCCGAACCCGTCGCGGTGCCGGCCGCCAAGGGGGTGTCGACGACGGTCGGCATGATCGCCGTCAGCGTGACGCCGGTACCCCGCAGCTCCTCGCGGACCGCGGTGAGATAGCCGAGCACGCCGTGTTTGGTTGCGGCATAAGTGGCCTCACCCGGGGGTGCCAGCTTGGACGCCGCCGATGCGATGGTGACGATGTGTCCGTGCCCGCGGTCCCGCATCATCGGAGCGGTGAGTCGAACCCCGCGGATGACGCCGTGCAGGTTGACCGCGAGCATGCGGTCGGTGGCCGCATCGGTCTCGGTGTCGAAGGGACCGACCCACATCACGCCCGCATTGTTCACCAGCACGTCGATGGGCCCGAGTCCCGATTCGACGGAGGTCAGGAACCTCTCGAAGGAGTGCGTGTCGGTGACGTCGAGCTCGAAAGCCGTGACGTTCCCGGCCAGTTCACGTTCGGTCTCGCGGGCCGCGTCGAGATCGCGATCGCCGATCGCGACATGCGCGCCGCCCTCGGCGAGTTGCCGGGCGATCTCACGCCCGATGCCCGCGGCACCACCGGTCACCGCGATCACCTGTCCGGACAGTGACGTCGAGCGTGGGGATGCCATGGGTGCCAGTCTGGCACACGGGTGCACAGGCACACAGGAACGTTGGTCGGTCAGCGGTCGGTGAATCCGCGGGCGGCGAGCTCCTCGAGGACGTGCGGTGACGCTCGGTAGGGTGCCTCGGGTCGCGGCCAGTGGATGATGACGTCGGTGAAGCCGAGCTCTCGGGCGCGTCCCACCATGTCGTCGAACAGTGCCACGCTTTCCAGGCCGGCGCGGGGCGAGGAATCCAGACTGAGGTAGCGGGGGAAATCGGTGCGTCTGGCCTCGCTCAGCGTGTCCTCGAGAACGGCGCAGGATCTCGCGATCCCGGCGAACCAGTCGTCCAGCGAGTCCGACGGCGCGCCGGTGGTCACCCAGCCGTCGCCGTGGCGGGCGGCGAAACGCACCGAGCGCGGCCCGTTGCCGGCGAGGAGCAGTGGCACCCGCCGCCGGACCGAACCGCCGACGAGACGCATGTCGCGGGCCCGGTAGTACTCACCGTCGGCAGAGACGTGGTCCTCGTCCAGAGTGCGGCCGAGGAGCCGGGTGAACTCCTGCAGACGGTCGACACGTTGACGGGGCGGCAGGCGGTCGGCGTCGAGGATGGTGTCGTCCGGTGTTCCGCCCGCACCGAGGCCGAGGAGGAATCGGCCGTCGGAGATGTCGATGAGCGTCTGCACCTCGCGGCTGAACGGCACGGGGTGGCGAAAATTGGGGGAGACGACGAAGGCACCGAGGTCGATCCGGGTGGTGACCGCGGCCGCCGCACTGAGGATCGGCATGCAGGAGAACCACCGGGAATCGGGGAGTCCGCCCCAGACCAGGTGATCGTAGGTCCAGGCGTGATCGAAACCCATCTCCTCGGCGCGAAGCCACAGCGGTCGCGACTCGGCCCAGGTCAGGTCGGCAAGAATGCAGATACCCACGCGCATGGGGCTCAGTCTAGGGCGCGTTACCAGCGGGGCCGGCCGGGTTCGGATCCGATTGCCGCAGTGGTGTGCTGCTCATCGTCGGATGCGAACCCGCGCTGTTTCTCTGTGGACTTGTCAAAGAACGAAAGCTGTTGGTGTGGACCGGGTTATGGGGTCACATGTCGTGCACCGAGACGGTCCTGCGGGGGTGGGTCAGGCGGCGTCGTCGAGTCGCATGGTGCGGCGGTTGTAGGCGGGTTGGGGTCGTTGTTTGGGGTCGACGGTGGCCGGTGGGATGAGCCAGGGGTGTCGGTCGGCGCCCATGATGACTGCCCATCCGCCGTGGTGGATGTCGTCGTGACACGACGGGCACAGCAGGCATCCGTTGTCGAGGTCGGTGGCGCCACCCTCACTCCACGGCTGGATGTGGTGGGCGTGGCAGCGGGATGCGGGTGCCCCGCATTTGATGCAGCCGTCGTCGCGGACGATGTAGGCCTTGCGTTGGGCGTTGGTGAAGAACCGTTTGCGGCGGCCGACGTTCAGTGGGACGCCGTCACCGTTGGTGGTGATGTCGGTGACCGCACTGTCACAGCTGAGCATGTCGGCGGTGGATTCGGTGACGGGCCCGGAGTGCGGCAGTGACGCTGCGGCCGGGTCGTCGGCGGATCTGATCATGAGGACCTCGAGGCGGGCGGTGGTGGGGATGGTGTCATCGGCCAGGCCGCGGACGGCGGCGTCGAGGAGGGTTTCGAGGGCGTCGGCTTGGCGGCGTTCAGTGGAGCGGGGATCGTGGCTGCCGTCGGGTTGGGGTACGGGGGCGGACAGCACGTCGATCGCGGTGGACAGTTTCTCTCCAACGGTCACGTCGAGGTCGGCTGTGACGGCGAGTCGTCCGTCCGCGTCATGGTGCAGGGATAGTTCGTTGACGCTGCGGTCCTCGGCGGCGGGGAGGCCGCCGTCGGTGTCGGCGGCGAGTTGGTTGCCCAGTTGCCGGGCGTACTTCTGGATGTCGGAGGGGGCCATTCCAGCTCCGGCGTGGGAGAGCAGGGCGATGGTGTGGTCGTGCCGCATGTCGGGGGTGACTTCTTCGGGGGAGCGGTGGGCGATGTGGGTCAGTCCGCGGATGATGGCGTCGGCGTGTTCGGAACCGAGGGAACCGAGTGCGGTGCTTGCGGTGACGCGGGGGATGTCGGTGGCGGCGGCTAGTCTGAGGTAGCGCTGTGCGACGGCGGGTGGATATCCCATGCAGATCAACAGTTCTCGGAGTTTACGGCCTTGGTGGGTGGCGACGTGGAGTTGTTCGAGGTGTCCGGTGAACACCACGCACAGGTGGTCGACGAGGTTGCGGATGAGGCGCAGTTGGGTCATCACCTCGGTGGCGTGCCGGTCGGTCAGTGACTTCTGGTCGATGCTCGGTTCGGTGAGGTTGTCGATGATGACGTCGAGAATCTCTGCGAGGTCGTGGTCGCTCATTCGTCCCCCTGTGTGAGTGCAGCTGATATCTAGTGTAGCCGATAATCAGTTCGATACAAGAGGGTAGCCGGGCAGGAATGTAACAGTTCCAATGCATTTCGCATCTTCAGTGAACAGGGTCCCCGGTGGTGCACTGTGGTGAACAGAAGTCACATGGACTTCTCGATGACCGTCGACGACCCCGCGCGCGGCACCGGCGGTTCTGTCATTTCGAGGCGAGAAGCTCAGACACCAACGGGTCTGCGACGTCCCGGCATTCGTCGAAGTAGGCATGGCGGGCACCGTCAAAGACGTGACTGCGGGCGTTCGGGATTCGGTCGGCGAGGAGTGCGACGTTGTCCACCGGTGCCATCAGGTCGTCGCTGCCGTGCAGAATCAGTGTGGGGCAGTCGATATCGGGAAGGACATCCCAGGCGTCGTGGCGGTTGCTGGCGAACAGGTGCGCACGCCGGTCGGCCTCGGACATCAAGTCGTCGCCGAGAACGAAGTATGGTCCGGGATGTTCGTCGCGCCACCCGGGCGTGTACATGTAGTCGAGTAGAGCGTTCTCGGCGTCGGGTCCGGCGAGTGCCTCCCGGACCTCGGCGCTGCGTTCGACGGCGTGGGTTCCGCCTGGCGTGGTGCACCCGAGCACGAGTCCCCGGACCCGGTGGGGTGCCCGGGCCGCGAGCCATTGAGCGGTGCGGCCACCCATCGAGGTGCCGTAGACCGCGAATCGGTTGATCGCCAGCGAATCCATCACCGTCAGCGCATCGTCGGCGAAAAGTTTTGTGGTGAAGCGACTCTCACCGGACGTGCTGTGACCGGTACCGCGGTAGTCGAAGGTCACCGTGGTGTACTCGCCGGTGAAATCGTCGCGGACACGATCCCACCAGTGATGGTTGTTGGCCTGTCCGGGGAGCAGCAGCAGTGCGGGACCGCTGCCGCGAACCTGGACGTCGAGGCGTGCGCGATCACGGGTGCGGGTGACCTCGTGGTATTCGCGCATGGACACCGTCATCCCACTGTCGCGCTGTCGGTCCCGACGGCCTGATGTGTTCGATCCCCACCGAGTTCGGCGACTGCGGCGTCATCGAGGCCGAATTCCCGTGCCACCGCTGCGGTGTGCTCACCGAGTGCCGGCACCGCACCCATGCGTGACTCGGTGCCCATCTGAATCGGTGGCAGGAGTGCGCGGATCGGACCGGCCTCGGTATCGACGGTGCGCCATCGGTCCCGTTCGGCGAGGACCGGATGGTCGAGGAACTCGGCAACGGTGTTCACCCCGGCAAAGGCGATGCGCGCCTTGGTCAGTCGCTGTGCAAGGGTGTCGGTGTCGAGGGCGGCGACATGGGCGATGACGCGTTCGTTGAGGGCGTCACGATGGGCCACACGCAGTGTGTTGGAGGTGAACCGCTCGTCGGTGGCCAATGCCGGATCGTCGAAGACATCCTCGCACAACCGTTTCCATTCCGGTTCGTTCTGGATGGCGAGAAGGAACACGTGGTCGTCGGCCGCGGTGAACGGCCCGTACGGTGCGATCGTCGCGTGTTGTGCCCCGAAGCGTCCCGGCTGACGGCCCGCCCCGGCGGTGAAATGCATCGGCTGACCGACCCATTCGGCCAGCGACTCGAACAGGGAGACCTCGAGTGTGGCGCCGTCACCGGTGGTGGCTCGCTGGTAGAGCGCGGCCAGGACTCCGGAGAACCCGTACATCCCGGCGGCGATGTCGGCGACGGAGACTCCGACCTTGGCCATCTCGTCGGGAGTTCCCGTCAACGAGACCAATCCGGTTTCGCATTGCACCAGAAGATCGTAGGCCTTGCGGTCGGCCCACGGACCGGTGCTGCCCCACCCGGTGATCGACAGGACGATCTTGCTGGGGTCCTTGGCGCGGATCTCGTCGGCGCCCAGACCCAGACGTGCCGCGGCACCGGGACCGAGATTCTGCACGATGACGTCGGCCTCGTCGGCGATGCGGTGCAGGAAGTCGCGTCCCTCAGGTGTTTTCACGTCGATGGCCACCGATTCCTTGGAGCGGTTGAGCCAGACGAAGTAGCTCGCCAACCCGTTCACCGACTGATCGTAGGCCCGGGCGAAGTCACCCGAACCCGGCCGTTCGACCTTGATCACGCGGGCGCCGAGGTCGGCGAGTTGTCGGGTGGCGAACGGCGCTGCGACGGCGTGCTCGAGTGACAGCACGGTCACTCCGCGGAGCGGGAGCATGGATGTGACCTCCGGTGGCCGGGAATGCGATTGGGGCAGAAGCGAGATCAGATGTCGAGGCCGCCCCGTTTGACCAGTTGCTTGGCGATGACGTTCTGTTGGATCTCGTTGGTGCCTTCGCCGACGATCATCAGCGGTGCGTCGCGGAAGTAGCGTTCGACGTCGTACTCGGTGGAGTAGCCGTACCCGCCGTGGATGCGAACGGCGTCCAGTGCGATCTCCATCGCGGTCTCCGAGCAGAAGAGTTTGGCCATGCCGGCTTCCATGTCGCAGCGTTTCCCGGTGTCGACCCGTTCGGCGGCGTCGAGCAGAAGGCCGCGTGCGGCAGCGAGTTTGGTGCCCATCATGGCGAGCATGTTGCCGACGGCCTGATGCTTCCAGATCGGTTGCCCGAAGCTTTCGCGGTCCTGGGCGTACTGCAGCGCGTCGTCGAACGCGGCGCGCGCGACGCCGGTGGCGCGGGCCGCCACCTGGATGCGGCCGGTCTCCAGTCCCTTCATCATCTGCGCGAAACCCTTACCCTCGACACCGCCGAGCAGGGCGTCGGTGGGGACGGTCGCGTTGTCGAAGTTGAGCTCACAGCTCTCCACGCCCTTGTAGCCGAGTTTCGGCAGGTCCTTGGAGACGGTGAATCCGTCGACCTTCTCGACCAGCAGGATGGAGACGCCCTTGTGTGCGGGTTCCGCGGCGGGATCGGTCTTGCACAGGAGTGCAACGAGGCCGGACTTGCGGGCGTTGGAGATCCAGGTCTTGGAACCGTTGATGACGTAGTTGTCGCCGTCCTTCTTGGCGACGGTGCGCATGTTCTGCAGGTCAGAGCCGCCGCCCGGTTCGGTCAGTGCCATCGTCGCGCGGAGTTCGCCGGTGGCCATGCGGGGCAGGTACTTCTGCTTCTGCTCCTCGGTGCCGAAGGTCAGCAGCAGCTTGGCGACGACGGTGTGGCCGCCCATCGCTCCGGCCAGGCTCATCCAGCCGCGCGCCAACTCCTCGGTGACCTGGGCGTAGCAGGGCATCGAGACCTGGGCGAATCCGTACGGCTCGGGGATGGCCAACCCGTAGATGCCCATCTCCTTCATCGTCTCGATGAGCTCTTCGGGGTAGGTGTTCGAATGCTCGAGATCTCGGGCGACCGGGCGGACCTGCTTGTCCACGAAGTCGCGAACGGTCTTGACGATGGCTTCTTCTTCGACGGACAACGTGATGGCCATGAGCTCTTCCCTTCGGTCTGTAGAAAATAGTCTATAGAGTCAGGCGGAGGTCTGCAACCGGTGAAAGCAGGATCTGGCAGCCTCAGAGCGTGGTCATCGCAGGATCACCAGTTCGGACGTGGCGCGGGTCATCGCCACATAGCGGTCCACCGCACCGTCGATTCCGGAGCCGAAACCGTCTGGATCGACCAGCACCACCAGGTCGAATTCGAGTCCCTTGACGTCGACCGGAGGCAGCGCACGGATGCGATCTCCCGCGACTGCGGCGGTGTCGTCGCCGATGACGCAGGCGGTTCCCTCCGGGTGTGTGTTCGACCAGGTACTCAGGATCTCGCCGAGGTCCCGGCGTGCGCCGAGCCGCACCGGAATCCCGCTGCGCCGAATGGAGATCGGGACGTTGGCGTCGGGGATCGCGGAACGGATGACCGGCTCGGCCGCCTCCATGATCTCTTCCGGAGTGCGGTAGTTGACCGTCAGTCCGGCGACGGTGATGTCGATCAGCCCCACCCGCTGCAGCCTGTCGGTCCAGGTCTCGACGAACCCACGTCGAGCCTGTGCCCGGTCGCCGACGATCGTGAAGCTTCGGGAGGGGCAGCGAGACAACAGCATCGACCATTCGGCATCGGTGAGTTCCTGGGCCTCGTCGACGATGATGTGGGCGAACGGCCCGGCCAACGGGTCGACCGGCGCCGCCTCGACGGCGCGGTCGTCGACCAGAGCATCGCGAAGATCGTCATTGCGAAGTTGGGTGGTCAATCCCTCGCCGTCATCAAGGCTGTGTGCCGCCAGCAGATCATCGACCACCCGGTCCATCTGCACACGATCGGCGGCCAGGGTGCTCTCGCGTCGTCGGCGTCGTCGTGAGAACTCCGGATCACCGAGGCGCCGACGAGCGGCGTCGAGGAAGGGGAGATCGGAAATGGTCCAGCGGTCGACAGTGCCCCGCCGGAGCGCGCCGATCTCCTCGGAACCCAGTGCCGGCGCAGCCAGCCGCAGATAGGCCGGCACCGACCAGAGGTCACCGACGAGTGTCGCGGCGTCGATCACCGGCCACGCGGTTGTCACGGCTGCCCTCAGATCGTGGTTGTGTACCAACGCATTGCGCAGGTGGCTGTCCGGAATCCGACCGCTGTCGGGAAGCAGGTCCCGGATGATCGCGACCAGCGCCTCCCAGATGTCCCCCCGCGCTTCGTTGTGGGGAGTCGCGGCGTCGGGGGTGCCAAACGCTTCCGCCCAGTCGTGTGGTCCGAGAATGGCCGCACCCCAGGGGGTGTCGACCTCGGTCGGGTCGGTGGGAGGCATCTCGTAGAACCGGACGGCGCGGTCGATGGTGCGGATGGGATCGATCGCGGATTTCAGTGCCCGGACGTCGGGGTCGGTTTCCGCTACGGCCTCGGGTCCGCCGGGCACCAGATCGCGCAGAGTGCAGGTGTGTACCCCCTCCTCTCCGAGATCGGGCAGTACATCGGCGACGTAGCCCAGGTAAGGATCGTGCGGACCGATGACCAGGAGACCGCCGCGATGGCCACCCAGTCGCGGGTCCGAGTAGAGCAGGTATGCGGCACGATGCAGGGCGACAACGGTTTTCCCGGTTCCGGGGCCGCCGTCGACGACGAGCGCGCCATGGCTGCCGGCCCGGATGATGGTGTCCTGGTCGGTGGCGATGGTGCCCAGTACGTCGCGCATGCGTGACGTGCGACCGGCCTCGAGGCTTGCGATGAACGACGAATCGGCGTCCAGTGCGAGTGGTCGCCGGTCCGGGTCGGTGCCGAGAGCCTCATCCCAGTAGTCGACGATGTGGCCTCGCCCCCAACGGTATCGGCGTCTGCTCGCCACACCCATCGGCTCGGCGAGTGTGGCGGCGAAGAAGGGTCGGGCGGCCGGGGTGCGCCAGTCGACGAGGAGTTGCGTGCCCTCGTTGTCGGTCAGCCCGATTCGCCCGATGTAGGTGATCGAACCGTCGGAATGCACCATCCGTCCCAGGCACAGGTCGACGCGGAATCGACGCAACCGGCGAAGTCGGAACTCGGCGTCGTGGATCTCCATATCGCGATCGACCGCTCGTCGGCCACCGCCACCGGCGGAGCGGCGTAGTGCCGCGATCCGGTCGGTGAGCATACCGATCGTCTGATCGAGGTGTGTGGCGATGGCGGCCAGGTGCGTCTCGTCCTCGGCGAGGAGCTGAGACTCGGCCTTGGCGGAGTCCGGATTCGACAGCGCAAAGGCGCTCGGGCCACGACGGGGTGAGGTGACGCGAAAATCCATGTGCGCCATTGTGAAGGCGCCATGGGGTCTTGCCGCAAGGCCCCATCTGCGCTATACAGTGAAGTGGGAGAGAGAATCCGTCCCACCTTTCCGCGATCAGCCTCGCGTGACGTGTCTCCGAGAATCCGCGCGGTCCATCTTCACGTTTCGTGCCGCGAGCGCCGTCGACGCCGCCTGCAGGACGAGCGGAACGGCCAGCACGGACAGCGCCACCGTCCACGATCCCGTCGAATCATGCAGTGCACCCACCGCTATCGGGCCGACGGCGGCCAGTACGTAGCCGACGAACTGGGCCATGCCGGAGACCTGACCGGTTTGTGCGGGCGACGAACTGCGCAACACCATGAACAGCAGGGCGAGACTGATCGATGCGCCGGGACCGAACATCACCAGCGAAACCCACAGCGCGGCAGCGTGATCGACGGTCAGCAGTCCGACGAGCCCGATTCCGCAGACCGCGATGACCAGGAAGGTGATGCCGCGTTGGTCAGTGAACCGGCCCGCGATGATCGGGATGATGAGTGAGGCAAGCAATGCGACCACCTGACCGACGGCCAGAACGTTTCCGGCGGTGGCACGGGAGTACCCCTCACTCATCAGGAATGCGGGCAACCACGCGGTGAAGGTGTAGAACACCAGCGACTGCGCCCCCATGAACGCGGTGATCGCCCATGCAATCGGGTTGCGGCGCAACGATCCCACCGTCACCGCGGTCTCCGGACGATGGCGGGTGACCTGGGGTGCCCAGACGATCACAGTGATCGCCGTCAGCACCGCCCACGATCCCAGTGTCAGCCGCCAGTTCTCGTCGAGTGCGGTGTCCACCGGCACGGTGATGGCGGCGGCCACCGCGGCACCACCGGAGAGGGTCATCGAGTAGAGGCCGGTCATCAACCCCGAACGATGAGCGAAGTCGCGTTTGATCAGCGCGGGGAGCACTACGTTGCAGACGCCGATCGCGGCGCCGATCACCGCCGAACCCGCGAACAGGGCGGGCGCGCCCGGGATGAGGCGCAGCAACGTCCCGACGATGAGCACGAGCAGTGCGGCGAAGATGGTGCGTTCGATGCCGAATCGTGCCGCGAGGCGGGGTGCGACCGGTGCGCTGAGGCCGAAGAACAGCACCGGCAGGGTGGTGAGCAGACCGGCTGTGGCACTGGTGAATCCCTCCTCGGCGGAGATCTCGTCGATCAGCGGTGCGACGGCGACCACCACCGGGCGCAGGTTCGCGGCGACCAGCATGATGCCGACCGCGGTCAGGACGGTGAGCAGTGGCCGGCCGCCGCGGTCGCTCGGCGTCGACGTCGATGCGACGCGGGTCCCGCCGTCGGCGGTCATGTGATCCCCCGGAAGGCGACGTCGAGGTAGCTGAGCACGGCCGCGCGGGCCGCGACCGGGTCGTGGGCGACGATCGCGTCGACCACGTCGTGGTGGCCCGCGGGGTGTGCGTCGAGGCCGGACGCCCCGGCGATGGTGGCGTGGTTACGTGCCATCACCTCGCCGATGCCGTCGTAGAGGTCGATGAGCAGCCGGTTGCCCGACGCGGCGACGAGAGTGGCGTGGAAGTCGATGTCGATGCGGGCGTAGTCGTCGAGGTGGCCGGATTCCAGGGCGTCGACGGCGCGGGTCAGCTGGTCACGCAGGAGCGCGATCTGTTCGTCGGTGGCGTGTTCGGCGGCGAGCGCGGCCGCCTCGGTTTCCAGGGCGCGGCGGGTGGAGAGGAGGTCGTCGGCCTCCGAACCGGGTACGCACCGGGCCAGGGCGCCGACGAGGACGTTGCGGCTGCGCACATAGGTGCCGTCGCCGCGTCGGGGCATCAGCAGTCCGGAGTGTTCGAGGGCGCGGACCGCTTCGCGAATGGTGTTGCGGCCCACGCCGAATTGCTCGACGAGTTCGGGTTCGGCGGGGATGCGGGCACCCACCGGCCACCGGCCGTCCCGGATCAGTTCGTGCATGCGGTCGACGACCAACGAGCTGGTGCGGGGTGGTGGCGTGATCAGCGGGGACACTCAAACACGCTAACATCCCATGTTTGACGCTCGCGCGGAGCGCTCAGGCTCCGTCGTGGTGATAGCGGGTCAGGATGCTCAGCTCGTCGGCGATCCGGTCGGAGTCCGGACCGTAGGGCCGAAACGGGTCACGGGTGAGGGAGTCGACGAGGTGACTCAGCGGAAAGCGGTGTGAGCCATCGACTTTGCGGTGTGTGCGATAGGTGAGGACGGCGATCGGGACGGTGACGAGGAGGGCGAGGGCGATGATGAAGATGGTCATGTCAGAAAGCATGCGCCCGTAAGATTCCTGCCAACAGTGGCAGTGCGGACAATGTACACAAAGAATCTGCCATACTGGGGCGGTGCTGAAATCCGTCGGTGTACTCCTCTATGGGCGCGTGGCGCTCTTCGAGTTCGGCGTCGTCAACGAGGTCTTCGGCCTCGACCGCACCGACGACGGAGTCCCCGCCTTCGACTTCCGGGTCGCCTCGCCGACGCCCGGCGCCCCACTGAGCGTCGACCACGGAGTGTCGGTGGTCGCGCCGCACTCACTCGACGAGTGCCGAGACGTCGACCTCGTCGCCGTCCCCGGTGGCAGCACCTCCGGCGACTATCCCGAGGAGGTCCTCGAGACGCTGCGTGCCGTCGTCGACAACGGCGGCCGGGTACTCACCGTCTGCTCCGGCGCTTTTGCCGCGGGCGCCGCGGGCCTGCTCGACGGACGACGCTGCACCACCCACTGGCGGTACGGGGACAAGCTGGCCCGAATGTTCCCCGAGGCCCGCGTCGACACCGACGTCCTGTTCGTCGACGACGGGCCGATCACCACCAGCGCCGGCACCGCGGCCGGAATCGACGCGTCGCTGCACCTGGTCCGCGAATCGTGGGGTCCGCGGGTGGCCAACACGATCGCCCGACGCATGGTGGTCCCGCCGCACCGCGACGGCGGGCAACGCCAGTTCGTCGACGCACCGGTACCCACCTGCGCCGACCGGGGCTTCGGTGAACTCCTCGACTGGATGATCGTCCACCTCGACGAGGACGTCTCCGTCGACGACCTCGCGATGCGAATGCACATGTCCGGCCGCACATTTGCGCGCCGCTTCGTCGACGAGGTGGGCATGTCACCGCGACGCTGGCTCACCGAACAACGGGTGCTGCACTCGAAGAACCTGCTCGAGTCCACCGATCTCGGCGTCGAGGAGGTGGCCCGGCGCTCGGGGTTCGCCTCGGCGACGTTGCTGCGCCACCACTTCACCTCGGCCGTCGGGGTGGCGCCGCTGGCTTATCGTCGACGATTTGCCGGTGCGTCCGGGTCGGAGTGAGCGGCCGTCAGTCCGCACGAGATCAGTTGATCCGACCCGGTGGCACGGAATCGTCCACGCACTACTGAACTAAGGTGACGGAGGAGGTACAAAGCAATGTCACTGGAACCAGTAATGGCCGCGTTTGCTAACGCACTCCTAATATCGCGAATTAGTGGCACGATATCTAGGAAAAGTGAAGTTCGCGAAATTCGCTCCAACTATCGATTCGAAGCTTCGGGATCTCCTGACGTTCTTGTGGGTGGGTTACGGCCAGGGCAGTTCGGGGCAGGCGCCGCCGCGGGTGAGTTCGGCCATCGCTATCAGCGCTTCTGGCGTGTGGAATCCGTAGGCCCGCTTGGT
>NZ_JBDZDJ010000022.1:0-105876 GCF_040049135.1 Gordonia sp. VNK1 | reverse complement strand
GTCGAGGCGGGCGGTTTCACGGACCTGCGCGGCGGTGGCCGCGGATTTCAGTTCCTCGAGGACGGTGAGGCGGTCGATGGCGTCGGCTTCGGTTGCCGCCGAGGTCATCTCGACGAGTGAGGTCAGTGCTCGACGGATGTCGTCGGTCGTCTCGAACATCCCACCCCCGCTGGATCTCGAATATGTGTTCCATGGTACACGTGTGTGGCGCAACTGTCGATGGCCACATGGGACCTGTGGAGAACAGGAGTGCGCCGGTCGGATTCGCCCGGTCAGGGGATCGCCGCGGACCATCCCTCGAGTGCGTGCAACGTATGGGTCGCCGCGGTGCGCGTGAGTGAGATCGGCTCGGCTCCAACGACTCCGAGTGATACCCGACGGAGGGTGTCGGACACCGGGCGGGCGCGATCACCGAGGCGGTCCAGCGCATTGGCGGCCTGCAGACGAATCCATCCGTCCGGGTGGCGGGCCATCGCGTCGGCGAGGTGCTGCAGGGCCCGGCGATCATTGACCACCATGACCAGTACTTCGGCGAGCATGAGGGAGACATGCGCCGAGGTCTCCGCGGCGAACGCGTCGCGAAGGTCGCCGGCGACCCGCGCACCGTGCGTGCCGAGCAGCCGGAATCCGCTTGCCGCCCAATAGCGCATCACCGCGTTGGGATGACGGAGAATCTGGTGAAAGACGGTCAGATTCATCGGGTTCCGGGTGATGGCGAGGCCGGCGAGGTGCGCGATCTCGGCGAGTGGGTAGGCCTGCGTCGATCTGCTGTTGACGTATCCCTCGATCGATGCGCTCTCCGGTATGAAGCCGTTGTCGTTGATCTCGAGCATGTGTGCGTCGAGCGCATCACGCAGTCGTGCAGGGACTTCCGCGTGCGCGGGACGCGCGGCGAGATTGGTCACCTCGTCGGGATCGTCGCGGATGTCGTAGAGTTCCTCGGCCGGTCGGCTCGTCCAGAACCGCGCGTGACGTTCGGGTAGTGTCCCGTGCTGATTGAGCGAGGCCCATTCCCGGTACCCGGCCTGCAGCCACATGAATTGCACGTGCTGGCCGTTGGGGACGTCCGGCATGTAGTTGCGGATGTAGCGAAATCGCTTGTCGCGCACCGTTCGGACGAAGTCGTAGCGTTCGTCCATCCGGTTGCGCATGCCGAAGGCGTACTGGGAGACGGCGAGCTCCGGCCCGCAGAAAGGGTCGCCGTCCATCCATTCGGGCAACGCGATGCCCGTGAGTGAGAGGACGGTCGGTGCGAGATCGGTGCTGACGCATACGGTGTCGTCGATGGTCGAACCGGGGTTTCCGGGTGCCAGGTGGGCGACATTCCGTCCGAATCGCGCGATGAGCGGGATCTTGAGTCCGCTGTCGTAGCAGAACCGTTTGGACCGGGGAAGGACCCCGCCGTGATCGCTGAAGTACAGGACGATGGTGTCGTCGGCGAGGCCGGCCTCCTCGAGTTCGCGTAGCTGGAAGGCGAGTTCGGAGTCCATCTGAGTGATCTGATTCAGATAGGTGGCCGCATCGTTGCGTGTGGTCGGGGTGTCCGGGTAGTAGTCGGGAATGCGGACATCGTCGGGCCGTGTCGGTCCACCGACGATGGGAGTCGGTGCCACGGCGTGGATTCCGGCGAGTTCGTGGAGGTAGGGCGCCGAGATGCCCGGGGGTGGCGACGGTGTCAGGAACGCCATCGACAACTCGTGGGTCATCGTCGGGTTGAAGACCGCGTAGAACGGTGCGCCTGCGGGCCGGTTGCGCCAATGTGCCTGGGGGGACGACTCATCCCAGGTGCGATCGAGATCAAGGCCGGCGGCGTTGTAGTCCTCCTTGGCGTTGTTGGTGCAGTAGTACCCGGCGTCGCGCAGGTATTGGGTCCACCCCGCGCCGTGGAGTTCGGTGGGAAGATCGCCGTCGGCGCGCATGTGGTTGGCGGGCGCGCACCGCTCCGGCGCGACACCGGTGATCATTGCGAACCGGGATGGTGCGCAGACCGGGGCGGCGGAGAAGGCGTTGGCCCACCGAATGCCGCTGGCGGCAAGCGCGTCGATCGTGGGGTGTGTGCGCGTCCGCCGTAGACGGCGAGATGCTGGGCTCCACAGTCCTCGCTCACCAGGACGAGAATGTTCGGCCTGCCGATCGGGCTCGCCTGCGCCGGTCCCACCGGCGCCATGGCCGCGGCGACACCCGCGGTCAGGCCACCGGCGACGACCTGGCGACGGCTGAACGGTCGTGTCCGAGCGGACTCCGTCGCGAGCGATGGGCCGTGGGTCTGGCGGTGCATGTGCAGAGCATGGCAGGGCCGTTTGTTCCGAGCAGTGTTTCGAGACGTGTTGGGCCGAAGTCGCCTCCGTCTGTGCCGGTGGGGGTCCTGTCCGTCGTCTCGCGTCGCACGTCGTCGACGACGGCGGTGAAATTTGTTCCTTCAGAAGCCGCTGGGTCAGAGTTTGTGCCGATCGAGGAACGACTCGATGGCCGAGGCGAACACCTGGTTGTCGTCGCCGGCGACCATGTGGCCCGCCGCGCTGACGTCGGCGACCTCGGCGTGCGGTACCAGGGCGCGCATGCTGGCGATACCCGCATCGCTGACCACGTCCGACTTGCCGCCGCGCACGATCAACGTCGGTACCGTGACCCGACGCGCGGCGGCACTCAGACGTGCCGGGTCGGTGTGACGGCGCGGTTCGTCGTCGTCGGACACGATGAACTCGGGGTCCCAATGCCAGTACCAGCGGCCGTCGTCGTGTTGCCGCACGTTCTTGCGGAGGCCGTCGAGGTTGCGGGGCCGCTTGCGTTCCGGGTTGTAGGCGGCGATCGCGTCGGCGACCTCGTCGAGCGTGGCGAACCCGCCGACGTGGTCGGTCATGAACTTCTTGATCCGATCGACGCCGGCCGGCTCGATATCGACCACGACATCCACCAGCACCAGCGCCGTGGCGATTCCGGGATTCTCGCCGACCGTGCACAGACTGGTGATGCCACCGAGTGAGGCGCCCACCAGAATCGGGGGTGCATCGAGCGTCTTGACGAACCCGACCAGGTCACCGACGAATGCGCCGATCGCATAGTCCTTGTCGGGAGCCCAGTCACTGTCACCGTGTCCACGCAGGTCAAGGCTGTAGACCTCGTACCCCCGCTGCGCGAGCGCGGCTGCGCTGCGATCCCACGAATGCCGGGTCTGCCCGCCCCCGTGTAACAGAACGATGGGCGAGGGGTGATCGGCGGACCGCTCACCGAGCCACCGGTCACCGCTGATGCGCAAACCGGATACATCGACGGAAAAGTCTTGTGCACCAATGGTCGCCATTCATCGAGCATAGGTGATGAGGGGTCGCCGGCAGAACGATGCTCGAGACGATCATGACGACGGATGGCGGGCCGACGTGAGTGATGGCGCCACAATCGGTTTGGGGCTCTCGATCCGCTCAAACGTCGGTGTGCGCGGCCGCGAGGCCCGCGATTACGCGTCCCGGTTGTTGCGGAACTCGATAAGGGCGGACCTTATCCCGGTGTGGATGAAGTCGTTTCCCTTCCAGAGGAGCGGAAGGTTGCGCTGGATGGCCAGCGCGTAAGAGAAGCAGTCCCCGAAGTTCAGCTGGGCAGGATGACCCATCCCCTTACCGAAGTCCCGGAATGCCTGGCGGGCAATGTCGCCCTGTGTCTTGTCGGTGTCCACCACATCGACACCGTTCACATCGAGGATGCGATCGAGTCTCCGACCGGCCTCCGGGATCTTCTTCGTATCAACGACGATGCAGCATTCGAGGTACGTGGGGACCGACATCAGCGGCTGGTGATCAGCGAGGACTTCTGCGTAATCACGAGCATCGGGCTCAGCGGCGATGATGGCGATGATGGCGGAGGTATCGACCACGATCACGCCGGCATCCCGGAGTCGTCGTACAGGGTCGCAGTGGGGTCGTCGCCGGGGTCGAGTCCCAGCAGGTGCCCTAGTTCTGCGCCTTCTCGGAGGGTCGTCTCGACGGCATCGGCGGCCTTGAGTTTGCGTAGTCGTTCCTCGACCGCGCGTAGTACCGCTGTCTCCTGCGATTCGCCCGTCAGCTGGACGATCTCCTTCACCACAGAGTGCGTGTGGTCGTTCTTGATGTTCATGGCCATGCGGTACCTACCTACGTGATCTTGGTACCAAGCTACTACGGTCGCGGCCACCGGGGCTCTGCGAAAACCGGCCCGAGGAGGTGGCCGTCAGCGGTTGCGACGCCAGATCTCCGTCGACAGCAGTGTGGCGAATGCGCACCACGCCGGATACGCGGCCAGCGCTACCCCCGCGGTGCTGTCAGTCTGCGCGGTCCGCCGGGTGAGGTCGGCGCTGCTCGCGGTCAGCAACCCGGCGGCCAGCGCGGCCGGTCCGAGCTTGTGAGCGCCGAAGAACAGCCAGCTCCAGCCGGCGTTGAGTGCAAGGTTCGTGCCGAGCGCCACGGCGAACTGGCGCGCTTCGTCGTCGCGGGCGTCGTCGTGCAGACGGTCCAGGGTGGCGGCCGAAGTGAGTGCGATGTCGGCGTAGAGCGTCGTCCAGGCCAGCGGGAACACGACCGGAGGTGGAGTGAAAGGCGGCTTGCTCAGCGTCGGATACCAGTTCTCCACAGCGGATTTCGATGCCACGCTCCCGACGACGGCAGCAGCGGCGGTGGACGCTCCGGTGGCGATGAGGGTTTTCAGGCGCATGGTTTCACCGTACGTCGGCGGAGTCGAGGCGCACGCGCCTCTGTGTCATCGCCGGGTGTCGATGACCGGTGTGAGGGTCACGTCCTGGACGATCTTGTCACTGGTCGCGATGGTCAGGCCACGCCGGGTCGCTTGGGCAACGATCATGCGGTCGAAGGGATCTCGGTGCTCCCAGTTGAGTTGCCCGGCGATCACCGCGTCGGCAGAGTCGATGGCAAGATCGCTTGCGGCCATGGCGTCCAGCGTGGCAGTCCAGGTCGACAGGACTGGTCCGGCATCGAGTCGACCCAGTCGGGTCTTGATGGCGATCTCCCACGCCGACGCCGCAGAGACATACAGTTCATGGGCCGGATTCTCGAGCACTTCGAGCGCGTGACTCCCGAGGCGGTCAGGGTTCTGCAGCAACCACAGGAATGCGTTGGTGTCGAGCAGGACCGCGGTCACGAAGCGGACCCCTCCCAGATGTCCAACTCGGCTTCGGGCAACGGGGCATCGAAATCGTCGGGAATCACGAGTCCGGGAAACTGGCCGAACGCGCGAGGCCGTGCAGCGGTGGGGGAGACCACGGCCACCGCACGCCCATGGTTGGTAATCGTGACCGGTTCGCCGGTCCGCTCGACCTCGGCGAGGAGCGCGTTGAGACGCGCCTTGGCCTCGGTGCTGCTGACGGTCTTCATGGGCTCACAGTACACCGGTCGGACTAGTCTGAATAGTCATATTCGTCCAGTCTGGCTGCGTGGAGGTGCGACGCCATCTGACCAGGCCGCGCTCACCGGATCGCCGTAGCGTCCGAACACCCCGGTCGTGTCGGACCCGCCGCACGGTGAACCTCCGGGCCGGCTAGGAGAGTTCTGCGCGCAGAAGTTCGGCTCCCTGGGCGAGCGCGACCATCTTGTCCCGTGCGACACGTCGGGCGAGCGGTGCCATCCCGCAGTTCCCGCTGGCCCAGAGCTTGTCTTTGTCGACGTAGGGGAGTGCGCTGCGCAGTGTCGCCGCGACTTCCTCCGGCGTCTCGATGGTGTCGTCGGCGACGTCGATCGCGCCCAGCATGACCGTCTTGCCGCGAAGCAGTTCGATGACCTCGACAGGTACTCGCGATTTGTGACTCTCCAGCGACACGATGTCGATCGATGACCGTTGTAGGAGGGGGAATGACTCTTCGTACTGGCGCCACTCGGCTCCCAGCGTCGCCTTCCAATCGGTGTTGGCCTTGATGCCGTAGCCGTAACAGATGTGTACGGCGGTCTGGCAACTCAACCCGTCGGTCACGCGCTCGAGCGCCGCGACGCCCCAGTCCTTCAGTTCGTCGAAGAACACGTTGAATGCGGGCTCGTCGATCTGGATGACGTCGACACCGGCTGCTTCCAGGTCCTTCGCTTCTTGGTTCAAGATGGTTGCGAATTCCCACGCCAGCTTTTCGCGACTCTTGTAGTGGGCGTCGTAGAGCGTATCGACCATTGTCATCGGGCCGGGCAGCGCCCATTTGATCGGCTGATCGGTCGCTGCTCGAAGATGCGCCGCATCCGCTGCGAACACCGGCTTTTCGCGACTCACCGCGCCGACGACCGTCGGGACGCTCGCGTCGTAGCGGTCACGGATTCGCACGGTCTCGCGCCGTTCGAAGTCGACGCCACTGAGGTGCTCGATGAACGTGGTCACGAAATGCTGACGCGTCTGCTCGCCATCGCTGATGATGTCGAGCCCGGCACGGCTCTGCTCGTGCGCGGCGAGCGTCTGGGCGTCGAGTTTTCCATCGCGCAGTTCGTCGTCGTGCAACTTCCATGGCGACCAAAGCTTCTCGGGCTCCGAGAGCCACGAGGGCTTGGGCAGACTGCCGACGATCGTGGCGGGCAGGAGTGTGTCCATCTCTCGTTCCTTACGGTCTCGCGTGGTCAGGCCGGTTGCTTGGTGGCCCAACGCTCCAGGACATGGCCGTACGGCTGCATGAGACTCACTTCGGTGAACTTTCCCTGTGTGGTGGCGAGCTGAGTGCGCTCGACACGGTCGTAGGTCACCAGCGGAAGCGAGTAGTTGCCGTTGTCGAGACTCGGCCGGTACACCTCCGACGCCGCAGTGTTCGCGTTGTAGATCTCGGGACGATAGATCTTCTGGAACGTCTCCATCGTCGCGACCGTTCCCGCGAGCGCGATGAACGAGTAGTCGTTGAGTAGATCGCCGCGGTGGTAGAAGGCCAACGGAGCCGCGGAGCCCGGAGGCATGAAGTAGCGCACCGTGAGGCCCATCTTCCCGAAGTACTCATCGGTGAGCGACAGCGCGTCCGCCTCGTACTCCACGCCGAGGATCGGGTGGCGATTGGTGAGCCTGGTGTAGGTCCGCGACGTCGAGACACTGATGCAGATGACCGGCGCCTGTGAGAACCGGTCGCGGTACTCGTCGGATTCCAGGAAACGTTGAAAGACCTGACCGTGCAGATCGCCGAAGTCGTTGGGGATTCCTGTCGCCTGGTGTCCCGGGAGCCGGACGCTGAAATCGTAGTCACGGATGTAGGAGGAAAAGTTGTTCCCGACGATCCCTTCGGTGCGGGCGCCCGTGGTGGTGTCGAGGATGTCGACGTCGAGCACTTCGATCACCGGGAAGGCGGCGTCGTCCCCGACTGTCGTGAGATGCAGATCCACCGAGACGATGTCGAGTTCGAGTTCGTAGCGGTCACCACGCGGATTGTCCCAATGGAGGAGCTCGTTGACACGGGTGTTCATCATCGACACCGCGTTGCGCAGGTTCTGCTGACGGTCTTCTCCGCGTGCGAGATTCGCGAAGTTCGTCGTGCCGCGCGAGTTGCTCGACGGGGTGTAGTCCTCGTCGAAGCGCGTCGTGCCGATGCTGAAGACACATTCATTTCTCATGCTCTGATGCCCCTATCACTGCGCAGGAGTGATTCCACGTGCGCGTCGTCGCGCGGTTCTCTGCTTGAGTTTCATAGCGCTTCGAAATCGAGCTCGCGATGGTCGAGGGTCAATCGAACGGACCCGACGACACCTGGGAGTCAGTAGTCCGAAGCGGCGCGAAAGTCAGTGTATGGAGACCGGCCGCGATAGCCTAATTCCTTCTTTCGATCGCCAGGCATAGGCATTGGCTATGTCAGCAGATCGACTCCGAACTCCGAGACGACATCGCGCATCTCCGCCACGAAACGCTGCGCCTGAGCGGTCAACGAGACCGAGGCATGGCCGATCCACCCGATCTCGATGCGTTCGTCCACGTCGAGCGCAACGGCGACGATCGACGGATCCAGATCGTCAGAGATGATGCCCGTCGAGATGGTGTAACCGCCGAGGCCGATCATCAGGTTGAAAATGGTTGCTCGATCGCTCACGCGGATCTCTTGCTTCGACGATCGCGTCGAGAGAATCTCCTCGGCGAGGTAGAACGAGTTGTTCACGCCCTGGTCGAACGTGAGCCGGGGCAGGTCCTCGAGGTCCTTCAGCGTCACGCTCTCTCTCCCTGCGAGGGGGTTCGTACGGGCGATGAAGATGTGCGGTGACGCGAAGAACAGCGGCGTGAAGACGAGCCCGGCTTCGCGGATCAGCTTGTTGATCACGCTTGCGTTGAAGTCGTTGCGGTAGAGCACACCGACCTCGCTCCGCAGCGTACGAACATCCTCGATGATGTCCCACGTGCGGGTCTCGCGAAGACTGAACGCATACTCGGCGGCTTCAGAGGCTTTCACCATGCGCGCGAATGCATCTACGACGAATGAGTAGTGCTGAGTCGATACGGCCAGGAGTCGACGTGAGGGGCCGCGCCCCAGGTACTTCTGTTCCAGAAGTTCTGATTGCTCGACGACCTGCCGCGCGTACCCGAGGAACTCCGCTCCATCGTCGGTGAGAGTCACTCCCCGCGTCGAACGGACGAAGAGCGTACGTCCCAGCCGACCTTCAAGGTCCTTGAGCGCCGCGGACATGGTTGGCTGCGCCACATACAGCACGTCGGCCGCGGCACTGATCGATCCCTCCGCTGCCACCTCCACGAAGTAGCGCAACTGCTGCAGGGTGATTCCCCGCAGCGCTCCCGCGGTCTGCCGTGCCATGGCAAGAGACTATCGAGCCGCCGATCCAGGAAAAGCGTCCGCCAGTCCAGAAACGGACCGCGCGCGGCAGCAACGGTAATGTGATCACCATCACAATCACGAGAATACTTGAGCGGAATGGACTCAACTCTACTCGCGTTGACACCACCGAACGGCCATACTTGAGCCGTACCGACTTAATAATGTAGAGAAAGGTGCACACGAAGTGGACAGCTTCACCCCCACCACCAAGACACAGCAGGCGCTCAGCGCTGCGGTGGCTGCGGCGGCCGCTGCCGGCAATCCTGACGTGCGGCCTGCCCATATCCTGGTTGCTCTGCTCGATCAGTCCGACGGAATCGCTTCGCCCCTGCTCAAGGCGGTGGGAGTGGACCCATCGGCGGTTCGTACGCAGGCCCAGGCCATGGTTGACCGCGCGCCGACGGTGTCGAGCGCGAGCGCGCAGCCCCAGCTTTCCCGCGAGTCGATCGCGGCCGTCAGTGCCGCGCAGCAACTCGCAACAGAATTGAACGATGAGTACGTCTCCACCGAGCACCTCGTCGTCGGTCTGGCGACCGGTGATTCCGATGTCGCCAAGCTGCTTCACAACGTCGGTGCGACGCCGCAGGCGTTGCGCGAGGCGTTTGTTGCCGTCCGCGGGAATGCCCGCGTGACCTCCGAGGATCCCGAGTCGACCTATCAGGCGCTCGAGAAGTACTCGACCGACCTCACCAAGGCCGCCCGTGAGGGCAAGCTCGATCCGGTGATCGGCCGTGACTCCGAGATCCGTCGCGTCGTGCAGGTGCTCTCCCGTCGTACCAAGAACAACCCGGTCCTCATCGGTGAGCCCGGCGTCGGCAAGACCGCCATCGTCGAAGGGCTCGCCCAGCGGATCGTCGAGGGCGACGTCCCGGAGTCGTTGCGCAACAAGACCGTCATCTCGCTGGACCTCGGCTCGATGGTCGCCGGTGCCAAGTACCGCGGCGAATTCGAGGAACGTCTCAAGGCCGTCCTCGACGAGATCAAGGGATCGGCTGGACAGGTCATCACCTTCATCGACGAGCTGCACACCATCGTGGGTGCTGGTGCCACCGGCGATTCCGCGATGGACGCCGGCAACATGATCAAGCCGATGCTGGCCCGTGGCGAGCTGCGACTGGTCGGTGCCACCACGCTGGAGGAGTACCGCCAGTACATCGAGAAGGATGCCGCTCTCGAGCGTCGCTTCCAGCAGGTGTACGTCGGTGAGCCCAGCGTCGAAGATGCCATCGGTATCCTGCGTGGCCTCAAGGAACGGTACGAGGTGCACCACGGTGTGCGCATCACCGATTCCGCATTGGTCGCTGCCGCAACGCTTTCCGACCGCTACATCACCTCGCGGTTCCTGCCGGACAAGGCCATCGACCTGGTCGACGAGGCCGCGTCGCGGTTGCGGATGGAGATCGATTCGCGCCCCGTCGAGATTGACGAGGTCGAACGCATCGTCCGCCGTCTCGAGGTGGAAGAGGTTGCGCTGCAAAAGGAGCACGACGAGGCGTCGAAGGCGCGGCTGGACAAGCTGCGTCAGGAGCTGGCCGACCAGAAGGAGAAGCTCAACGAGCTCTCCGCTCGCTGGCAGTCGGAGAAGACCGCCATCGACGCGGTCCGCGACACCAAGGAAGAGCTGGAACGCCTTCGCGGAGAAGCCGATCGCGCCGAGCGTGACGGTGATCTGGGACGGGCCGCCGAGCTGCGCTACGGCAAGATCCCCGGTCTGGAGAAGGAACTCGAGGCCGCGATCGAGAAGAGCGGCACCGATCCCGACGGTGACGTGATGTTGCAGGAGGAGGTCGGACCCGACGACGTCGCACAGGTCGTGTCGGCGTGGACGGGTATCCCCGCCGGCAAGATGCTGGAGGGCGAGACTGCGAAACTGCTTCGGATGGAAGAGGAACTGGGTCACCGGGTCATCGGCCAGACCGACGCCGTGGTCGCGGTGTCGGACGCGGTACGGCGAGCCCGTGCCGGTGTCGCCGATCCCAACCGGCCACTCGGATCGTTCCTGTTCCTCGGGCCGACCGGTGTCGGCAAGACCGAGCTCGCCAAGGCATTGGCGGAGTTCCTGTTCGACGACGAACGCGCGATGGTGCGTATCGACATGAGTGAGTACGGCGAAAAGCACGCCGTCGCACGGCTTGTCGGTGCCCCTCCGGGGTACGTCGGCTACGAGCAGGGCGGTCAGCTGACCGAGGCGGTGCGTCGTCGCCCGTACACGGTGGTGCTCTTCGACGAGGTCGAAAAGGCCCACCCGGACGTCTTCGACATACTGCTGCAGGTTCTCGACGAGGGACGCCTGACCGACGGCCAGGGCCGTACCGTGGACTTCCGCAACACCATCCTCATCCTCACCTCGAACCTCGGTTCCGGTGGCAACGAGGAGCAGGTGATGGCGGCGGTGCGCGCGGCCTTCAAGCCGGAGTTCATCAACCGACTCGACGACGTGGTGATCTTCCAGGCTCTCAGCCCGGAGGAACTGGTGTCCATCGTCGACATCCAGCTGGCACAACTGCAGAAGCGGCTGGCCCAGCGTCGCCTCGAACTCGAGGTCACGCCCAAGGCCAAGGAATGGCTGGCGGAGCGGGGATTCGATCCGCTCTACGGCGCACGTCCGCTGCGGCGGCTCGTGCAGCAGGCCATCGGCGACCAGCTCGCCAAGGCACTGCTGGCCGGCGACATCCGCGACGGCGACGTCGTGCCGGTGAACGTCTCCGCCGACGGCGAAGGCCTGGTGCTCGGCTGATCTGAGCAATGTGACTGAGCCGCAAGGTTTCCCGACAGGGGGCCTTGCGGCTCAGTTCTTTTCTGGTGCCGAACGGCCGAGGATGTCAGCCGGGATGGATGATCCCGCCGATGTTGACCGGCGGCAGCGCCCGCACCACCACCATCAGCGGTGCGCAATAAAACGTGCTCGACATGCACACGAATCGGCCGGTCTTGTCGTAATTCCACGCATCACCGTGGAACGACCAGGTGAGGCCATCCGGTGACGGCTGCATCGGGCACTGCGAGGGCCGTACGCCCTTGCACGGTCCCTCGATGTGATTGGGGCCGACAGGGTAAGCGGACGCGGTGGGCGCAGCGCCGATGCTGATCGCGAGTACGGCGCCGGCGACGGCCACGGCGCGGGAAAGTGAGTGCTTCATGTCGTATCCCTTCGGGAAAAAATGATAACGCCGCGACGGGTGGAGTGGTGGTGATCGGGGCGGTTGGGCCGGGGTCGGTTGTCGTTGTCGTGTCACCTGGTCTCGACGCCTCCTCAGCTTCGCTTCGTCGGGCTCGACCGGCGGTGGGGGCATCGGGTGGATCGGCGGTGGGGTGTCGGGCTCGACCGGCGGTGGGGGTCGTCGGGGTGGATCGGGGTGGGGATGGTCGGGCTCGGCCGGCGGCGGACCGGGACTGTCGGTGCCGGTGGGTAACGTCGTGGCCAATCCGAGGGAGGTAGCGATGACGGATGTGATCGTCGGCGATGACGGCAGGGCGCGGTGTGTATGGGCGGCGGTCGAACCCGAGACGACCTATCACGACACCGAGTGGGGATTCCCGCTCTCGGGTGACACCGCCCTGTTCGAACGGGTCTGTCTCGAGGGTTTCCAGTCGGGGCTGAGTTGGCGCACCATCCTGAACAAACGGGAGAACTTCCGAAAAGCGTTCAGTGGCTTCGACATTCCCACGGTGGCGCGGTTCACCGACGCCGATGTCGCGCGCCTGCTGGGTGATGCCGGCATCATCCGGCACCGCGGCAAGATCGAGGCGGCCATCAACAATGCCCGCCACGCCGAAGGGCTCATCGACGAGCGCGGATCACTGGAGGCGTTCTTCTGGGAGTACGCGCCCGGTGACGATCACGAGCCGGGGTCGATGACCACCTCGCCCGAGTCCACGGCCCTGTCGACGGATCTGAAGAAGCGCGGCTGGCGGTTCGTCGGGCCGACGACGATGTTCGCGCTCATGCAGGCCGCCGGCTTCGTCAACGATCACGCCCATGAGTGCGTGATCAGGCCGACGGTCGCGGCCGCGATCGCGGCTCACCCGCGGCCGTAGCGGGGCGAAGCGATCATCTCGTTTCGGCCGGGCCTATGGTCCCGGTTTGGCCACGAGGTGTTGACCACGTCACAGAGCGGGCCTAGATTCGATCTGGAAACGATCGTTATCAGAAAAGGGGGTCGCAAGATGGCGACGCATACGATGGCTCCGGTTGTTCGTGCGGCACGGGGACACGTTCACACGCCCAAACGCCCGTATCTGCCGCTGCCGCACGGCCGTCGGCATCCGACCACCATGGTGGAGCTCATCACGGTTGTCGGTCTGACCAGTGGCGTGGCCAACATCATCATGCAACTGTCGTTGCCTCCCGTCGGCCACGGAGTCAACGAGAGTCGAGTCGCATCGGGCAGTCCGCGGCGATATCCGATGAAGCGCTCGCGCACCACCGGCACCTACCTGTCCGTCGCGCTGCTGGGCACCCAGGAGGAAAAGGACGACCTGCGTAAGCACATCGTCGAGATGCACACGCCGGTGGTGTCGACTCCGGAGAGCCCGGTGCGGTACAGCGGCAACAGCCCCGAACTGCAACTGTGGGTGGCCGCCTGCCTGTTCCGCTTCTACCTCGATCAATACCAGCTGCTTTACGGCGAGCTGCCCGAGGCCGATCTCGACGTGCTGACGCGCGCCGCCGAACCGCTGGCCACCGGTGTCAATGTGCGGCCGTCGCAATGGCCGCAGAGCTGGGCGGAGTTCACCGAGTACTGGGACACCGTGGTGCCGAACCTCTCTATCGCGCCGGCGGTGCGTCAGGACTTCGAGACGCTGTCGAACCTCGAGTTCGTCCTGGAGGCGTGGGGACCCGTGGGCAAGGCGTTCCCGGCGATCCTGGGCAATCACTTCGAGTTCATGACCAAGGGAAATCTCCCGCCCGAGTTCCGCGAACTGATGGGCTGGGAGTGGTCGGAAGGCGCTCAGAAGAAGTTCGATCGCACCCTGCGCCGGATGCGAACGTTCGATCAGCTCGGGGGACGCTACCTGGCGCTGGGACTCGTCTGGTCGTACATGATCGACTACCGGATCCGGCGCCGCCTCGACGTCCCCGTCCTGGGCAAGCTGCGCGTCTCCGACCTGCCCGTCAAGGACGGCGGTGGCCTGCGGACCATCGCACGCCTGACGAGCCGGAAATCGGCCCGAAAGGCAACGACGGAGAAGGCGACCAGGAAGTCGTCGGGTTGCCCGTTCTGATCACGCAGCGAGATCGGTGACCTGCGGTGCAAGCCGCTTGAGGCCCTGGCGGATTCGTGATTTCACCGTCGGTAGGGCGACGCCGAGGTGGTCGGCGACCTCGCGGTAGGTGAGGCCCTGGAAGTACGCCAACTCGATGGCCTCCCGCTGCAGGGGAGTGAGCAGGCCGAGGACCGAACGGATCGTGCGAGCGAGTTCCCTGCGCTCGGACAACTCGATGACGACGTCGCGGTCGGCTCGGTCGGCGTGCTCGGTGGTGCCGTAGGTGAGGGTGCGCCGCTTGGACGCGGCCTCCGAACGCACCCGGTCCACCGCCCGACGATGGGCCAGGGTCATCAGCCAGCTGATCGCCGATCCCTGCTCGGCGTCGAACGACGCGGACGACCGCCAGACCGCGAGGTACACCTCCTGGGTGACCTCCTCGCTGTGGCCCGGGTCGCGTAGGACGCGCAGCACCATGCCGTACACCCGGGAACTGGTGAGGTCATAGAGGTCGGCGAACGCCGCGTGATCGCCGCCGGCGGTCCGGGTGAGGAGGATGTCGATGTCATCGAGTTGGGTTCGCATGAGTCGGTCTCCCTCGTGAGCGGCTGGTCGGTGTTGCCGCTGCAGTGGCGTGATGCCGACTGGGAGGCTGACCCGGTGTCTACGACGCTAGGCGCCGACACCGGGCGGATTACTGTTCAGCACGAAACCGCGACGCGATAGCAACGATGATCACGGATTGATAACGAAGGTGGGTCGGCGCAACCGGCGATGGTGCAGTCCGCGGGTCAGTAGGCTGGTCGTCGTGACGCCAGGCGATCCGACCCCACCCTTCGATGCCGCGACCGATGCGAAGTATGTGCAGCTCACGACGTTCCGCAAGAACGGCAACGCCGTGGCGTCACCACTGTGGGCAGCCTCCGACGGAGACAATCTCTACATGTGGACGGTGACCGACTCGTGGAAGGTCAAACGCATCCGCAACAACCCGAGTGTGATCGTGCAGGGATGCGATGCGCGTGGCCGGAAACTGATCGGTCAACCGGTGAACGGCACCGCCGAGGTCCTCGATGCCGCGGGCACCGAGAGGGCCCGCGCACTCATCTCCGGCAAGTACGGAATTCTCGGGTGGCTCACGATCAAGGCCAGCCTGCTGCGACGCGGCAAGGACGGCACGATCGGTGTGCGAATCACGCCGGCCGCCGGCTGACGAACCAGCGCCGCGCGGGCCAGGGGAATCAGACCTTCGCCGTCACCCGGTGCCGGGCAGTGGCGATCTGCTCGTGGCACCGTGCCCAGATCGCCTCGTGGTCGACCGGCGTCATCCGCCCGGCGGCCACCTCGCGATCGGCGGTGCGTAGCTCGCCGGCAGCCTTCTCGATGATGCGTCGCGTGACCAGGTCCTCCAGACCCTGTCCCGGCCCCGACCACGATTCGAGGATGCACATGCGATGCCGGCAGGTCGCCGTGCGTCGTTGAATCGGAACCACGACGGCCACCGCCACCGCGGCGCCGACGGCCACCCCGATCGCGGCATGCACACCGGACTTGGCTGCCGCGCAGATGCCGGCGATCAGCGCCAGCGCCACCACCGCGGGCACCCACCGCCACAACCGCAACCATCGCAGTTGCTCCGGACTGGTCCCGGGCGGATAGATCACCAGGCGATGCCGAACCCACTGACGGGCGTATCCGACCTGCACGTATCCCCAGACCGCGTCGCCCGCGACGACGGGTCGGCGGCACTCGATCTCACTCATGTCATCCGGAGTAGTCCGGCTTCGGCCACCCCGGCGTGTTCCTGACCAGATCTCAACGCCGGCAACCGAATTCTTGACGACTTCTTGACGGGCGCAGGTGCCCGCGGAGGCGCCCGCGAAAGGGGCGTCAACAAGTCGTCGGATCGCGTATGGATCTCGTTAAGAGGTCTTCCGACGCGCGGCGCGCGGCCGCATCATCGCTGGGTGCGTGATCCCACCGGGTCGCGTGAGGAATGTCTGTGAGGAGTTTGCGTCATGGCCGATGGCCTGTATGTGCTCGCCGCGGTGGTGGGCTTCGCCCTGTGCGTCCTGGTGGTCCAGGGCGTCGACACCAGGACACGTCGATGACCGCGGACGGCGTCGAGACGGTTGTCCTGCTGGCGCTGTCGGCGATGGTCGTGGTGTACCTGCTGTGCGCCCTGATCTTCCCGGAAAGGTTCTGATCGGCCGTGAACCCAACTGCAGCTGCGGTGGCACAGGTGGCCACCGTCGTCCTCGTCCTGGCGGCCGCCTACATTCCGCTGGGCGACTACATGGCACGCGTCTACCGATCCGATCGGGACCTCGCCGTCGAGCGTGGTATGTACCGGATCGCCCGCGTCGACCCGCGTCAGTCGCAGACATGGAAGGGCTACACCCTTGCGGTGCTGGCCTTTTCGCTGATCTCGTTCCTCTTCCTGTACCTGCTGCAGCGTCTGCAGACAGTGCTGCCATGGTCGGACGGTAAACCCGGCGTCGACCCGTCGATCGCGTTCAACACCGCGATCTCCTTTGTCACCAACACCAACTGGCAGTCGTACTCGCCGGAGGTGGTGATGAGCAATCTGACGCAGATGCTCGGCCTGGCGGTGCAGAACTTCGTCTCCGCCGCGGTCGGGATGGCCGTCGCGGTGGCGTTGATCCGCGGGTTGGTGAACCGGCGGGGAACCGGGCAGATCGGCAACTTCTGGGTCGATCTGGTGCGCGGAAATCTGCGAATCCTGTTGCCGCTGGCGGTGATTGTCGCATTCATCCTGTTGACCCAGGGCGTCGTGCAGTCGTTGCACAGCGGATTCGGGTTCTCGGTGTTCGGCGGCGAATCGTCGCGCAGCCTGGTCGGGCCGTTCGCTTCTCAGGAGGCGATCAAGGAACTCGGCACCAATGGCGGTGGAAGCCTGTCGGCGAACTCCGCGCATCCCTTCGAGAATCCGACACCGTTGTCCAATGTCGTTGAGATCATTGCGCTTCTGCTCATCCCGGTGTGTCTGACCCGGACCTACGGAACGCTGGTCGGTGATCGTCGTCAGGGCCTGACCCTGGTGGCCGTCATGGGCTCCATCTGGGCGGGGATGCTCGCCGTCGTGTGGTGGTTCGAGACGCACCCGAATGGTGTGGCCGCGAACCTGGCCGGCGCGATGATGGAAGGCAAGGAACAACGATTCGGGATACCGGCCTCGGCACTGTTCGCGGTGTCGACGACGGGAACCTCCACCGGCGCCGTCGATGGCGCCCACGACAGCTTCTCCGCCGGTGGCGGAGGTGCCCTCATCTGGAACATGCTGCTCGGCGAGGTCGCGCCCGGCGGTGTCGGTTCGGGCCTCTACGGCTTGCTGATCCTCTCGGTCATCACCGTGTTCGTCGGCGGATTGCTGGTCGGGCGTTCGCCGGAGTTCCTCGGAAAGAAGGTCGGGCAGAACGAGATCACGATGGCCGCGTTGTACATCCTCGTCATGCCGGCCCTGGTGTTGACCGGCACGGGTATCAGCGTCGTCATGGGAGCGACACTCGACGCCCAGGGCAACGGTGGGGATCCCGGATCGCCGGGGTCCATCCACGGGTTCAGCGAGGTGCTCTACGCCTACGCCTCGGCCGCGAACAACAACGGCAGTGCCTTCGGCGGATTGACGGTGACCAGCGACTGGTTCCAGACCTCGCTCGGACTCGCGATGCTGCTGGGTCGTTTCCTGCCCATCGTGTTCGTCCTCGCTCTCGCCGGATTGTTCGCCGGACAGAAGGGGCGGGTCGCCCAGTCGACGGAAAAGGGCGCCCACTCGACGGGAATGGGTGCCCACTCGACGGAAAAGGGCGCCCACTCGACGGAAAAGGGTGCCCACTCGACGGAAAAGAGCGCCCAGTCGACGGAAAAGAGCGCCCAGTCGACGGGGGGCGGCGGCGGCGTTGCTGTCGCGGAAAGGGTTGCGGTGGAGAAGAACGCGTCGACCCTGCCCACCCACGGCGTGCTGTTCGGTGCGCTGTTGCTCGGCACGACGTTGCTCGTCGCCGGACTCACCTTCTTCCCGGCCATGGCGCTGGGACCCATCGCGGAGGCACTCCTGTGAGCGTTGATCTGACCGACAAGACTCTCGATTCCGAGATATCACCTCCCGTCGGGGACGGCCCGGACGAGCCGGGGTTGGTGACGCAGGGTGCGTTTGACGCCCGGTCGCTGATCACCTCGTTGCCGCAGGCGGCGCGGAAGCTGAATCCTCGTGCGCAGGCACGTAATCCGGTGATGTTCGTGGTCTATCTGGGGTCGATCGTGACCACGCTGCTCGCGATCTGGCAGCCGTCGTGGTTCGCCTGGCTGATCACCGCGTGGCTGTGGTTCACCGTCCTGTTCGCCAATCTCGCCGAGGCCGTCGCCGAAGGCCGCGGTCGCGCGCAGGCCGACAGCCTGCGAAAGGTGAAGCAGGACACCATGGCGCGCCGAATCTCAACCAGCGGTGCGATCGACACGGTGGCCGGCAGCGCCCTGCGTGTCGGTGACCGCATCGTCGTCGAGGCCGGTGAGGTCATCGCCGGTGACGGCGACGTCGTCGAGGGTATTGCGACGGTGGATGAGTCGGCCATCACCGGCGAATCTGCTCCGGTGGTGCGGGAATCCGGAGGTGACCGTTGTGCCGTGACCGGCGGTACCGTCGTGCTGTCGGACCGTATCGTCGTGGAGATCACCGCCGAACCCGGACAGACCTTCGTCGACCGGATGATCTCGCTGGTCGAGGGCGCCGCACGTAAGAAGACGCCCAACGAGATCGCCCTGGACATCCTGCTGGCAAGCCTCACCATCATCTTCCTGCTCGCCGTCGTCGCCGTCGGTCCCATGCAGCAGTACGCCGGGCAGTCGCCCGACCCGGTCAAGCTGATCGCGCTGCTGGTCTGCCTGATTCCGACAACCATCGGGGCACTGCTCAGTTCGATCGGCATCGCCGGCATGGATCGGCTCGTGCAGCGCAACGTCCTGGCCATGTCCGGCCGGGCGGTGGAGGCCGCCGGTGACATCGACACCCTGCTGCTGGACAAGACCGGCACCATCACCTACGGCAATCGGCGCGCCACCGAACTGCATGCGGCACCCGGTGTCTCGACACCGGAGCTCGCCGAGGTCGCCTACCGCTGCAGCATCGCCGACGACACCCCGGAGGGACGCAGCATCGTCGAACTGTGTGTCGGCGTGTACGGGGTGGACACCTTGGACGCGGGGACCATCGCGGCCGGGCGGCGTCGCGACCATCCGAGCTTCGAGGTCGTGCCGTTCACCGCGGAGACACGGATGAGCGGAATCGATCTTCATCTGCCGGCCGACGACGGTGGCGGCATCGTCGAGTACCGCAAGGGTGCCGCCGACGCGGTGACGCGCTGGGTGGCCGAGCACGGTGGCGCGGTGGCGCCGGAGGTGTCGGCGACGGTGACGTCGGTGTCCAGCGCGGGGGCCACTCCGTTGGTGGTCGCACAGCGTGCCGCCGACTGCGAACCGCGCGTGCTGGGTGTCATCCAGCTCTCCGACGTGGTCAAACCCGGTATGGCGCAGCGGTTTGCGCAGTTGCGGGCGATGGGTATCCGCACGGTGATGGTGACCGGCGACAATCCGCTGACGGCGCAGGCCATCGCCGCCGAGGCCGGCGTCGACGACTTCGTCGCGGAGGCGACCCCGGAGAACAAGCTGGCGCTGATCCGGTCCGAGCAGGCCGGTGGGCGGCTCGTCGCGATGACCGGCGACGGCACCAACGACGCACCGGCGCTGGCACAGGCGGATGTGGGGGTCGCGATGAACACCGGGACGTCGGCGGCCAAGGAGGCCGGCAACATGGTCGACCTCGATTCCGACCCGACCAAGCTCATCGAGGTGGTGGCCGTCGGCAAGCAACTGCTCATCACCCGTGGGGCGTTGACGACGTTCTCGCTGGCCAATGACCTCGCCAAGTACTTCGCGATCCTGCCTGCACTGTTCGTCGGCATCTATCCGCAACTCGACTCGCTCAACATCATGCGGTTGCATTCGGCGCAGTCGGCCATCGTCTCCGCGGTCGTGTTCAACGCGTTGATCATCGTGGCGCTCATCCCGCTGTCGTTGCGGGGAGTCCGGTACCGGCCCAGTTCGGCGTCGCGGCTGCTCGGACGCAATCTGCTCGTGTACGGCGTCGGCGGTGTGATCACCCCGTTCGTGGGGATCTGGCTGATCGACCTCGTCGTGCGTTTCATCCCGGGAATGGGGTAAGGAACATGAAGACAATCATCACCGGGTTCGCCCGGCAATGTAGTGCCGCGGTGCTGATCCTGGCCGCGCTCACCGCAATCCTGGGCGTGGGGTATCCGGCGGTCGTGTGGGCGGCCTCGCGGATCGACTCGTCGTCGGCCGAGGGATCGCAGGTCACCGACGCGCGTGGATGTCCGGCGGGTTCGACGCTGATCGGTGTCGACCCGCAGGTGCCTGCGGGACAACCGGATTCGTATCTACATGCCCGCGTGCTGGGTTCGGCCGATGACCCGATGGCCACCGGTGACCCGTCGGCGTCGGCGGCATCCAACCAGGGACCCAACAGCGAGACGCTGGCGCGCAACATCGAGGCCCGACGCACTGTGATCGCGCAGCGCGAAGATGTTGCCCCCGAGCAGGTTCCGGTGGATGCGGTCACCGGATCCGGTTCCGGACTCGATCCGCACATCAGCCCCGAGTATGCGGCGCTGCAGATCCCGCGGATCGCCCGCAACAGTGATCGCTCCGAGGCGCAGGTGCGCGAGATCGTCGACCGCTACACCGAGGGCAGGCAATGGGGATACCTCGGGCAGCCGCGCGTCAACGTCCTCGAGGTGAACCTCGCGTTGGGGCACACCGTCTGCGGATAGACTTCGAGGATGGTCATCGCAGGTGAGGGCCGAGGGCGCCTCGAGGTCTTCCTCGGGTGCGCCCCCGGTGTCGGCAAGACCTACGAAATGCTCGCCGGGGCACGCGGGTTGGTCGACGAGGGTGTCGACGTGGTGGTCGCCGTGGTCGAGACGCACGGCCGGGCGGCCACCGCGGCCATGGTCGACGGACTGGAGGTCGTCCCGCGCCACGAAGTCACCCATCGGGGCACCACCCTGTCGGAGATGGATCTCGCCGCGGTGCTGGCGCGTCGTCCGCAGGTGGCACTGGTCGACGAGCTGGCGCACACCAATGCGCCCGGTTCGGTCAACGCCAAACGCCGGCAGGACATCGAGGATCTGCGCGACGCCGGGATCGACGTGCTGACCACCGTCAACATCCAGCACCTGGAAAGCCTCAACGACGTCGTCGAACAGATCACCGGCGTGGTGCAACGCGAGACGGTTCCCGACGACGTGGTGCGCGCCGCCGATCAGATCGAGCTCGTCGACATCGCCCCGGAAGCGTTGCGGCAACGGCTCACCGCGGGCAAGGTGTATGCCGCCGGACGGATCGACGGCGCACTCACCAACTACTTCCGGCAGGGCAACCTGACGGCGTTGCGGGAACTCGCGCTGCTGTGGCTGGCCGATCAGGTCGACGACAACCTGGCCGACTACCGTGCGGCACATGCCATCACCGATACCTGGGAGGCACGCGAACGGGTCGTCGTGGCCATCACCGGTGGGCCGGAATCGGCCACCCTGCTGCGGCGGGCCAGCCGGATCGCGTCGCGGTCGAGTGCGGAGTTGGTGGCGGTCCACGTGATTCGTGGGGACGGCCTGTCCGGCGCCGCGGATCTGAACGAATTGCGCGACCTCGCAGCGGGATTCAAGGCGCGCATCCACACCGTCGTCGGCGACGACATCCCGTCGACGCTGCTCGACTTCGCGCGCGGGGTCAACGCCACCCAGTTGGTGCTGGGGACATCCCGGCGACCGCGCTGGAAACGGATCTTCGACGAGGGCGTCGGCGCCACCGTCGTCAGTTCCAGCGGGCGCATCGATGTGCACATGGTGACCCACGACGAGACCCGGCGCAGGTCGCGACTCGACATCCGCGACACCCGGTTTCATCGGCCGCTGAGTTGGTTGGCGGCACTGGTCATTCCGCTCGTGATGACCGGGGTACTCGCATTTCTGGATCGGTGGTTGGGCTTCGCGTCGGAATCGGCACTGTTCTTCGTGGCGGTGCTGGCGGTGTCGATGCTCGGCGGTGTCGGGCCTGCGGCGTTGTCGGCGGTGGTGTCGGGTCTGCTGCTCAACTACTTCTTCACCGATCCGCGGTTCACCTTCACCATCGCCGAACCCGACAACATGATCACCATTCTGGTGTTGCTGGTGGTGGCCATTGCGGTTGCGGTGCTGGTGGATTCGGCCACCGTGCGGAGGGTGCAGGCGCAGCGGGCGGGTCGTGACGCGGAACTGCTGGCCCTGTTCAGTGATGCGGTGCTCGGTGGTGCCGGTGTCGGCGGGCTGCTGGAGAAGGTGCGCGAGACCTACGATCAGCGGGCGGTCGCGGTGGTGCGCACCGAGTCCGCCACGACGCATCGGGTGGCCGCGGCCGTGGGTGAGCGGCCGCCGACGAGTCCCGAGCAGGCCGACACGGTGTGTCCGGTACCGGGTGGGGAGTTCGAGTTGTTGCTGGCCGGACCGGCTGTCGGTGGGCGGGACCGTCGGGTGTTGACCTCCGTGGCAACGCAGGCCGCCGCGGCGGTGCGACGCAGCGACCTCGAGGCGCAGGCCGCCCAGGCGCGGGCGCTGGCGCAGACCGACGAGTTGCGGCGGGCGTTGCTCTCGGCGGTGAGTCATGACCTGCGCACACCGTTGGCCGGTGCCAAGGCGGCGGTGTCGAGCCTGCGCAGTACCGACGTCACCTTCGGTCCCGAGGACACCGCCGAACTGCTGGCCACCATCGAAGAATCGGTGGATCAGCTCGCGGCACTGATCAGCAACCTGCTGGACTCCACGCGGCTCGCTGCGGGAGCGGTGCGGCCGCAGCGTCGACGGACCTATCTGGTGGAGGTCCTTCATCGCGCTGTCGCGACCGTGACGCGGCGAGAACCGGGCAATCCCGAGGTGCGGATGACCTTCGGCACCGTGTGGGCCGATACCGACGGCGGATTGCTGGAGCGGGCGGTGGCCAACCTCATCGACAACGCGGTGCGGCACGGCGGGGGGGAGGTGGAGGTCGAGGTGGCGCCGGAGGTATCGGAGGGTGGCGAGTCACAGACGGTGATCCGGGTGATCGATCACGGAGCGGGAATCCCACCGGATCGCCGGGATCAGGTGTTCGCACCCTTCACCCAGGGCGGTGACCGCAATGGCGCCGACGGTGGTGTGGGCCTGGGATTGTCGGTGGCCGCCGGATTCGTCTCGGCGATCGGTGGCACGCTGGCGGTGGTCGACACGCCGGGAGGTGGGACGACGATGGTGATCACGTTGCCGACCTCCGAGGCGGTGCACGATGATGTCGCGGTGCAGGGTGACGGGGTCGGGGAGGTCGTCGATGGGTGACGGGGTGCGGGTGCTCGTCGTCGACGATGAGCCACAGTTGTTGCGAGCATTGCGGATCAATCTGGCGGCGCGGGGTTTTCAGGTCACCACCGCCTCGACCGGGGCGTCGGCTCTGGCGGCCGCGGCGAAAACCAACCCGCAGGTCGTTGTGCTGGATCTCGGACTTCCCGACATCGATGGCATCACCGTCCTGCAAGGGCTGCGTGGGTGGACCAACGTTCCGGTGATCGTGCTCTCGGCGCGGGGCGAATCCGTCGACAAGGTGGCCGCACTCGACGCCGGTGCCGATGACTACGTCACCAAACCCTTTGGGATGGAAGAGTTTCTCGCGCGGCTGCGTGCGGCGGTCCGGCGTGGTGCCGCGGTGTCGGATACCCCGGGTTCGGCGGTGGTGGATGCCGGTGGATTCGTCGTGGACCTGACCGCCAAACAGGTGACGCGTTCCGGCGAGCCGGTGCATCTCACGCCGACCGAGTGGGGAATTCTGGAGTTGTTGGTGCGCAACGAGGGAAAGTTGGTGTCCCAGCGCGACATTCTCGGCGCGGTGTGGGGGCCGTCGTATCTCAATCAGTCCAACTATCTGCGGGTGTATCTGGCGAGTCTGCGCCGCAAACTCGAGGACGATCCCGGTCACCCCGTGCATCTGCTGACCGAGGCCGGGATGGGGTACCGATTCGTGCGGGGATGAATCGTCGGTGTGGTTGCCAGGCGCCGCGACATCCGAGTAGATTGTCAACAATCGCACAATGGTAGTGCGAGTTGTGGGCTTGTCGGATCGACGCGTGAAGTAGCTGGTCAGGATGGGATTCGCGTTGGATGTCCAGCGCGAAGCTGACATTGCGGCCGGTGAAGAGTAAGAAGGTAGAGCAGAGATGGCGGATGCGCGCTCACGAGGCCGGGGTGACTCGACCTCGGGACGCACACGGGTGTTGGCGCCGATCGTGCAGGAATCGACACCGGCGATCATCGCCCGCAAGTTGCATGAGGCCATCGCCGACGGTAGTTTTCCGCCTGGTTCGCAACTGACGGAATCAGGCCTGGCGGCCGATCTCGGGGTCAGCCGCGGTCCGTTGCGCGAGGCGATGCAACGCCTCACCGCAGAAGGTCTGCTGGTGAGTCACCGCAACCGCGGACTGTTCGTCGTCTCGATGGATGATGACGACATTCGGGACATGTACATTGCGCGAACCGCGGTGGAGCGGGCGGCAATCGAGCAGGTCATTGCACACGACGACCCGGAATCGATTGCGGCCCTGTCCGACGCGGTCGTACTGATGCGCGAGTACGCCGACGACCCCAACGGGCCCGACATGGCCGAGGCCGACATGGTGTTTCACCAGACGTTGGTGGAACATGCTCGAAGTCAGCGGCTTTCGCGCCTGCACGAGACGATTCTCGTGGAGACACGGATGTGCCTGCGGGCGATGCGGGGAACGTACTCCTCGGGAAAGGACCGAATCGACGAACACCAGGCATTGGTGGACGCCATCGCGGCAGGAGATGCGCCGGCGGCCGACGTGCTGATGATCGAACACATGAGGGACGGGCTGCACCGTTTGATCGGTGACGCCGCGGCAGGAGAAGAAGTCTCCTAGACCGGTTGGTCATCGCCCTCGAGGACCGAGGTACGTCCGAGATCATCGCCCACCGATGTGAGTCAGCCCGAGAACAACTGGCCCCCGACTCCACCAGAGAGGCACAGATGACCACGGCAAACTCCTCGGCCAGCTTCGAGGACCTCGCACCCGATCCGGAGTCGCGAGAAGGAAAAGCGCTGCTCCGTAAGGCAATCGGGGCGTCAGCGATCGGCAACGCCACCGAGTGGTACGACTACGGCGTCTACGCCGCCACCACCACCTATCTCACCCAGGCCTTCTTTCCCGGCCATCTCGGCACCATCGGCACGATGCTCGGATTCGCGATCTCGTTTGTGCTCCGCCCCCTCGGCGGCATGATCTGGGGACCGATCGGCGATCGCATCGGACGAAAGTCGGTGCTGGCCATCACGATCATTCTGATCTCACTGGCCACCGCCCTGATCGGTGTGCTGCCCACACATGCCGTGGCCGGCGTCTGGGCACCGATCCTGCTGATCGCCCTGCGCGTGATTCAGGGATTCTCCACCGGCGGCGAATACGGCGGCGCCGCCACATTCATGGCCGAGTACGCGCCCGACCGCAAGCGCGGCCGGTTCGGTTCCTTCCTCGAATTCGGCACCCTCGCCGGATTCTCCGCGGGCACCGCGTTTGTGCTGCTGCTGGAGGTGTTGCTCAGCGACGAGCAGATGCAGACGTGGGGCTGGCGCCTCCCGTTCCTCATCGCGCTGCCGATGGGTCTGATCGGCCTGTATCTGCGGTCGCAGATGGAGGACACCCCCGTCTTCCAGGAACTCGAGCAGGACAACGAGATCACCGGCACGGCGTGGACCCGGTTCAAGGACCTGCTGAGCAACTACTGGCGTCCGATTCTGATCATGTTCGGCATGGTGATTGCCCTCAACGTGGTGAACTACACGCTGCTCGCGTATCAGCCGACGTATCTGAAGAGCACGATCGGGTTGTCGGAGTCGTCGGGTTCGACGGTCGTGCTGATCGGCCAGCTGGTGATGATGGTGATGATCCCGTTCTTCGGTGCCTGGTCGGATTCGACCGGACGCAAACCCATGTGGTGGGGATCGTTGATCGGACTGTTCGTCCTGTCGCTGCCCTTGTACTGGCTCATGGGTCAGGGATTCGCCTGGGCCATCGTCGGATTCGTCATCCTCGGATTGCTCTACATTCCGCAGCTGTCGACGATCTCGGCGACCTTTCCGGCGATGTTCCCCACCCAGGTGCGATATGCGGGATTCGCGATCTCCTACAACGTCGCGACCGCGGCTTTCGGTGGTACCGCACCACTCGTCAACGACGCGGTGGTCGACTCGACCGGCTGGAATCTGTTCCCCGCGGTGTACATGATGGGCGCCTGCGCCATCGGCATGGTCGCGCTGGTCTTCCTCAAGGAGACCGCCGGTTGCTCGATTCGCGGCACCGAGATACCGGAACGCACAGAAGATCTCGAGGTGTCGGAAGGCGCCGGGGTGCTCTCCGGTCGGCGGTAGGTGCGTCCTCAGCCGGCGGGGTGACCGCCCGCTGGTTGTGAGCCATGTCCGCTGGTCGAGCTGACCGGAGCGTTAGCCTTGCGTTGAGCTTCGTCGTAACGGAGGTCGTGTCGAGGCCTGGTGGGTTGGGGCTGGGAAGTCTTGGGCTGGCTGTGTTTTCGGGTTGCGGTGGTCTCGAGGCTCGTCGCCCTGGGGGCTCCTCGCACCTCGACCAGCGGGGGTGGGTGGTCTCGACCTCGACAAGCTCGGCCCGGCGGATACGCCCTCGTTCCTCGCGGCTACTCGACCGACGGTCTCAGCCGAGTAGGTCCTGCGCCATCAGTGCGTATGCCGTTGCAGCCGTGCGCAGGTCGGCGATACGGACCATCTCGTCGGGCTGGTGGGCTTGGGTGTTGATCTCGCCCGGGCCGAAGACGATTGCCGGAATACCCTTGTCGCGGCTGATGAATCCGCCGTCGCAGGCGGCGGTCCAGCCGCCTACGGTGGTGGGGGCGCCGATGGCAGACATCGTGTCGACGGCGGTGGTCACCAGGCGGTGATCGGCGGGGGTTTCGAAACCCGGCATCTCCATCGTCACCTTGACCTCGACACCGATACCGCCGGTATCGATGCCGGCGTCGTGAATACGCGTACGCAGCCAGGCGGCGATGTCGTGGGCGTCCTCGTCGGGCATCAGTCGCCGATCGATACCGAGCGACGCCATCGGGGCGACCACCGAAATACCTTGTCCGCCTGCGATAGTGCCGACATTCCATGTACCCGAACCCAGTAGGCCCTGCGCGGACCCGACCATCGCGACATGATCGGCGCGGATGAGATCGACGATGGCGGCGGCCGCGTAGATGGCGCTGGCGCCGTCATCGGGGCGGCCGGAATGTGCTGCGCGACCCGTGATGTCGACCTCGATGTAGGAGGCGCCGCGGCAACCGCGTACCACGGTGAGGCCGGTGGGTTCGGCGACCACACAGCCGAGGTACTCCCCGGATGGGCGCCGAACGAAGTCGCGGACACCGGCGCCGTGTTCCTCCTCGTCGACGGTACAGACCAGCGTCACCGGCCCGGACAAGATGGCGCCGGAGCGAGACAGTGCCGACATGGCCGCCACCACCGCGGCCAGACCGCCCTTCATGTCTGTGCTGCCGCGTCCGAGGATCGTGCCATCGACGACGCGGGCACGGTACGGATCGCCGGACCACCCGGGTCCGGCGGGGACGACGTCGGAGTGCCCGAGGAACATCAACCCGGGGCCGTCGCCGCCCGGCAACGTGGCGACGAGATTGGGGCGCCCGGGTGCCACCTCCTGCGTCGACACGGTGAAACCGGCTTTCTGGCAAGCCTTTTCCAACACACCGACGGCCTCTGCCTCGGTGCCACCGGGATTCTCGCTGGGTGCCCCGACGAGCGCCACGGTCAGTGCGATGAGCTCGTCGACGTCGATCATCGTCGACGTGGCTGCCGCACCGGATTCGCTGGGGGTCACGCTCGGGTCCCTTCGTCACACAACCCGGGAGTCAGGGTCGTGCTGACATCCTCTCAAGAGTGCCCGTCAGACGCCGAATACCCTCCTCGATACGCTCGGGGGTCGACGAGGCGAAGCAGAGTCGCAGCGCGTTGCGGAACCGTCCGCTCGGGGACAGCGCGGGGCCGGGGATGAACGCGACGCCGTCGGTGAGGGCCACCTCGAAGAGCTCCCGGGTATCGATCTCGGCGAACTCCGCGCCGAGGGTCACCCACAGAAAGAACCCGCCGTCCGGGTTGGTGGTGGTGACGCGATCACCGAGGTGACGGCCGATCGAGGAGAGCATCGCGTCCTTGCGTTCCCGGTACAGCGTGCGCAGCGAGGCCAGATGATCCTGTAGGCCGCCGCGGGCGATGTACTCGGCGACGATGTGCTGATTGGGGACGTTGGTGCAGGTGTCCATCGCCTGCTTGCCGTTGATGAGCAGTTGGCGCAGCGACGGATCGGCGTCCACCCAGCCGACCCGCCAGCCGGGCGCGAGGATCTTGGAGAACGTGCGCACCGAGAACACCAGCGGATCGCCGGGGGAGAGGGTCTGGAAGGTGGGGATGTCCTCGCCGGAGAAGCGCAGCAGACCGTACGGGTCGTCGTCGATGATGACCGCACCCCACCGATGGGCCAGGCGCAGCAGTTCCCGCCGGCGTTCCTCACTCAGGGTGACGCCGGACGGGTTCTGGAAGGTGGGGATGGTGTAGATGGCCTTCGGTGTCCGGCGCGTGCGTTCGACGAGATCGACCAGGGTGTCGACCTGCATGCCGTCGTCGTCGACGGGCACCTCGAGGAGTTGCGCGCCGTAGGAGAGGGCGGTGGCGCTGCCGTTGGTGTAGGTGGGGGACTCGACGATGACCAGATCACCGGGATCGACAAAGAGTTTCGACGCGAGGTCGAGCCCTTGCATACCGCCGGTGGTGATGACGAGGCGGTCATGCGTCGACGGATCCGGGGTGGTGGCGAGGTAGTCGACGAGCAGTTGCAGCAGTCGTGGTTCACCCTCGGTGGCGCCGTATGTGAAGGACGAATTGTCCAGGATCTCACCGGCGATCTGCCGGAACTCCTCGGCCGGGACGGCCTCGTCGGCGGGGGAACCCATCGCGAATCGGACGATGTCGTGGGTTTGCGCCGCCAGCAGGGAGGTCGACGAGTCGATCATCGACCCGACGAGGTCCTTGGCGCGTCCGGCGAGGGGGATGGTGGGTGCGGTTGGTGCGGTGAATGTCATGGGGGCATCTCACTTCTGGATGAGTTCGCGGGGGAAGCTGGTGAACGTCTCGACCCCGGTCGGGCTCACCCGAACCGACTCCGACAGCTCGAAACCGTAGTTCTCCATCCACATTCCGCAGATGATGTGAAAGGTCATGTTGGTCTCCAGGATCGTCTCGTCCTCGGTGCGGATGCTGATGGTGCGCTCACCCCAATCCGGCGGATACCCGATTCCGATGGAATAGCCGAGACGAGAGGGCTTTTCGAGACCGTACTTGGCCAGCGTCCAGTTCCAGGTAGAGGCGAGTTCCCGGGTGGCCACCCCGGGGCGGATGGCGTCGAGGACATTGTTGAGGCCTTCGGCGGTGGCCTGCGCGACGTAGTCGAGATCCTTCGACGGCGTGCCGAGCGCGACCGTGCGGGCCAGCGGGCAGTGATACCGGTTGTGTGCGCCGGTGAGTTCGATGACGACGGCCTCGTTGTTCGCGAAAGTGCCCTGATGCCAGGTGAGATGCGGGGTGTCGGCGGCGGCGCCGGTCGGCATCATCGGGACGATCGCCGGATAATCGCCGCCGAAGTCCTCGGTGCCGGTGATCTGTGCCTGCGAAATGGCCGCCGCCGCATCGCATTGCCGCACCCCGACGTCGACGGTGTCGATGGCGGCGCGCATCGCCTCCGAACACACCATCCCGGCCTGCCGCATCAACTGGATCTCCGCGTCGGACTTCACCGATCGCACCCAGTTGACCAGTTCGAAGCCGTCGACGAGTTTCCACTCCGGGATCGCGTTGTACAGCGCGCGGTACGCCTTGGGCGTGAAGTAGTGCGAATCCATCTCCAGGCCAACCGATCCGGCACGCGACGCCGGGGCGATCAGATGACGCTGCCGCAACGCCCACGCCACCCAGTCGAACGGATGCACGTGCGGGCGATGCACGTAGCTCTCCGGATAGCCGACGATCTGCTCCTCCGGCAGCCACGTGGTGCGATGAGCGCCATGGGCATCCATCTCGCGAGCGAAGAACACCAGGTCGCCCTCGATGGGTACGAAGAGCATCTGCGGGGTGTAGAAGGACCACGCGTTGTAGCCGATGAGGTAGAAGAGGTTTGCCGGTTCGGTGACGATGAGTGCCGAGAGCCCCTGCTGATCCATACGTTCCCGCACGCGGGTCAGCCGGTCGGCGTACTCACTGTCGGTGAACAGCTGGGTTCCGAGATACACCTAACGCTTCCTCTGCCGTATCGGGGTGGATGTGTACTTGACGTCGAGGAACTCTTCGATCCCGAGCCGACCGCCCTCGCGGCCGAGCCCGGACTGCTTGACACCCCCGAACGGGGCGGCCGGGTTGGAGACGAGGCCGGTATTCAGTCCGACCATACCCACTTCGAGCGCATCGGCAATCTCGGCGAGGCGGTCGGCGTCGGCGGAGCAGACATAACCGACAAGACCCCACGGGGTGGCATTGGCCATGCCGATCACGGTGTCGTCGGCGTCGGTGCCGTCGCCGTCGAACGGGATCAGCGCCGCGACCGGACCGAAGATCTCGGTGCGCATCAACTCGGCGTCGCCGCTCACACCGGTCAGCACGGTCGGCGGATAGAAGTGTCCGGGACCATCGACAGGAATACCGCCACAACGGATTTCGGCGCCACGATCGACCGCGTCGGTGACGAGCCGCTCCACCTTGGCAACGGCCTTCGCTTCGACCAGTGGACCCACCTGCGTGCCGTCGGCGGCGCCGTCGCCGATCGTCAGGGCGCGCATTCGCTGGGTGAGTCCGTCGGCGAACTCGTCGAAGATGCTGCGGTGGACGAAGATTCGATTGGCTGCGGTGCAAGCCTGCCCCATGTTGCGCATCTTGGCGACCATCACGGCGTCGAGCGCGCGGTCGATGTCGGCGTCATCGCAGACGATGAACGGTGCGTTGCCACCCAACTCCATCGAGGTGCGCATCACATGGTCGGCGGCTTGCGCGATGAGGAGTTTGCCGACCTCGGTGGAGCCGGTGAAACTGACCTTGCGGGCCAGGCCCGAACTCATCCAGGCGCCGACGACGTCGGCGGGATCGGTGGTGGTCACGACGTTGAGAACGCCGTCGGGGAGTCCGGCGTCGCGCAGCACCTCGGCGAGCAGGAGGGAGGTGAGGGGCGTGAGCTCGGCGGGTTTGAACACCATCGTGCATCCCGCGGCGATGGCCGGGCCGATCTTGCGGGTTCCCATCGCGAGCGGGAAGTTCCAGGGAGTGATGAGCACGCACGGGCCGACGGGACGTCGGGTGACGACGATCCGGTTGCCGCCGTCACCGGTCGTGGTCGCATCGCCGGGGATACGGACCGCTTCTTCGGCGAACCACCGGAAGAACTCCGCAGCGTAGGTTACCTCACCGCGGGCCTCGGCGAGGGGCTTACCCATCTCGGCGGTCATCACCGCGGCGAACTCGTCGGCGCGGTCGGTGATGAGTTGATAGGCGCGGTAGAGGATTTCGCTGCGGTGGCGGGGACTCGTCGTCGCCCACCGGGCCTGGTGTGCGGCCGCGGCTCGCAGGGCGACCATCGCGTCATCGGCGTCGGCATCGGCGACGGTGGTCAGGATCTCGCCGGTGGCGGGATTCTCGACGTCGAATCGGCGACCCGACGCGGCGGGCGTCGACCGGCCGTCGATCAGCAGATCGGTGGGGATACCGTCGATCGCCGGGTGTGTGCGGGATTCGGTGGTGGTCATGGGTGCCTCCGGGGTGGGTGGGCGCTGTCAACGGGGAATCGGGCGCTGTCAACGGGTGCGCGGGCGCTGTCAACGGGGAATCGGGCGCTGTCAACGGTTTTCGGTGGTGGCGCGAGGATCTCGGCGAGGTGAGTGCCGGTGGCCGAGATCAGGGGATCGGTGGCGGCGAGGTGATCGACGGCCATGGCACAGCTGAACCCGTCGGTGATCACCGGGTTTCGTGGATCGGTACGCAAGGCCGGTGCGAGGGCCTGCTCGGCCACCTGGCGGCTGACCTCGTAGTGGCCGCGTTCGAAACCGAAATTGCCCGCCACGCCGCAGCATCCGTCGGCGGTGTGGACGGTCAGACCCAGGCTGCGCAGCGCGGCCGCGCCGGTCGACGCCCCGAACGTGGCGTACTCATGGCAGTGGGTCTGCAGCGTCACCGACTCGGGTAGGCCCTCGGGGGTGAATCCCGCCTCGATCAACCGCGGGAGGAATGCGGCGATGCTGTGGACCCGCGCCGCCACCCGATGCGCGGCCGGGGAGTCGACGAGTTCGGGGAGATCCGTGCGCAGTGCCGAGGCGCAACTCGGTTCGGGTACGACGATGGGGCGGTCGGTACCGTCGTCAAGGGCATCGGCGGTGCGGGCGAGAACCTTTCGGGCGTGGGTGAGCTGCCCGGTGGAGATCCAGGTCAGGCCGCAGCAGACGTCACTGCGGGTACCCACCGCGTCGCCGGTGGCGCAGAGGAGACGGGCGGTGGCGGCGGCCACCTGCGGCCGGAATGCGCGGGTGAAGGTGTCGACGAGGAGGATGGTGTCGCTGTGCGGGTCCGGGGCGGTCAATCCGTCGAGGGATTCCCGCACCCGGCGTCGGGTGGCGAATGCGGGCATGGCTCGGCGGGCATCGACGCCGGCGAGCCGTGAGGCGACCCGCTGGACCGGGCGAATGTGCAGAAAGCGGTTGATGATCGGTGCGGTCGCGGTGGCGGCGGGAAGCCACGCGGGCATCCATCCCAGCGAGTAGTGCGATGCGGGACGCAGTCGTCTCCGGTAGTGCTGATGCAGGAACTCCGACTTGTAGGACGCCATGTCGACGCCGGTCGGGCAGTCCGAGGAGCACGCCTTGCAGGACAGGCAAAGGTCGAGGGCCTCGGCCACATCGTCGGACCGCCAACCGGATTGGATGTCGGGGGCGGTGCGCACCATCTCCTGGAGCACCCGGGCCCGGCCGCGGGTGGAGTCCTTCTCGTCGCGGGTGGCCCGATACGACGGACACATCACGCCGCCGCTGGAGCTGCGGCACCGTCCGACGCCGATACATCCCTGGACGGCATGGATGAAGGGATCGAGTGTCGTTGGCGGCGTGGATGAGTCGTCGGTGTCCGACCACGGCCGATTGCTCACGTCGGCCAACGCGAGATTCGCGGTGATCGGCGCGGGATCGACGATGGCCGTGGGGTTCAGGATGCCGTCGGGGTCCCAGACCCTCTTGAACTCACCGAATGCGGTGAGCATGGCCTGCGAGTACATGATGGGCAGCAACTCGGACCGGGCACGTCCGTCACCGTGCTCGCCGGACAGGGAACCGCCATGGGCGACGACGAGTCGTGCTGCGGCCGTGCAGAATCGGCGCATCGTGTCCCGCCCGTCGGCGGTACGGAGGTCGAAGGTGATGCGCACGTGCATGCAGCCGGCGCCGAAGTGGCCGTACATCACCCCGGTGAGGCGATACTCGTCGAGCAGTGATTGGAAGTCGACGAGGTAGTCGGCGAGCCGGTCGGGGGCGACGGCCGCGTCCTCCCAGCCGGGCCAGGATTCATAGGCCGTTGCGGCGGTGGTGTCGTCCTCGGGTGGGCTGTCGGCTGTGCTGTCGGTGACCAGGCGCGCCGACAATCCCGCTCCGTCCTCGCGGATGCGCCACAGGGACTTTCGGGTCAACGGATCGTCGACGAGGACGGCATCGACCATCCGGCCCTGCGCGGTGAGGTGCTCGAGCAGTCGTTTGCTGGTCGACGCCACATCGGGTTCGGATATGGCCCGGGCACTGTGGTCGTCGAGGTCGATGAACAACCACGACTGCCCGTCGGGCAGACCCGTGATGGTGTCGGGTCCGCGTCGGGCCGCCATGGTGGTGACGATGGCGTGATCGATCCCCTCGATCGCGGACGGTTCGAACGGCAGGATCGCCGGCACGTCGCGGGCGGCGTCGGCGACGGAACGGTAACCGACGCAGAGTAATTGCTGCGACGTCGCGGCCGGTACGAGTCGCACGGTGGCGGCCACCACGATTGCGCAGCCGCCCTCGCTGCCGACGAGTGCACGGGCGACGTCGAACCCGTTCTCCGGCAACAGGTGTGCGAGGTGGTATCCGGATACCTGTCGAGAGATGGTCTCGAGTTCGGTGCGCAGGGGTGCGAGATTGCGTGCGATGAGCTCGCGCATCGACTCGGTGAGGTCGGCGGCGCGTGCCGTGGCGGCGGCGTCGCCGGGCCGGGTGGCGGCCAAACCCGTTCGGGTGGCGGTGATCCGCAGGCCGTCGGCGGTGACGAGGTCCAGTGACAACACGTGGTCACTGGTACGTCCGTACCGGACGGAGTGGTTGCCGCAGGCATCGTTGCCGATCGCTCCGCCGATGGTGGCCCGGGACGCCGACGACGGATCGGGCGCGAAGGTGAGGGCACCGTCGGTGGCGTGTCCGACCGCGGTGGCGAGTTCGGCGAGGATGACGCCGGCGTCGGCGGTGGCGGTGCGTGCGTCGGCGTCGATCGTGCTGACCGTGGTCAGGTGACGCGAGAGGTCGAGGACGATCCCGGCGCCGATCGCGTTGCCTGCCATGGAGGTTCCGCCGCCGCGGGCGACGATGGGGACCCGGTGGCGATGACACAGAAGCGCGACGGTCGCCACCTCGTCGGCGCTGCGGGGGAACACCACCGCCAGGGGTGGGACACGGTAATTGGAGGCGTCGTAGGAGTATTCGGCGCGTCGGCGTGATGAGTCGTCGACGGACAGACCGTGCGCGGCGAGGTCGGCGAGGACGGGCGAGCTCATCCGCCCAGCGCTCGTGCGCCCAGCGCCGATTCCAGTGCGGCGGTGAAACGGTCGACGCCGGTGGCGATCTCGTCCTCGGTGACCACCAGCGCCGGGATCAGGCGGACCACGTTGCCGGCCGGCCCGCAGGTGAGGGTGAGCAGGCCGTGTTCGGTGGTGGCCTGCTGGACGGCCAGGGCGGCTGCCGGATCGGGGACGGTGCGTTCCCCGTCGCGGGTGACGAACTCGACCCCGACCATCAGTCCGAGTCCGCGGACGTCACCGACAGTGTCGAAAGGTGCGGTGGCGCTCCGGATTCCGTCGATCAACTGTTGCCCGCGTACCCGGGCGTTCTCGACGAGGCCTTCGTCGTCGATGACGTCGAGGGTGGCGATGGCGGCTGCCGCGGCGACCGCATTGCCGCCGTAGGTACCACCCTGCGAACCCGGCCATGCCTTGCTCATCACCTCGGTGGGAGCGGCGATCGCCGAGATCGGGAAGCCGGAGGCGAGTCCCTTGGCGGTGATGAGGATGTCGGGGATGAGGCCGTCGGCGTGCTGGTGTCCCCAGAACCTGCCGGTGCGGCCGAAGCCCGCCTGCACCTCGTCGACGATCAGCAGGATGCCGTGTGCGTCGGCACGTTCACGCAGGCCGTGCAGGAATCGAGGCGGGGTGGGCAGGTAGCCACCGTCGCCGAGGACGGGTTCGATGAGAAATGCGGCGGTGTCATTGGGGGCGACGTGCGAGGTGAGCAGGTAGTCGAGTTCGGCGAGCGCGAAGTCGACGGTGGTCTCGACGTCCCACCCGTATCGGTAGGCGTAGGGGAAGGGCGCCATGTGCACACCGCCCATCAGCGGGGAGAAGCCGGCCGAGAATCGGGTTCCGGCGCTGGTCAGACTGGCCGCGGCGACGGTGCGTCCGTGGAATCCGCCTTGGAAGACGATGATGTTGGGCCGTCCGGTGGCCATCCGGGCCAGGCGGATGGAGGCCTCGACGGCCTCCGAGCCGGAGTTGGCGTAGAAGACCGAGTCGAGTCCGGGTGGGAGGACTCCGCCGAGCCGTTCGGTGAGTTCCAGTAGCGGCGTATGCATCACCGTCGTGTACTGAGCGTGAATCACCTTGGCGCACTGCGCTTGTGCCGCGGCGACGACGCGTGGGTGGCAGTGTCCGGTGCTGGTCACGCCGATTCCGGTGGTGAAGTCGAGGTAATCCCTGCCGTCGGTGCCGTGAATCCACGAACCCTGCGCGTGATCGACCACGACCGGCGTGGCCTGTTTGAGGATCGGCGACAACGATGCGGTCTGGGTGCGGGGTGCCACGGCGGTCATGGGTCCACCGTGAGGCCTCATCGTCGGATTGTCAACAATTAGACACCGCGTCTGCCGTGCTCGAGGGAAGGTGCGGCGTGATCAGATGGCGGTCATGGGTGATACGAAGGTCGACATCGTGGACATCGAGGTCCGGGGTGAGGTGGACGTCGTGGCTGTTCACGACCGGATGCGCGAGTGGCTCCTGGACCGCGGCGTCATCCGTGATGAGCGGGACAGTGCGCTCGGCGGCGGGGTGCTCTGGCTGCCGGGACCGGCCGCCACGACGACCGTCGACCTCGACCCGGGTCGTGAGATGTGGTCCGAGGGTGTCGAATTCGTCAGCGCGCGGCAGGTGTTCAGCCCGGTCGAGCTGGTGGGGCGGGCCGCGCGGTGTCCGCGCTGCGGTGGCGAGGAGGACTGCGACGCCTGGCAGGCCAGGTCTTGGGACGTGTTCAACGAGTGGTGGGATTCCGATGGTGTCGACCTTCTCCCGTGCGCTCGGTGCGGTGCCGACCTGCGCGTGAGTGACTGGGAGTGGGTGGACGGGGAACGCTGGGCACTCGGCGAGTTCGCCATCAGCTTCTGGAACTGGTGGCAGCCGCTGTCCGAGGAGTTCGTCGCCGACCTGACGCGCGAACTCGGTCATGAGACGTGCGTGATCTCGGTGCGGATGTGATCACTCTGATCTCCGTTGACGGCGCCCGGATTCCGTTGACGGCGCCCGGATTCCGTTGACGGCGCCCGGATGTGTATCCGGCGTCGGGCGCGCAGGACCGATCCGTGATCGGATTGACCGGTGAGTGATACCAGTGTCGACATCGTGGACCTCGACGTCGGGGGCGAGGGTGACGTGGCGGCTCTCTACGAACGCATGCGGGAATGGCTCCTGGGCCGCGGTGTCATCGTCGACGAGCGGACCGATGCGCTCGGTGGCGGGGCGCTCTGGCTACCCGGATCGGGCGCCGCAACGACGGTGCACCTTGACCCGGGCTGTGACATGGAGGCCGAAGGCATCGAGTTCGTCACCGAACGCCGGGTGTTCCATCCGGGTGAGAATGTGGGGACCGCAGCACGGTGCCCTCGCTGCGGTTGCGAAGTCGACCTCGACGACTGGGTTGCGCAGGCATCGGAGATGTTCACCGAGTGGCTGGAATCGCCCGAAGCCGTCGACTCGCTGCCCTGTCCCGGGTGTGGTGCGGTACTGCGCACGAGTGACTGGGAGTGGGCCGACGGCGAACGGTGGGCGCTCGGCGAGTTCGCGATCAGGTTCTGGACGTGGTGGTGGCCGCTGTCCGAGGACTTCGTGGCCGACCTGACGCGCGAACTCGGTCATGAGACGTGCGTGATCGCGGTGCGGATCTGATCACTCGTCACCTGGGGAACCGACGCATCCGGCTTCGGGGCGCTGTCAACGAGATTCAGGGCGCTGTCAACGGAATTGAGAGCGCTGTCAGCGGGATTCAGGGCGCTGTCAACGCGGCCGAGAGTGCTTCGAGTGCTTCGAGTGCGGCCTGCCATCGTTGCTCGCCGAGTCGCTCGGCGAGCGCGTCTGCGGCGGCACTGTGCTGCGGGTTGATCCGTCGTACCGCGGCGATCCCGGCGTCGGTGGGTGCGACGAGTTTGGCGCGAACGTGGGCGGGATTGTCCCGGTACGCGATCAGGCCGTCGGCGGCGAGGATGTCGGCGGTGCGCTGCACGCTCTGACGGGTGATGCCCATGGCGCGGGCGATGTCGGACACGGTGAGCGGACGTTCCAGGACGGCACCGAGCACCTGCCACCGAGTCGCGGTCAGGCCGGCCGGGCGGGCCAGTTCCTCGGCGAGAGCGAGGAACTGGCCGTTGAGTCGGAACGCCGTCAGTGCCGACCGGCTCAAGAGTTCCTGATGAGAAGGCTGCTCTCTCATTGCTGACCCGCCAGCCGATAGAAGCCGGACGGATCGCGGTGGCCGTAGAGCTGGTACCAGGCGTCGAGGACGGCTTCGTCGTAGATCCGTAACTGCGCGAAGATCTCTCGCGCGAACTCCACCGGCGCGACGGCGGCCGCGGTGATGACGCCGCGTCCGGTGACGGCGGGAGCGTCGACGTAGTGGCCGGCTCCTCGATATCCGGTCGGCGCGAGCTGCTCGGCGGCGTTGGAGGTGTGAGCGCGGTCGTCGAGGAGTCCGCCGCGTGCCAATCCGATGGTGGCGCCGCAGATCCCGGCGACGGGAACGTCGGCGGAGACCCATCGCCGTGCGGCTTCGACGAAGTCGTCATTGTCGCTCTCCCAGGTTTGCGCGCCGGGCAGCACCAGCATGGCGCTGTCGGTGGGGTCGACCTCGGGCAGTGCGATGTCCGGGACCATCCGGATGCCACCGAGCGTTGTGATCGGGTCGGTGGACGCGCCGACCGTGACGATCCGGAATTCGCCTGGTGTGAGCTGGAATTCAGGGTTGTTGATGCCGGCGGCGACGTAGCCGTATTCCCAGTCGGCCAGGGTGTCGTAGAGGGCGAGGTGGACGGTGGGCACGGGGAGCTCCGATCTCTGAGGTGGGCGCTCCTCCATAATGACAGAAAGCTGTCAATATGACAATGTTCTGTCAATGTACCCGAACGGGGGATCTCCGCGGCCGGTAGCGTGGGGCGCATGGCTGCACCCGATCCGGTGGTGGTCCTGCTCGGTTCGCCCGATGCGCCACCCCCTCCCAACCTGGCCGAACTGGAGAAACTCGCCGTCATCCGGCACGCCACCGCCGACGACCTGGGCACTGCTTTGCCGGGCGCCGACGCCCTCGTGCTCTGGGACTACTTCTCCCGCGCGCTCCGCGAGAACTGGGCCGCCGCCGACTCGCTGCGGTGGATACACGTGTGCGCGGCCGGAGTGGACTCGTTGCTGTTCGACGATCTGGTCGCCTCCGATGTCGTGGTGACCAATGCGCACGGCGCCTTCGACCGCCCCATCGCTGAGTTCGTCCTGGCCTCGATCCTGGCCCGCGACAAGCGGTTACACGAATCCAGGGAACTGCAGCGGGAACATCGGTGGCAGCATCGTGAAACCCTGATGGCCGCCGGTCGCTCCGCGCTGGTCATCGGCACCGGCGGTATCGGCCGCGAGATCGCACGGTTGCTGCGGGCGGTCGGCATCGAGGTGACCGGGGCCGGACGCCGCGCCCGGACCGGCGACCCCGACTTCGGTGAGGTGCGCGAGTCCGCACAGCTGGCCGACTACGTGGGCGACTTCGACACCGTCGTGGTGATCGCTCCGTTCACCGCCGAGACCGAGAACATGATCGATGCCGACGTGCTGGCCGCGATGCGTCCCGACGCGCACCTCGTCAACGTCGGCCGCGGCGCACTCGTCGACGAGGCCGCGCTGATCGAGGCGCTGCGCGCCGGGCAGATCGGCGCGGCCTCACTCGATGTGTTCGTCACCGAACCGCTGCCCGCCGACAGCCCGCTCTGGGACATGGACAACGTGTCCATCTCGGCGCACATGAGCGGCGACGTCGCGGGCTGGCGGGAGGTGATCGCCGCGCAAATCCTCGACAACCTGCGACGATATGCCGACGACCCCGATGCGAAGCTGTCGGCGACGCTGAACAACGTCGTCGACAAGGGGCGCGGATACGTCGTGCCGGGCGGTCCGCCGACCGCCTGAAGTACTCTGTAGCGCGATGACCACCATCGTCTACTTCGTGATCGCCGCCATCGCACTGGCCGGTGCGGTGTTTCTGCTGTGGCTGGATCGCCGGCGTTCCTCGGTCACGCGGCATCAACGCGCCATCTGGGGCGACGAGCACGACTTCAAGTTCCGTGAATCCGACTCCAAGCTGCGAACGGTGTTCCGCCGCGCGACCATGAACGTCCCCGGCCACATCGCAGTCCAGAACGTGGCCTACGGGCACTACGGCGGCGCCGAGGCAGTGGTGTTCGACCTCGCCGAGACCGCGACGGTGATCGCCGTCCGAAGGTCCACGCCGTCGAGCGTTGTCGTCGACCTGCGCCACGAGGATGTTCTCGCGCCCGCCGAGGACGACGTCGAACTGCTCGGCGCGATGGGATCGCGGGTGATGTTCTCCAACAACCTCGACGCCGCGCGCCGCGTCTGCGACCGCCGCATGGTCGCGCTGGCCACCAAGGCACCCACCTACGTCGAGGTGCTGTGGAACGAGGGGAACTGGGCGCTGGGGTCGATCCCGCTGACCGATGACCCGGCCGAACTGGACACGGCCCTGGAGGTCGTGCGTCGATTCGCCGACCTGCTGCGGGTGCTGCCGCCGCTGCGGGAACCGCAGGACGCGCCGGACCCGCGGGATCCGCACGGCCCGACCCGGGCCGAGCTGGCCGACGAGAAGACCGACCACATGCGGGACAAGAATCGTCGCGCCCGCCTCGAGGCCGCGGCCCGCGAGGACGGCGCCGACGGGGCGGCGCCGCCCACCCTGCTGAGCAAGCGTCCCGACGGGGCGCGGGGCGGCGGTCCGGCCGAACGCCCGCCGGCCCCGCGTCGGGCCCGGCGCGACGTCGGTGCCGACCTCGATCCCGGCTTCGATCCCACCGGTTTCGATCCCGTGGACGCCGACCTCGACTTCGATGACGAGCCACCCGCACCGGAGACCCGTATCGCCCCACGCGCGACGCGCACCGGCCCCAGCGAGATGCCGGTGCGACGCAACCGCCACCGGCGTCAGTGATCTCCGGTCGCGACCCGATCAGTTCAGCAAGAGAGTGAGTTCGCCCGTGTCTGCGCCCACCCCCCAGCCCACCGTCGACGCCGCCGACCGTGACGTTCTCGCCGCCCTGGTCACCGACCTGTCGGTGGTTCACGGGCGGGTGACGTTGTCCTCGGGTAAGGAAGCCGACTACTACGTCGATCTGCGCCGGGCGACCCTGCATCATCAGGCGTCCCCGCTGATCGGCACCCTGATGCGGCAGCTGACCGCCGACTGGGATTTCGACGCGGTCGGCGGGCTGACACTGGGTGCCGATCCCGTGGCCACCGCGATCATGCACGCACCGGGCCGCGCCATCGATGCCTTCGTCGTGCGCAAGGCCGCCAAGGCGCACGGTATGCAGCGTCGGATCGAAGGACCCGACATCGTCGGCAAGCGGGTACTCGTCGTCGAGGACACCTCCACGACCGGCGCGTCACCGTCGACGGCCGTCGAGGCCGCCCGTGAGGCCGGCGCGACCGTGGTCGGCGTGGCGACGGTGGTCGACCGCGCGACCGGCGCCGATGCCGTCATCGAGGCGTTGGGTGTGCCCTACCGTTCACTGCTCAGCCTGGCCGATCTCGGCCTCGCCTGAGGTCGGTGACACCGGAAACGGCGTCGGGTCCGGGTGAGCCCGGCCCCACCGAATGGCAGTCGGCGTCGACCCCACCCGTCGGGGTGGGCCCCTGGTCGGCCGAACATGACGGCCCGATCCCCGACGATCCCCGCTACGACCGGGAACTCCTTGCCGACGGTGACACCCGCAATGTGGTTGACGCCTACCGCTATTGGACGCGGGAGGCAATCGTCGCCGACATCGACGCCCGCCGCCACCCGTTCCACGTGGCGATCGAGAACTTCGCCCACGACGCCAACATCGGCACGGTGGTGCGCACCGCCAACGCCTTTGCCGCCGCAGCGGTGCACATCGTCGGACGGCGACGCTGGAACCGCCGGGGCGCCATGGTGACCGATCGCTATCAGCATCTCGAACACCACGACACCGTCGCCGACCTCATCACCTGGGCTCGGGAGCGTGGCCTGGCGATCGTCGCCGTCGACAACACACCCGGCGCGGTGCCGCTCGAGACCGCTGATCTGCCCCGCGAATGCGTCCTGCTGTTCGGGCAGGAAGGCCCCGGGGTGAGCGCCGATGCACAGTCGCGGGCCGACCTGACGGTGTCGATCGCCCAGTTCGGATCCACTCGCAGCATCAATGCCGGTGTGGCAGCGGGCATTGCGATGCACGCGTGGATTCGGCAGCACGCCGATCTCGGGCAGGCGTGGTGATGGCAGTTCGTCGACGGTCCGGATGATGCGCGGATACTCGTAGGCCGCCCGCCGATTCTTCGCGAGCCGCGGATCTCGTCCTCGCCCGATGACATTGCGCTTGACGCCGGCGACGGGCCGGCCGACCGATCCGGCCTCACGGGGGATCGGCATGGTTGACGGAGGCCACCGGGGAGGCATCGATGCAGGGTCGAGGTGTCATGTCGTCTGGTTGCTCCCATCGAGAAGACCGACGAGATCTGGCAGCGCGTCGAGGCCGGGGACATCGATCTCGGGTGAGTGATCCGACCGGGGTGACCGGACGGCAAACATCGGATGAACGGACCCGCCTGGGGCCGCGATTCTGCTCACCGGCCACCTGTCCGTCTTGCCCGAGTGTATGTGCATGCGCGAGAGTGTTTCCCATGCATGTCCCGTCGCTGTCGATGCGTATCCGTACTGTCCTGGTCTCGTTGGTCGTCGTCCTCACCCTCGTCGGCGCGGGTACCGCGCAGGCCGCACCTGCTCCGGCGGCTCCGCCGGCGGGTTTCTCCACCGCACAACTCGTCGGCCCATTTGCCTCGGACGTCCCGCCCGGCGGAACCTACATCCCGATCCTCGACGGCTTCGCGTCGGTGAAGGCCGACCACCCCGAGGTCATCGGTCAGAACCTGTCGACGGTCGTCGCCATCAACAACCACGCCACCGCCGCGCAGCAGGCCGACGCGCTGGCCATCAACTACGACGATCGGATCGTGTCGCTGTCGGAGGCGTTGGGCGCCAAGGTCGGTGCGACCTTCCGTCAACTGCTCACCGAGGGTCGGATCCCCGAGGTGGCCCAGTTGGTCGAGGGTGACACCGCGCGTGCCGGGATTCCGTTGCAGACCACCCTGATCGAGAAGCAGTACTACAACAACCCGCGGCCCTTCGTCGTCGCACCGACACGGATCAAGCGCTACAACCGGCCGGGTTCGGATCTGTACCCCGAACTCGCGAGCAACGGATCGTACCCGTCGGGCCACGCCAGCCAGGGCTACTGGATGGGTGCGCTGCTGGCCTACTGGCTGCCCGAACTCGGACCGCAGATCATCGCCCGATCCGGTGAGATCGGGTATGGCCGAATGGTTCTCGGTGTGCACTATCCGCTCGATGTGATGGGCGGGCGGATCATGGGGCTCGCCGTGGCCGCCGAGCGGTTGGCCGACCCGGCGTTCGCGAGGCTCATTGACAGCGCCGGGGTCCAGTTGCGTACGCGGTTGAGCGCCGCGCTGGGCACCTCCGTCGCGCAGGCCGTCGCCGCGGACACGCCGTATCTGAGCGACACCGCCGCCGTCGCCGAAGCCGATGAGCAGATGACCTGGGGCTTCGCGCGGATCAACCCGAATCAGACCAATACGATCCCGGCGCAGGCCGCCGCGCTTCTGCGTGGCCGGTACCCGAACCTGACCGACGCGCAGCGGCTGGACATCTTGCGTCGCACCGCGATTCCGGCCGGCTACCCCCTCGATCAGAGTGGCGCCAACGGCGGCTGGTTGCGGATCAACCTCGCGGCGGCGCTGGCGGGGTAGCGGACGGCTCGACGTCGGCGAATCTGAGAAAGTGGGGGAAGAGATTTCTTCCCCCACTTTTCGTAGCTCAGCCGGCTTGGCGTCGGTGGTTCACAGCCAGTGCGGCGCAGCGACTTCCGTGGTCGTCTGCACGCCGTCGACGGTGCGCCCGGCCATCCAGCCGACGACGGCCGACAACTCCCCGCGCACCTCGGTGTGATCACCGGCGAAATCCGGGTCGACGTCGGTGGTGCCTGCCGGTGTGATCAGCCGGAGTTCGGCACCGCTGCCCTTGCGGGCCCAAGCGCCGGCGATGTCGCCGAACAGGTCGAGCAGCACGGCCTCGGGGAAGTCGGCAAAGGAGCCACCCGCGCCGAGATCGATGGTGTGAATCCAAACCTCCCGGGTGCGCATCCACGCGGTCTCCGCGGCCGGAACCGTGCGACCCTGGATGGTCTTGACCTGCGCCTCCCACTTCTCGGCGGGCAGCCGCCGCCATGCCTCGTCGAGACGTGCCGCGGTGTGATCGACGAGGTTGCGCAAGGCCTGCGCGCCCAACGTCGATCCGTCCTCGATCTCCGTGTTGCGTTGTGTGGCCGAGGAATACATCGGTGTCTCGACTCCGGTCGCGGCCCAGGTCATCAGGTTGCACAGGGCTGCGGCGTTGTAGCCGACGTGCGCGACGAGATGCTTGCGTGACCAGCCGGGAAGCAGTGACGGCCCGGCGAGCTCGTCGTCGGAGACGCGTGCCAGGTGCTGCACGAAGTACGCGGTTCCGTTGCGGGCGATGGCCAGTTGCTCGTCGATGGGGAGCTGGTGGAAGCCCGCGATGTCGGCACTCACCGCGCTGACGTTACTTGACAATGGTCTTGTTCCGGACGGTTCCGAGACCCTCGACGGTGACCTCGACGGTCTGGCCGTCGCCGATGTAGCGGGCCGGCTTGCGGGCGTGGCCGACGCCGCCGGTGGTGCCGGTGATGATGACGTCGCCCGGGTTGAGGGTCACGATGTGCGAGATGTATTCGACGAGTTCGGCGGGCTTGAACACCAGGTCATCGGTGGTCGACTCCTGCATGACCTCGCCTTCGAGGCGGGTCTCGATGCGGCTGCCGAGCTGGTAGTCGGTGTCGAGCCACGGCCCGAAACCGCTGGTCTTCTCGAAGTTCTTGCCCTGATCCCACTGCAGGGTGCGGTACTGGTAGTCACGCATCGTGTAGTCGTTGATGACCGAATAGCCGGCGATGTGGTCGGCAGCCGAGGCGGCGGTGACCTGGTAGGCATGCTTGCCGATGACGACGGCCAGTTCGGCCTCCCAATCGAGCTGTGCGGCAGCGTATTCGGGGACGACGACGTCGTCGTACGGGCCCGTGAGGGCCTCGGCGACCTTGAGGAACAGGGTGGGGTACTCCGGTAGGTCGCGGCCCATCTCCACGATGTGCGAGGCGTAGTTCAGTCCGACGCAGAACATCTTGCCGGGGCGGGGGATCACCGGGGCGTGGTCGGCGTCGGCGAGGGGGACGGTGGTGCCGTCGGCGGCCTCGGCGATGTCACGCCAGTTGTCTTGGGCGAGAAGGGCTCCCAGATCGGCGTAGCCATCGATCACGGTTGCGGTGGTCTCGTCGACGCGGGCGGCTGTGGTGGTGCCGGCGAGGCGGAGGGTGGTGAGTTTCATCGGGTGGTGGTCCTTATCGTGGGCGGGGCGGGTGATGGGGTGGGCTACTTCTGGATCTGTGTGCGATCGAAGTGCAGGCGCTCCATGATCGGAGCGTCGGAGAAGGTGAACAGGTCGATGCCGGGATCGGTGGCCAGCGACCAGGGCACCCAGGAGGGGACGACCACGAGGTCGCCGGTGGACAGTTCGCGGCGGTCGTCGCCGATGGTGACCTCGCCTTCGCCGTCGAACACCTGGAAGACGGTGGAGCCGACGTCGCGGCGGGTGGCGGTCTGTGCGCCGGCACGCAGCCGGTGGAACTCGGCGCGGATGGTCGGCATGACGTCGCCCCCGGTGGTCGGGTTGGTGTAGCGGACGGCGGCATGGCCGGGTTCGGTGGTCGAGGCGTAGCCCTCGGTCTCCAGCTCGAGCTGCTGACGCAACGCGGCGTCGGTGTACTCCCAGCGGTAGCACGCGATCGGCGAGCTGACCTTGGCGTCGAGCCCGACCAGCGGACGCAGGCCGGGGTGGCACCACAGGCGTTCGGACCGCGAGACCTCGGGCATCGACTCGTCGGTGACGCCGTCGGAGCCGAACTCGAAGAAGCCGGTGTCGGCGTAGTGGCTGAACGGGATGTCGAGGCCGTCGATCCAGGCCATCGGCTGGTCGGTCTCGTTGTGGTGGCCGTGGAAGTTCCAGCCGGGGGTCAGCAGGAAGTCGCCGCGGCGCATCGCGACCGGGTCGCCGTTGACCACGGTCCACACACCCTCGCCCTCGACGACGAAGCGGAAGGCGTTCTGGCTGTGCCGGTGCTCCGGTGCGGTCTCGCGTGGTCCGAGGTACTGGATGGCTGCCCACAGAGTGGGACTGACGTACGGGCGTCCACCGAGACCGGGGTTGGCCAGCGCGATCGCGCGGCGTTCGCCGCCGCGGCCGACGGGCACCAGCTTGCCGGCCTGCTCGGCCAGGGGGAGGAGCTCGGCCCATCGCCAGACATAGGGGATCGCCCGGGGCGCGGGCGACATCGGCATCAGGTCGCCGATCTGGGTCCACAGCGGGATCAGGTTGGCGGCGTTGAAGTCGGAATACAGGGCGTCGAGGGCCGCGTCCTCTTCGGGGGCGCTGCCATGGGCGGTGTCGGTCCCGCCGGGGGTGGTGGTGGTCATCGCGTTCTCCGTCTGCCTATGGGATGGATCACTGCTCTCGACGGTAGGGGCAGGGCGACGGAAGATCTCGGAGTTTCTGCATAGCAGAACGTGGGTGATGGTCGGGTGGGTCCCGGCGTCAGGGTTCGAGGTCGGCGACGTCGATCTCGATCTCGTGCGCACATCGCCGCATCTGGCCGATCAGCGGCCCGCGGGCGTGCTGCTCGTAGCGGGTGGACGGGACGGCGACGGTGATCGCGCCGAGGGTCAGACCCCGGTGATTGTGGATGGCCATGCCGAATGCCGACACCCCGTTCTCCGACAGTTGCAAGTTGATGCCTACGCCGGAGTCGCGGATCGTGCGCAGCGACGTGCTGAACGCGGCGAACTCGTCGGCCGGAAGCCGGGGATCGGCGTCGTCGCGCCGCTGTTGACCGTCGGGTAGCAGGTAGAGCTGGGTGAGCACCGCGTCGTCGAGTTCGGCGAGCAGGGCCCGGCCACCCGCGGTGCGGTGTGCGTCGAGCACCTGGCCCTGCCGGTCACCGACCCGCAGGATGGTGGCGGATTCGGCCGAGTAGAGGAATCTCGCCTGGGTGCCCACCCGGATCACCAGGTTGGAGGTCTCCCCGGTCTGGGCGGTCAGCGCCTCGAGGTAGGGCCGTGCGCGATCGGTGAGGTCGCGGGTCCAGCCGCGTCGTGCCGGTCCGGCTCCGAGTGCCGGCCCGGGGTGATAGACGCGATGCTCGTCCTGTACGGCGAAACCGCGGTACACGAGCATCGCGAGGAGTCGGTGGGCGGTGGAGTTGGCCACCCCGAGTTCGGCGGCCGCATCCGACAGTCGCACCGCGCCCACGTCACGGAGCAGCACGACCAGGCGTAGGGCGTTGTCGACGGAGGTGATGACGTACGACGGCCGCTCGATCACGCGTTTCTGCATAGCAGAACTGTATTGCGACGGGGTTGTGGTGTCCATCACCGTGATTGTCATGACCGCTTCACCGCACGGCACCCACGCCCCGCGTGACGCGGCGGCACACCACGGCCTGTCTCCACTCTTCGGCGTCGGCGCGTTGATCGCCTCGGTGGTGCTCGTCGCGGTCTCCGCGGCGGGCGGCCCGCAGCCGTCCGCCATCGCCACGTCCACGGTTGCCGCCTGAGCGTCGGTGACCCCTGGTCCGTCACCGGTTCTCCCTCAATCCTCGTCTTCAGATCGGAGTCAGAAATGTCATTGTCAACGTCCCGGGTCCTGATCGCCGGCGGCGGAATCGGCGGTGCGGCCGCCGCCCTCGCCATGGCACGCAAGGGTGCCTCGGTCACTCTCTTCGAACGCGCCGCCGAATTCGGTGAGGTCGGTGCCGGCCTGCAGATCGGCCCGCACGGAGCACGCATGCTCGACTCGTGGGGTCTGCTCGACGCCGCCCTGGAACGCGGCGTGCTGCCCGGCAATATCGTCTTTCGCGACGCCGTCACCAGCGCGGAACTGACCCGTGTAGATCTCGGTACCGAGTTCCGGAACCGTTACGGCGGACCGTATTTCGTCATCCACCGCAGCGATCTGCACTCGCTCATCATCGACGCGGCGCGTGCGGCCGGCGCCGAGATGCTCACCGGGCAGACCGTCGCCGACGTCGTCACCGAAGGCCACCGGGCGGTGCTGTCGACCGCCGACGGGCAGGCCCACGAGGCCGACGTGGTGCTGGCGATGGACGGTCTGAAATCCCGTCTGCGCCGCACGCTCTCCGACGATGAACCCGTCGCATCCGGGTATGTCGCCTACCGTGGCACCTTCCCGCGGGAGGAGGTGTCCGCCGGTGCCGACATCACCGACGTGGTCGGCTACATCGGACCGCGCTGCCACTTCATCCAGTACCCGCTGCGCGGCGGCTCCATGCTCAATCAGGTGGCGGTGTTCGGATCACCCAAATACCTTGCGGGCGAGAAGGAGTGGGGTGGTCCCGACGAACTGGCGCACGCCTACGACCACTGCCACGAGACCGTCCGCGCCGCCACCGATCACCTGTGGCGGGACCGCTGGTGGCCGATGTATGACCGTGAGCCCATCGACAACTGGGTCGACGGACGGATGATCCTGCTGGGCGACGCCGCACATCCGCCGCTGCAGTACCTCGCCTCCGGCGCGGTGATGGCCATCGAGGACGCCAAGTGCATCGCCGACTACGCCGAAGAGGAACTGGCCCTTGGTGGTTCGGATGCGTGGGACCGCACCCTGGCCGCTGTCAACGGCGAACGGGCGCCCCGGTGCAACCGCATCCTGACCACCGGCCGGATGTGGGGTGAGCTGTGGCACCTCGACGGGGTGGGTCGCATCGCCCGCAACGAACTGTTCCAGACCCGGGACACCTCGAGCTACAAGTACACCGACTGGCTGTGGGCATACTCGAGCGACCGTACCCCCGCGGGCGCGCTGACCGTCTGAGTTGCCGGACCCTACATAGGACCTAGGACACCGGTCGATGCGGTCGGCGGACCCTTTCGCCGACCGCGTCGACCGGCGCAGTCTGAAACGAATAGGGATTTCGAGGAAGGGGCGGGTCAATGGGCATTGCGTCCACACGTTGTGAGAGCTGCGGTCTGCCGGTGCATTCCTACCGGTACTGCGCGCACTGCACCGACGAGTACGGCAACCTCCAGTCCTTCGACATGCGGCTGGAGTCCATCGTCGCGGAGTGGGAGGTCGAGCATCCGCATCTGACCTACCACGAGGCCCGGGAGCAGGCCAAGCACTTCATGGCGCAGATGCCGGCCTGGCGTGACCACCCGCGCATCGTGGGTCTGCGTCGTGCCGAGGCAGGTTTCGTACGGCGCAACGACACCGTCGGACTACGGCCCAACGATCCGGTCGGTCCGACTCATGGCGTGCCGTCGCCGGACATCCCGCACACCAGTGGACTCGGTATGGGATTTCAGGGCCCGCGATAGCTCGTCGGCGTCGACGGTCGATCAGGGCCGTGGGTGGATCGGGATCGCCGATCAGACCGAGCCGGTGCCGCGATCCTCGACCGACGTGGGTGTGGCCGTGACGTCCTCGTCGACGACCGCCTTCTTGGCGGCGCGACGCCGGCGGTACCACTCGATGAGCATCGGGGCCACCGAGATCACCACGATGAGGATGAAGATCGGTTCGATGAGTTTCTGCACGATCCCGAAGCCACCCAGCCAGTAGCCGAGCAGCACGATGCCGGCACCCCACACGATGGCGCCGACGACGTTGTAGACGGCGAACACCACCCACTTCATCCGGGCCGCACCCGCCACGATCGGGGCCAGGGTGCGCACGATCGGCACGAACCGGGCCAGGAAGATGGTGATCGGGCCGTGCTTCTCGAAGAACTCGTGCGCCTCGACGAGGTAGCGCTCCTTGAGGAATCGGGCGTCGGGCCGGAACATCTCGGTTCCGACGAAACGGCCGATCCAGTAGCCGATCTGGCCGCCGATGATGGCGGCGACGGGTACGAAGATCAGCAGTTGCCACAGCGAGGCGAACTTGTCGATGCCGTCCTTGCCGCCGGCCGCGACGACCATGCCCGCCACGAACAGCAGCGAGTCACCGGGCAACACCGGGAACAGCACCCCGGACTCGATGAGAATCACCAGGAGCAGGCCCCAAAACGCCCAGGCGCCGAACCAGCTGAGCACGTTGATGGGGTCGAGGATGCCGGGCAGTGCGACCGCGGTGGTCGTGGCCTGGGCAAGAGCGGAGTCGATCACAGGTCACCAGGCTACTTGGTCGGCCTGTGAGACGGCCAAAGCCTGCTGCAGGGTGCCTGGCAGACGGGTCGTTTCCTCAGGATGCTGTTTCCTCAGGATGCTGCGGGAGGGACCTGCGACGGCTCCGGCTCACGACGGTCGACGGGTTCCTCGACGATCGCACGCCGGGAGCGGAGTAGGCGTTTGCCGACCTCGGAGATGATCGGCAGCACCGAGACGAAGACGATGAGCAGGAAGATGTAGTCGACGTTGTCGCGGATGAAGGCGATCTGGCCGAGGAAGTAACCCAGCAGCGTCACTCCGGCGCCCCACGCGATGGCACCGACGATGTTGTAGGTGAGGAAGATCGAGTAGCGCATCTTGGCGGCCCCGGCGACGAGCGGGGCGTAGGTGCGCACGATCGGCACGAACCGGGCCAGCACGATGGTGATCGGCCCGTGCTTCTCGAAGAATTCGTGCGCCTCGATGATGTACTTCTCCTTCAGCACCCGCGCGTTCGGCTTGAACAGGGAGTACCCGAGCCGGTTGCCGATGAGATAGCCGACCTGATCGCCGAGGAACGCCGCGATCGGAATGGTGACCAACAGCACCCACAGCGGCGCGAACGGTTCGATGTCGGCGGACTTGGCGGCCACGATCAGGCCCGCGGTGAACAGCAGCGAGTCGCCCGGAAGCAGCGGAAACAGCAGGCCCGACTCGATGAACACGACGAGGAGGAGCCCGGCGAGAATCCACGTGCCGAACGAGTTCAGCAGGTTGACGGGATCCAGGAAACCGGGGAGCAGTGCCAGATTTGTCGTGTTTGCGGCCAACGCGAAGTTCGTCACGGAAATTCAGGGTACCGGGTGGATATGAGTGTCTGCTGAATCCGTCGTGGGCCGACATCCCGGGCCGCTGCGCGCCGGTGGCCCGACCTTGACATACTGAATCCGAGTGGACCCGCTCACACGGTGAGAAGACGCCTACCCGGTTGGAGGACGTGACATGCCCATAGCAACCCCAGAGCAGTACGCCGAGATGTTCGCCAAGGCGAAGGAGGGTGGCTACGCGTTCCCGGCGATCAACTGCACGTCGTCGTCGACGATCAACTCGGCCATCAAGGGCTTCGCCGATGCCGGTAGCGACGGCATCATCCAGTTCTCGACCGGTGGCGCGGAGTTCGGCTCCGGGCTCGGCGTCAAGGACATGGTGACCGGCGCGGTGGCGCTCGCCGAGTTCGCGCACGTCGTCGCCGCGAAGTACGGCGTGACGATCGCGTTGCACACCGACCACTGTCCGAAGGACAAACTCGACACCTACGTGCGGCCGCTGCTGGCGATCAGCCAGGAACGCGTCGACGCCGGCAAGAACCCGCTGTTCCAGTCGCACATGTGGGACGGCTCGGCCGTGCCGATCGACGAGAACCTCGAGATCGCGCAGGAACTTCTGGCCAAAGCGGCCGCGGCCAAGATCATCCTCGAATGCGAGATCGGTGTGGTCGGTGGTGAAGAGGACGGCGTCGAGGCGGAGATCAACGACAAGCTGTTCACCACCCCCGAGGATTTCGAGAAGACCGTTGACGCCCTGGGAACCGGTGAGAAGGGTCACTACCTGCTCGCCGCCACCTTCGGCAACGTCCACGGCGTCTACAAGCCGGGCAACGTGAAGCTGCGTCCCGACGTGCTCAAGACCGGTCAGGAGGTCGTCGTCAAGAAGCTGGGCCTCGCCGAGGGATCCAAGCCGTTCGACTTCGTCTTCCACGGCGGATCGGGATCGCTCAAGAGCGAGATCGAGGAGGCGCTGAGCTACGGCGTCGTCAAGATGAACGTCGACACCGACACCCAGTACGCCTACACGCGACCCATCGCCGGGCACATGTTCGAGAACTACGATGGTGTGCTCAAGGTCGACGGCGAGGTCGGCAACAAGAAGACCTACGACCCGCGCGTGTGGAGCAAGAAGGCCGAGGCGAACATGAGTGAGCGCGTCGTCGAGGCCTGCACCGACCTCAAGTCGGTGGGCAAGTCGATCAGCGCATGACCTGACGGGTCCGAGAGGACCCGACACAGACCGACGGCGGCGTCCCGGATGATATTCCGGGGCGCCGCCTTCGTGTCTGGGGGTGTGAAACCGGGATGGGTTGTTGCTCGGCCTCAGAGGGCGAGCAACCCGACCAGGACCCCGATGGCCAGCAGCACCATCACGGTGGCCGCCGTGATGATCAACAGATCCGGTCGGTGCTTGCGGGTGTGGCCGGGCGACGGAGAGGTGGCCCTGGACGCCAACGGGCGACCGGCCGGGTCGTGCGGCCCGCGGACCGGGCGGCGGGGATCGGTGCCTCGGGGATCGGCGGCGGCTCGGGGATCGATGGGATGGGGGCCTGCGGCGGGCGGACCGGCCGGGCGTGGTTCGGCGATCTGCGGCGCGGGCGCAGCGGCCTGTGGGGAGCCCGGCGCACGCGGCCCGCGGAACGCGGCGGCTGCGGGTTCACTGGGCTGCGGCAGTCGCGGGGTGGGATCGTCGGATCCGGCGATGACCGCCGCCGGGACGGGGAAGCCCTGCGGCGGGGCCGCTGGGGCCTCGGGTGCAACGGGCTGGGCCCCGGGCGGGACGGGCGGAGCCGCGGATGGGATCGGTGGAGCCCCGGGTGGGCCAGGTGGAGGCCCGGGAGGAACGGCGGCGTCGGCACGTGGTCCCGGAACCGGACGCTGGGGAGCGTCGGCATGATGCGCGCCGGGCATCGGGCCGCGGACATCGGGTGCGGCCGGACGCGTCCCCATCGGCAGCGGGGGGCGGTCCGGGGGCGGGATGGGCCGCTGGTGGCGCCCGCGACCGTCGATGGCGCGCGTCTCGACGGCCTCGTGACCGGGGTCTGCCGCGGACGGATCGCCCGCGGCGCGATCACCGGTCACTGCGGATCGCAGACCTTCCAGTCATCGCCCTGCTTCTGCAGATTGATGGCGAATCGCTGAGCCTGATCCGGGGTGCTCGTGTTCAGCGCGGTGACCTCGACGACCGCACTGTTGCCGCCGTTGTCGATGCGCACCGCATTGACCGACTCGACCTTGGTCAGCTCGTTCTTGGACTTCTGGGTCTGGAAGATCTTCGTCCAGTCCGCGTCGTTCATGTTGGTGTAGTACGCCAACTTCGCACCGCACGTGACGTCCCGAAGGGTCGCGAGGTCACCCTCGTAGAGAGCCGTGGTGTAGGTCGTGGCGGTGTCGGCCGCCTCGTCTTCCGGTGCGGCGGGCCGCAATTGGAGGTAGGCAAAGATACCCCCGGCGATCACCACGAGCGCGATGATGATCCCGAGAACGCCGAGCAGTGCACCGCGACCCTTCCGGGACGTGGCCTTCTTGGGTTCGTGCGTGCCCGGAATGACCTGCGGCTGATGGGCTGTCGTCGACCAGCCCGCAGTCGCCGATCCGGCCGAGGCCTTGGCGGCGGCCGCACCTGCGGCCACGGCACCCCCGGCCACGGCTGCACCGGCGACCGCTGCACCGGCGCCCGGGGTGGCCGACTGCTCATCCTGCTGCGGGGCCTCGGATTGCTGCGGTGCCTGCTTGGTGAGGATGACGGTGTCGGCATCGTCGCCCGCGACATCGTCTGCGGTGTCGGTGGTTTCGGTGTCGACATCCGTGTCGGCGGTGTCGGTCTCGGCGACGTCTGCGACGTCTGCCGCATCAACCTCGTCGGCGACCCGCTCGTCTACCTCCGCCTCATCCTCGGCGGCCTCGGCGACGGCGGCCTCGGCCGCGTCGGTGTCGGGGATGTCGGTCTCGGGAATGTCGGTATCGGCGACCGCATCTTCCGCTGTGGCGGAATCGGTTTCGGTGACGGTGTCGTCCGCTGTGTCGGAATCCGCCTCCGCGACAGCATCTTCCGCTACCGCCGAGTCTGTCTCGGTGTCGGCCTCATCCGAGGTGTCTGCGCTCTCGGACTCTGCGCTCTCGGGCTCTGCGGTCTCGGGCTCTGCGGTCTCGGGCTCTGCGGTCTCCGATTCCGTCTCCGCTGCCGCATCTGCCCCGGCGTCGGAGTCCACGGTATCGGCGTCGCCGGCCTCGGTCTCGGCAACGGCGGGCGCATCCGCATCGGTTGCGGTGTCTGCCGACGCCGGCGCGGCCTGTTCCGCCTCGCCCTGCTCCGTCTCACCCGGCTCCGTCTCACCCGGCTCCGTCTCACCCTGCTCCGCCTCACCCGGTTCGGTGGTGGCGGTTTCGGTGTCGGGTGGGGTGGTGTCGTCGCTCTCGACCTCGGCGGCAGGTTCCTCGGATTCCTGTTCCGGTGCCTCGGCGACGTCGTCGCCCTGCGGGGCGTCCTCGGCGGGCGCGTCCTGGGCCGATTCATCGGTGGTGTCGGTCTCGGTCGCATCGTCGTCATCCGAGGTGGCGACGACTGCGGCTGCGGTGCCCGCAGCGGCGGCCGCGGCGACACCCGCGGCGACGGCCGTGCCGTGACCGGAACCGTCGTCATCCGCGGTGTCGTCATCCGAGGCGGCATCGGCATCGGCAGATTCTGCGTCGTCCGCGTTCTCGGCGACGACGGTGTCGTCGGTCTCCGTGGCCTCTGGTTCGTCCGCCTGGGCATCGGCGGCGGTGTCCGACTCGGGTTCGGTGGTTTCGTCGACCGCGTCCGATCCGGTGTCGTCGGTCTCTGCTTCTTCCTGAACCGCGGATTCGGCGTCACTCGCGGTTTCGGCGGTGCCCTCCGATTCAGCGGTGTCCGCGGTCTCGGTGCTGCTCTCCGTCTCGACGGTGTCGGTCGAATCGGCCGCGGCCGCGTCGGTCGCATCCACCGACTCCGGACCACTGCCGTAGACCTCGACATCCTCGAGGTCGTCGAGGTCCGTGGTGTCGGGGAGGCTGGCGCGTGAGATCACCTTGGTCGCCGAATCGATACCGCGTCCGCCGAGGGGCTTGGGATGAGTGCTCTCGGCGGAAGAGGCCGCCTCCGGCTTCGGGTGCTGCACGGTCTCCTGATCCGACGACGGCGTGCGCCCCGCTCCGGCTGTCGGCAACGGTGCGGTCGTGGCCTGCATCGGCGCCGTTGTGGGACTGCCGCCGGCCGGGCGGCCGGGCTGCGGTCCTCGCGCCGGACCACCCTGGGGGCGCGCGGGGCCGCCCTGCGGACGGGGCGGAACGGCCTGCTGGGGTCCCTGCTGAGGTCGAGGTGCGGGTCCCGCCGGACCTGCCGGGCGCGGTGGCGTCGGTGCTGCGCTGCTCGATCCGGCAGCTTCGCCGCCACGCTCACGCAGTTTCCGCAGCTTTGAAAAAGCCCTGGTGACAGCCGACTTCTGATCGTCAGACTGCGCCATCGGACATCACCACACCTTCTTCGAACACGAGGCTCGACATACCCACAAAGACTCACGTCGCCCCGAGTGGAGCGACGCAGCACATCCCGACTCGACGAAGTGCGCCATTCACACTAGCGAATCGATCTGCCATCTCTCCGCTGGGGAGACCGCGATCGACGCGGCGAGAAACGCCCATCGGAGACCTTCGGGGCATTGTGCCATCGAGACGACCGGACGTCCCGCCGAGAGGTCCGGTGATTGAATGGTGGGGTGACTTCCTTCGGAGACCTCCTCGGACCGCAACCCACGCTCCTGACCGGTGATGACGATGCCGAATCCGACCTGCGCAACGGTGCCGAACCCGCCGAGGTGGCGGCAACGCATCCGACCGCGTCGATCGCGTGGGCATACCTCGCCGAACGTGCACTGGCCACCCAGGGCGCACAGAAACCCGAGACCATCAAGGTGATCGAGGCCTACGCCTACGCCCGAACCGGATATCACCGTGGGCTCGACCAACTGCGACGCCACGGCTGGAAGGGCTTCGGCCCGGTGCCGTGGAGTCACGAACCGAATCAGGGATTCCTGCGGTGTGTGGGTGCACTCGCCCGGGCCGCGCAGGCGATCGGAGAAGAGGACGAATACCTCCGGTGCCTCGATCTGCTCAACGACAGCGACCCGAGGGCCGTCGATCACCTCGGGCTGAACTGACCCGTCGGTGACGTCGCTGACGTCGCGGGTGCGGGGCGGATACGAGGCGCTGCCGCGGCTCCTGCGGGTGCGTATCCGCCGGCTCTACCTGTCGGCGGTACCGATCCTGCAGTGTTCGATCGCGGCCGGGGTGGCGTGGTGGTTCGCTCTCGACGTCCTGGGTCACCCACAACCCTTCTTCGCGCCGATCGCTGCGGTCATCTCGCTCGGTCTGTCGCTGGGCCGCCGGTGGCGGCGATCGGTCGAACTGGTCGCCGGGGTCACCATCGGCATCCTCGTCGGCGACCTGCTGATCGTCGAAATAGGAAGTGGCGGTTGGCAAATCGTCGTCGTGGTGGCCCTGGCCATGGCGGTCGCCGTGTTCCTCGACGACGGGCCGCTGATCCCGCTGCAGGCGGCGTCGTCGGCGGTCCTGGTCGCCACGCTGCTGCCGCCCGGGGGGATCGGCGGATTCCACCGCGCGATCGACGCGCTCACCGGTGGGTTGATCGGCATCCTCGTCGGGGCGTTGCTGCCGGCCAACCCGGCGGCCCGCGCGCGGCGCGACGCGGCCGGGGTGCTCGCCACGGTCCGCGATGCCGCCCGCCAGCTCGCCGACGGACTTCGCGACGGCGACCAGGACCTGGTGCTCGCCGCGCTGGAAAAGGGCCGCGGTACGCAGGGCGCGATCAACACGATGCGGCAGGACATGAGCGGTGGCCGGGAGATCAGCACGCTCTCGCCGCTGTACTGGGGCTCGCGGATGCGACTCCAGAAGATCTCGGCCACCGCGGACCCGATCGACAACGGGGTCCGCAACTTCCGCATCATCGCCCGGCGTGCGCTGGGCATCACGCAGCGGGGTGAACCACTGCGTCCCGAACTCATCGAGATCGTCGGCGACCTCGCGGATGCGTTCGAGATCCTGCGCGAGATGATGCTCGCCGATCCCGGCGAATCTCCCGATGCCGCCGATGCCGCACGGGTGCTGCGCACCATCGCCCGCAAGGCGCGAATGGAACTGGCCGAGGAGCGTGGCATGGCCGAGACGGCGTTGCTGGCCGAGATCCGGTCGCTGCTGGTCGACCTGCTGATGGTGGCGGGACTGCGACGGTCGTCGGCGGTGGCGACGCTGCGCTGAGATCCGCGCGGTCGGGCGTCGGTTCCGGCGGGCATCGGAGTCGGCGCGGTCGTTGCTGCTCGACGCGGAGTCCGCACGCTCGCGCGGTCATTGCACTGACGCGTGACGATGGGCGTGCCGCACGGGTGAGGAGTGACCGCGCCAAGACGCTTAGCCGACCCTAACTCTTGTCATATATGCGAACTCATGCATATATTGGCTGGGTCATGGGACACTCACACTCGCACTCGCACGGTCACGTCGACGCCGCCTCGGCCGCGCATCGACGGATCTGGCCGATGGCCGTGGCCGTCGGTCTGATCGGCACCTACTTCGTCGTGGAGCTCACCGTCGGCATCGCCGTCGACTCCCTGGCCCTCATCGCCGACGCCGGGCACATGCTGACCGACGTCGTCGCGTTGCTCATGGGACTGACCGCACTACTGCTCGCGCGGCACGGCAAGACCACCGACACCCGGACCTTCGGCTGGCACCGGGCCGAGGTGTTCACCGCGGTCGCCAACGCGGTATTGCTCATCGGGGTCGCGGCGTTCGTGCTCTACGAGGCCATCGAGCGGATCGGCTCCGACCCGCAGGTCCCCGGTCTGACGCTGATCGTCGTCGCGCTGATCGGGCTCGCGGTGAACCTCGCGGTCATGCTGCTGCTGCGGGACGATTCCCGCGATTCCATCGCGGTGCGCGGTGCCTACCTCGAGGTCCTCGCCGACGCCGTCGGCAGCGTGGGCGTGCTCGTCGCCGGCATCGTCGCACTGACGACGGGGTGGGGCTACGCCGACATCATCGTCGCCGTGGGCATCGCCCTCTGGGTGGTGCCGCGCGCACTGCGGCTGGCCATCGACGCGTTGCGCATCCTCAACCAGCAGGCTCCGTCGCACATCGACGTCGATGCGCTGCGGTCCGAACTCGCGGCCATTCCCGGCGTCGACGACGTCCACGATCTGCACGTGTGGTCGCTGACCACCGGGATGGACGTCGCCACGGTGCATCTCGGCAGCTCGCGGGAGGGCGCCGAGGTGCTCTCGGCCGCCCGGCAGGTGCTCACCCGTCATGGTCTCGAGCATGCGACGGTGCAGGTGGATCCCGAGGATCAGCAGCACAAGTGCCACGACGAACTGCGGTGGTAGGGCCGCGGTTTTGTTTGCTGAGGTAACGAATGTCGCGTATGTCGCGAATCCCCCGGTAGGAGTTCACCACCCGATCCGGAGAAGAGGCACCACCGCATGAGCATCATCCACACGAGCATCATCCGACGACTCTGCACCACCACGGCCATCGCGGGGATGGCGCTGGGTGCGGCCGCCACCCTGGGCGCCGGCGACGGTCAGGCCGCGACGGTACGCGACTGCTCGATCTACAACTACTGGGCGGGCGCGTCCATCAACTGCCCGGCCGATGTCCGGGCCGTCCTCGAACTCGACTGCGTGGGTCTGGGTCGCAACACCGGCGAGACCACCGGCGTCCGGGTCTTCTATCACCGCACCAGCGGGGTGACCGATCGCAGTGGATTCACCGCCGCCGACTGCGGTCAGGGCAGCTACATCGGCTCCGGCGTCAACACCCGGTCGTGGGTGCGCCCGGTCTGATCGATCACCGCCGCCAGAACAGGAAGGTTTCCCAGCCCCATCCGGCGAGCTGCGAGGGCACACCCGACAGCTCGAACAGCCAGAAGATGACGTCGAAGAAGACGTTGTTGAGGGCCGGGATGAACAGCAGAGCGAAGACGATCAGGAAACCGTACGGCGCGATCTTGGCCGCCGACTGCCGCGTCTGCGGCGACAGGTACGGCTCGATGGCCCCGTACCCGTCGAATCCCGGCATCGGGATGAGGTTGAGGACCGCCGCGGTGATCTGCAGGAACGCCAGCATGGCCAGGCCGGTCCATAGGTTGATGGTGGACGGGTCGGTGATGATGACCCCGAACGGGCTGTCGGTGAGCGGCGCGAACACCCTGATCACCGCCAGCAGGATGATCGCCAGCACGATGTTCATCGCCGGTCCGGCCAGCGACTCGAGGGTGCGCTGGGCACGGGTGAAGCCGCGCTCGTTCAGATACACCGCGCCGCCGGGGAATCCGATGCCGCCCATCAGGATGATCAACAGCGGCAATCCCAGTGACAGGCCGGGGTGGGTGTAGCGCAGCGGGTTGAGAGTCAGATAGCCGCGCAGTTCGGCGTCCCGATCGCCGAAACGGTAGGCGGTGACCGCGTGGCCGAATTCGTGCAGACACAGCGAGATCACCCAGCCGGACAGCACCAGCAGCAGGATGCCCGCGGTGGCCCGTCCTGACGCGCGATCGAATCCTGCTGTGGCACACAACCATCCGCCGACGACGGCCACGGCGATCAGGCCGAGGAAGATCGCCCCGGGCTGGACCGCCCGGCCGATCTCGGTGATCGTCGGCGTGCGTCGCCGCTCAAAGCCCTGACCGGTCATGACGATTCTCCGGACGGCAGCACCAGTTTCAGATCCACGTGGTGACGGTAGTACGTCGAGCGCTTGACCACCCGCTCGGTGAGCTCACCCTCGCGTTCCACGACGATGTTCGTCCCACCGGTCTGCACCGCCCGACCCGGATACCACCGCTGTCGACCCAGTACGCGGCGTATTCCGGACGGCTCGAGGCGGGCTCGCAGTCCCGGTTCGCCCGGCGTCGGCTCGATCCGGATCCCGGGCACCTCGCCGCGGAAGAGCCGATGATCGTCGGCGTAACTCTCGCCGTGCAGCGGACCGCCGTCGGCGCCGAGGTGCCGGGCGACGCCGACGAGCACCGTCGCGGCGTCGTCGCGGATCAGCGGCAGATCCCGTGCCCGTCCGGTGCGGGCGAGGTCGCGCGCCGCGTCGCCGTGCGGGAGGCCGTAGACGCGGGTCGCCGGCGTCGGCCGGGCGGCGACGTAGGCGACCTCGACGTCGAGACGTTCGATCAGCATCAGGGCGGCGATGACCTGCGCGAGATAGCGGTCGGAGGCGGCGGCCGCGTCGGCGGCGGAAGCGTCACCGGGACCGTCCGCGTCGGGTTCGACGATCAGGCGCGACACCCCGGGTTCGGCGATCCGCGCCGACACGGCGTCGCGCAGGGCCCGGCGAGAGGTGCCCACCGACGGTGCCTGGACGGACGTGATGAGGGCGAACGACATGGGAATAGCGTATCGAGCAGGCCGAACCAGTAGGGTTGTCCCGGTTCGACGAACGCAACTGAAGGGTGAACAGACCATGGCCGCGATCGTGCTTATCGGCGCCCAATGGGGTGACGAGGGCAAAGGTAAGGCCACCGATCTCCTCGGCGGCAAGCTGCAATGGGTGGTCCGCTACCAGGGCGGCAACAACGCCGGTCACACGGTGGTGCTGCCCAACGGCGAGACCTTCGCCCTGCATCTGATCCCGTCGGGCATCCTGACCCCGGGCGTGAACAACGTCATCGGCAACGGTGTCGTCGTCGACCCGGGTGTGCTGCTCACCGAACTCGGCGGCCTCGAGGACCGCGACGTCGACACCACCGGCCTGATGATCTCCGCCGACGCCCACCTGCTGATGCCGTATCACGTGGCCATCGACAAGGTGACCGAACGCTTCCTGGGCAACAGGAAGATCGGCACCACCGGTCGCGGTATCGGACCCTGCTATCAGGACAAGATCGCCCGCGTCGGTGTGCGCGTCGCCGACGTCCTCGACGAGTCGATCCTCGCCCAGAAGGTCGAGGCGGCACTCGAGTTGAAGAATCAGATCCTGGTGAAGATCTACAACCGCCGCGCGCTCGATCCTCAGCAGGTCGTCGACGAGGTGCTCACCCAGGCCGAGGGCTTCAAGCACCGCATCGCCGACACCCGGCTGCTGCTCAACCAGGCCCTCGAACGCGGTGAGACCGTCCTGCTCGAGGGTTCGCAGGGCACGCTGCTCGACGTCGACCACGGCACCTATCCGTATGTGACGTCGTCGAATCCGACCGCCGGCGGCGCGGCGGTGGGTGCGGGTATCGGACCCAATCGCATCACCACCGTGCTCGGCATCCTCAAGGCCTACACCACGCGCGTCGGCTCGGGCCCGTTCCCGACCGAACTGTTCGACGAGTGGGGTGCGTACCTGGCCAAGACCGGCGGCGAGGTCGGCGTGACCACCGGCCGGGCCCGGCGCTGCGGCTGGTTCGACGCCGTCATCGCCCGCTACGCGACGCGCGTCAACGGCATCACCGACTACTTCCTGACCAAGCTCGACGTGCTCTCCAGCCTGGAGACCGTGCCCATCTGCGTGGCCTACGAGGTCGACGGTGAGCGGGTCGAGGACATGCCGATGACGCAGACCGGTTTCCATCACGCCAAGCCCATCTACGAGGAGATGCCGGGCTGGTGGGAGGACATCAGCGAGGCCAAGACCTTCGACGATCTCCCCAAGAACGCGCAGGACTACATCCTGCGTCTCGAGGAACTCTCCGGTGCGCATATCTCGTGCATCGGCGTCGGCCCGGGACGCGAACAGACGATCGTGCGCCGCGACATCGTCTGAAAGCGGGCGAGAATTGCGGATACCGTTGTCGGCCGTCCTATCGGCTTCGAAATTCGTAGAAGACCGGACGTGCAAGCGCGGATAACCGCTGCCGATGTGTCTCAATACGGCGGTATCGGCAGCATGTCCGCGTGATGTTGGTTAGCCTCGTGGAAGCAGGAGGTGGCGCCCCGGCCACCCCGCAAACGAGGAGAGTGTCCGATGGGCCTGTACGCCGTCACCGATCCCGCGACCGGTGAGGTCGTCAAGGAATACCCGACCGCCACCGACGATCAGGTCACCGCCGCGATCGCGTCGGCCGCCGACGCATTCGCGAGCTGGTCCAAGACCTCGACGGTGGCGCAGCGGGCCGAGTTGATCCGCAAGGTGGCGGCGCTGCACACCGAACGCAAGGACGAGCTCGCCGCCATCATCCAGCGGGAGATGGGCAAGCCGCTCGATCAGTCGGTGGGCGAGGTCGAGTTCAGCGCCGCGATCTACGAGTACTACGCCGACAACGCAGAGAAGTTCCTCGCCGACGAACCGATCACCCTGCTCGAGGGCGAGGGCTCGGCATTCGTCCGGCGCAGTGCCGTCGGGGTGCTCCTCGGCATCATGCCGTGGAACTACCCATACTACCAGGTCGCCCGGTTCGCCGGCCCGAACCTGGTGCTGGGCAACACGATTGTGCTCAAGCATGCGCCGCAATGCCCGGAGTCGGCGGCCGCGCTGCAGCAGATCTTCCTCGACGCCGGCTATCCGCCCGGCGCCTACGTCAACATCTATGCGACCAACGATCAGATCGCTGCGGCCATCGCCGATCCGCGTGTCCAGGGTGTCTCGCTGACCGGTTCGGAGCGGGCCGGTGCCGCCGTCGCCGAGGTGGCCGGGCGCAACCTGAAGAAGGTGGTCCTCGAACTCGGTGGATCCGATCCGTTCATCCTGCTGTCCACCGACGATCTCGACGCGACCATCTCCGCCGCGGTCGACGGGCGTTTCGAGAACACCGGTCAGGCCTGCAATGCCGCCAAACGCTTCATCGTCGACGAGAGCATCTACGACGACTTCATCACCAAGTTCACCGACAAGGTCAAGGCGACCGCGCAGGGCCTCGCCCCGCTGTCGTCGCTGGCCGCCGCCGAACGTCTCGAAGATCAGGTGAACACCGCCGTGAAGTCCGGCGCCACACTGGATTCCGCGGGTGAGCGCTCCGGCGCGCACTTCCCGCCCGGGGTGCTCACCGGCATCGATCCGGAATCCCCGGTCGCCAAGGAGGAACTCTTCGGGCCGGTGGCCACCGTCTACAAGGTGTCCGGCGAGGACGAGGCCGTCGCGCTGGCCAACGACATCCCGTTCGGGCTCGGATCGTATGTGTTCACCACCGACGCGGATCAGGCGCTGCGGGTGGCCGACAAGATCGAGGCCGGCATGGTCTTCGTCAACGCCGTCGGCGCCGAGGGTGCCGAACTGCCCTTCGGCGGCGTGAAGCGCTCCGGATTCGGACGCGAACTCGGCCGCTTCGGCATCGACGAATTCGTCAACAAGAAGATGATCCGCATCAGCTGATGCGCACGACCACCACCCCGGTGCGTCAGCGCACCGGGGTGGTGGTGGTCAGTGCCGAACCCTCGGCGGGAACCCCGAAGCTCGGCGATTCGCTTGCCGGCGAGAGGCTTTCGATTGCGCTGGGATCGGCCGCGGTGGTCGTGCCGGCGGGCAACGAGCTCGACGGATCGTTCGAGTCCGACGAGGGGGCCGACGGATCGACCGAACCCGACGACGGATCGTCCGAGGATGCCGCCTCCGCGGACGACGCACCCGACGACGACTCCGCCTGTGCCGCAAGCACTGTGGGCAACGCGACGGTGGTGCTTGCCGCCTTCCGTGCGGCAGCGGTGGCGGCCGCGACACCTGCGGTGTTGGTGGCACCGCCAGCGCTGACGACCTGTGCCTTGGTGGTCACCGGCGGGTTCGCCCGCAGCGCGGCCAGGAGGTCGTCCCGGCCGTCGGTGAGACTGCGGTCCCAGGTCGTCCAGGTGTGACCGCCGTAGTTGGGTAGCGAGATCACCGACGCCCCGGACTGGGCGAGTTGCAACTGCATCAGCACCGTCGACACCGCCGACAGCATCTCCAGGGCCATCGCACTGATCTGATCCTGCTGCGAGAGCTTCGCCATCTCCGAGGTGGTGAGGAATCCGTTGCCGGAGGAGATGATCAGCACCTGACCGTTCTCCTTCAGTTTGTCGACGTTGCGGGACGGATCGTTGGCCGCCCACTGTGCGCTGCCCGGCGTACCCCACATATTGACGATGCCGTTGGTGTAGTTGGAGACGATCGTCTGCGACGCCAGCACCCCGAGCGCGCCGATCGGGTTGTCGAGCTGGTAGTACCCCGACATCGCCTGCACCACCTTGAACTGCTCGGGATGCTTCTCGGCGAGGGTCACCGCCGGACCCGCCGACATCGACAGCCCGACGATCGCGTTGCCGGACTTGCTGACGCCGAAGTTCTGCGACAGATAGTCGGGCAGTTCCTGGGTCAGGAAGGTCTCCTGCTTGATCGTCGTGTTCGCCCCGGCCGGGCCGTTCCAGTCGGTGTAGAACGACGACGCCCCGCCGGCCGGCATCACGAGTGTGGTGTCGGTCGACGAGTCATACACCTTGGCGGCCTGCACATCGCTCGTCCACGCCGAATGGGTGTCCACCGCACGCATACCGTCGAGCAGGTAGATGCCCTTGTCGCTGCCGTTGGAGGCGCGGATCTGCACGACGACGTACTTGTTCATCGACGCCGACCACACCTTGCAGTTCTGCACGTAATTGCCCGAGGAATCCCAGGTGCAGCCCGGGCGCAGCACCTCGGGGTGACCGACGAGCGCCGAGGCGGTGTTCCCGCCGGTGATCAGGCCGCTGAGCACGTAGAGGAGCAGCGTCACCACGGCGGCGATGCCCGGGATGACCAGGCGCCGAACCGGCAGCCGACGACGGGGTGATCGGCCGGAGTGCTGCTGCTGCGGGTGAATGGTCCATCCGGACGCGATCGGCGATCCGGCCGCATCCGGGGCGGCGTGGGCGTCATGGGAACCGGACATCGACACTCCTATCGGTGGCGCAGAGACGAGATCGCGCCAATATTGTTTGCATCGCGAATGACCGGCTCGGGTGTTACACGTCCGGACGCCCGGATCGGCGCCACGTCGGGCGGTTCGTGAGAAGGTGATCGGGTGGCGAGGACGGGTAGACGTGACTACGGATCGATCCTGCTCGGCTCGTCGAAGGAGAGCGGGGTCAAACAGCGCGTCCGCATCCAGACGCTGCTGACGTCGTCGATCGTGTTCGCGAACCTGGTGGGTGCGATCATGGCGATCACCCTCACCTCGGTGGGGATTCCCGAACCGTCGGTGTTCCGGAGCAACCTGTGGTGGGTCAACTTCCTCGCGCTCCCGGTATATGTGGTGTTCGCCTTCGTCATCGGGATCGTCGTCGGTACCGTCGTCGTGGTCCGCGATCTGCGCTGGGCCATCCAGGATCGGGAACCCACCAAGAAGGACGCGCGCCGCGCCCGACGCGCCCCGATACGTCTGCTCGGCCTCCAGGCAGCCCTGTGGGCCGGTGCGGTGGTCTTCTTCACCCTCGCCTATGGGATAACCGACCCCGACCTCATCCCCAAGATGTTCTTCGTCGTCGGGCTCAGCGGGGTGGTGGTCGTCGCGATCTCGTCGCTGCTGATCGAGTTCTCCCTGCGTCCGGTGGCCGCGGAGCTCATCAGCGCCGGCTACGGCCGACGCAAACGCAGCGGCGTCCGCAGCCGATCGGTGACCTCCTGGATGGTCGGATCGGCCATCCCCATCGTCGGCATCCTGCTGGTGGTGATGTTCGGCGCGTTCCGCGCCGAGACGACCAAACTCGACCTGTTCGTCGGGGTGATGGTGCTCGCGCTCACCGCGCTGGCCACCGGTCTGATCCTGACCCTGCTGTCCAGTCTGTCCGTCATCGGGCCGATCCGCAGTGTCCGCTCGGCGATGGAACGGGTCCAGGCGGGCCGGCTCGATGACGCCGACCTCGTCGTCTACGACGGCACCGAACTCGGCGATCTGCAGGCCGGATTCAACTCGATGGTCGGCGGGCTGCGTGAACGAGAGCACATGCGGGACATATTCGGTCGGCATGTCGGACGCGAGGTGGCCGCGGCGGCGTTGTCATCGGACCCGGAACTCGGCGGTGTCGAACGGGTGGTGGCCGCTGTCTTCGTCGACGTGATCGGTTCGACAACCCTTGCGGCGCAACGTTCCCCGGTGGAGGTGGTGGAGATCCTGAACCGCTTCTTCGCGGTCATCGTGGCGGCGGTGGAGGAACAGAAGGGCTTGGTCAACAAGTTCGAGGGCGACGCGGTGCTGGCGATCTTCGGTGCGCCGCTGGCCCTTCCGGATGCGGCCGGGGCGGCGTTGGCCGCGGGCCGGCACATCTCGATGCGGCTGCGCTTGGAGGTGCCGGAACTATCCGCCGGCATCGGGATCAGCCACGGACCGGTGGTCGCCGGAAACGTCGGTGCCATCGAACGATTCGAGTACACGGTGATCGGTGATCCGGTCAACGAGAGCGCCCGGCTCTCGGAGCTGGCCAAGCGTGACCCATTGCGCCCCTTGGCATCCGGTCGTGCAATGGATGCGGTGAAGGGCGACGAGGGTCGGCATTGGCGCCGTGCGGAAACCGTCACGCTGCGGGGCCGGACCCAGGAGACGGTGGTTTACGAACTCGACGACGTCGACGACACCGACGACTCCGAGGGTGTCGAGCACATCGACGAGATCGGGGACCGCGTCGGCTCCGACGAGGCGTGACCCGGCCGCTCAGCTGTCGCTGCGGTCGGTGTATCCCTCGGCGAAGTCCAACCGCCGCAACGCCATCCGGAGAACCTCGTCGTCGATGCGGCCGGCGTCGCGTTCCTCGATGAACACCTTGCGTTGCACCGCGAGGATCTTGCCGCGGATGCGGTTGCCGGCCGCGGTGGGGCTCTCGCCGATGGCATCGGGTCCCCGGCCGAGCTCCTCCCACGCCGTATTCCGTTGCGTGGTCACCCATTTGCGCTGCATCCCGATCTGATGCCGACGGACGTCGTCGGGTGCCATCTGCGCCTCGATCTGATCGAGCAGCGCCTCGGATTCGCGCGAGGCCCGGTCCTGTGCGCCGGCATAGGCCAGGCGTTCGGTGGCGGCGTCGTCGCCGGCGACACCGAGACGTCGGATGATCCACGGCAGCGTGGTGCCCTGGATCAGCAGCGTGCCCACCACCACGACGAAGGTGAGGAAGATGATCTCCGCCCGCGCCGGGAACGGGGCATCGGAGTTGGTGGTCAGCGGGATCGCGAACGCCGCCGCGAGCGACACCACCCCACGCATTCCGGCCCAGCCGACGATGAATACCCAACTCGGCTTCGGGAACGGCTCGCGTTCCCGGATGGTGCGTGACAGCAGCCGAGGCAGATAGGTCGCCGGATACACCCAGATGAAGCGCACCACGATCACCGCGAGGAGTACCACGACGGCGTCGATGGCGATCTGGGCCCACGACTCACCGTGTAGTCCGTCGACCAGGTCGGGCAGTTGCAGGCCGATGAGCAGGAAGACGAATGCCTCGAGGACGGCGTCGATGGATTTGCGCACCGCCTCGTCCTGTAGGCGCGTCTGATAGCCCTCGCGGACCGATCGTTGTCCGAGTAGCAGGCCCGCGGTGACCACCGCGATCACCCCGGACGCTCCGAACTCCTCGGCGACGAAGTAGGTGCCGAACGGCACCATGATGCCGATCGCGGTCTCCATGGTCGGGTCGGTGAGCCAGCCGCGCACCCACGAAGTGAGGTAGCCGATCGCCAGGCCGACGAGGAGTCCGCCGATGGCGGCCAGCAGGAACGTCGAGATGCCGTTCCACACGGTCGTGGTCATCCCGACGGCCGCGGCGACGGCGACGCGCAACGCGGTGAGCGCCGTCGCGTCGTTGAGCAGGCTCTCGCCCCCCAGCAACGTCATGATGCGCCGCGGCAGGCCCACCTTGCGCCCGATCGCCTGCGCCGACACCGCGTCCGGCGGCGCCACGATCGCACCGAGCACCAGGGCGGCGGCCAGTGGCACGTGCGGGATGCTCCACCAGGCGACCAGCCCGACCAGCACCGTCGAGAACAGCGGCAGGCCGACGGCCAGCAGACCGATGGATCGGCGATTGGCCCGTATCTCCTGATACGAACTGTCCTGCGCGGCCGAGTACAGCAGCGGCGGCAGGATGACGAACAGCACGAAATCGGGTTCCAGGGTCACCTCGGGCAGACCCGGGATCCATCCGAGGGCCAGACCGACCGCGACGAGTACCAGCGGAGCGGACAGACCGAAATGACGACACAGCGCGGCGATCGCGAGCGACACCGCCGCGACGAGCAGGAGTGAGGCGCTCACTCGGACGAACGTAGCACCGGTGTGGCCGCGTCACAGTGGCGATAATGGATGAATGCGATTGTTTGGACGTGGAAACCGCAGCGACGACGCGGCGGGCGCCGGGGCGACGGGCGACCGTTGCCCGGAACTCGCCCGCTACGGTGCCGATCCGGCCGGCGACCCGCCGCCGGAGAACGGCCGTAGCGACCAATGCCAGGACTGTGTCGAACTCGGTGAGCAGCACTGGTCGCATCTGCGTGAGTGCCTGGAATGCGGGCATATCGCCTGCTGTGACTCGTCGCCACGTAAGCACGCGACCGCGCATTTCGCGGCGTCGGGCCACCCCGTCATGCGTTCGGCGGAACCCGGAGAAGTGTGGCGTTGGTGCTACGTCCACCAGGTGATGGGCTGACCGGCCGTGATGGTCCGGCGTCCCTGCAGGTCACAGCCCCATATCGACTCCCGGTTCACCGAGTGTGGTGTCGATGACCGCGCTGCGTGACGCCACGTAGAATCCGGGAATGACCTCGAACACCGAGAGTGGTGCATCGCCTCAGGAGCCGCAGCGCACCGAGGCCGCCGCGCCGAGTGCCCCGCCGGCCCAGGCGCCCGTCGTGCAGGTGCCGCAACCGTCGACGGATTCACCGGACGCCGCAGCGGTGCCCTCGGGACCGGGTATCGACACGCCGCTGTCGGTGACCGAATCCGCCCCCGCGGCGGAGTCGGGACCCGAGGCGGAATCCGCACCCGCGGCGCAGCCGGTGGTCGCGGAGTCGACACCGGAGCCGGTGACGATGGCCAAGGAGCCGGCGGCAATGGGCAAGGAGCCTGCGTCGAGGGGCACGGAGCCGGCGGCAATGAGCAAGGAGCCGGCGGCAATGGGAGAGGAGTCTGCGTCGATGGACAAGGAGCCTGCGGTACCGGCCGCAGCCGACGCCGCCGAGGTCGCGGCATCGCAGGCGCCGACGCAGGTGCAGGCGGTGTCCGCGCCGAAGGAATCACCCGTCGGGCCGCCCGACATCCTGGGTACCCCGCTGTCGCCGACGGCGACGCGCGTCATGGTGCTCGGCGCGGGTGAACTCGGCAAGGAACTCGTCATCGCGTTCCAGCGGCTCGGCGTCGAGGTGATCGCCGTCGACCGTTACGAGGGGGCGCCCGGGCATCAGGTGGCCCATCACGCCGAGGTCGTCGACATGACCGACGGCGACGCCATTCACGCGCTGGTACAGAAGTACCGCCCGCATTACGTCGTTCCCGAGATCGAGGCGATCGCCACCGACGCGCTGAAATCGATCGAGGATCGCAAGCTGGCCGAGGTCATCCCGACGGCGTCGGCGGTGGTGGCGACGATGAACCGGGAAGGCATCCGCCGGCTGGCCGATGAGGATCTCGGGCTGCCGACCTCGCCGTACCTGTTCGCCGGCTCGCATGACGAGATGGCGGTCGCGGTCAAGCAGATCGGGTTCCCGTGCGTGGTCAAGCCGGTCATGTCGTCGTCGGGCAAAGGTCAGACCATCCTCAAGAGTGCCGCCGACATCGACTCGGCCTGGGAACGTGCCACCACCGGCGGCCGCGTCGCCGGGGAGCGGGTCATCGTCGAGGGATGGGTCGAATTCGACTTCGAGATCACCCTGCTGACGGTCCGGGCCATCGATCCGGCCACCGGAAAACTGATGTCGCACTTCTGTGCCCCGATCGGTCACAAGCAGGTCAACGGTGATTACGTCGAGAGCTGGCAGCCCCACGACATGACGCCCGACGCGCTGGGGGCGGCCACCTCCATCGCGGCCCGCATCGCCACCGCCCTCGGTGACGGAAAGCTCGGTGGCCGAGGCATTTTCGGTGTCGAGATGTTCGTCAAGGGTGACGACGTGTACTTTTCCGAGGTCAGTCCGCGCCCGCACGACACCGGCCTGGTGACGATGGCGACGCAGCGGCTGAGCGAGTTCGAGATGCATGCGCGGGCCATCCTCGGTCTGCCCGTCGACGTCACGCTGGCCTCCCCGGGCGCATCCGCGGTCATCTACGGCCAGCTCGACGACAAGGCCATCGGCTTCGAGAACGTCGCGCGGGCGCTGGCCGTGCCCGAAACCGACATCCGGCTGTTCGGCAAGCCGGAGAGTTTCCACCGGCGCCGCGTCGGCGTGATCACCGCAACCGCCGACGACGTGGCCACCGCCCGCGAACGTGCCGTGCAGGCCGCGTCGATCGTCACGCCCGTTCCCGGTCGACCGGCTCGTCACGGCGCACCCGCGCCGATGCCGCCGGCCGCGCCCGCCGGTGGACCGTCGCGTGGGCCTGCGGGTCCGCCGAGTGCACCGCCGCGACCGGTGCCGCAGCAGATGGCGCCGCAGGCCGGGCGACCGCCGGTCGGTCCGGGAGGCCCGGGTGGTCCCGGTGGTCCGGCGCCGCGTGGTCCGCAGGGGCCGGGGCCGGGCGGTGCTCCGCAGGGTGCTGGACCGCACGCCGGTGGCCCCCGCGTCGGCCCGCCGCCGGGTGGTCCCCGTCCGCCGATGGCTCCTCGTCCGTCCGCGGGTCCGGGTGGTCCGCCCGCTGCGCGTCCACCGGCGCCCGCGCCGGCCCCTCAGGGTGCCGAATCGTCTCCCGCGCAGGTCGACTGACGCCTCATCATGCCGCTTTACGGCGACGTCATCGTCGGTGTCTGCATCCTGATCGGTCTGCTCGGCATCGTTGTGCCGGTGCTGCCCGGCACCCTGGTGGTGGTCGTGTCGATTCTGGTGTGGGCCATCGTCGCCGGCGGTTGGGCATGGTTGATCTTCGGGATCGCCGCGGTCCTGATCGCCACCAGTGAGGTCATCAAGTACGTACTGGCCGGCCGGGTCATGCGGCGCCACGAGATACCCAACCGCACCGTCCTCGTCGGCGCCGTGGTGGGTATCGTCGGGTTCTTCGTCGTCCCGGTGATCGGACTGTTCATCGGATTCATCGCCGGCGCAATGGTTTCGGAGTTGATCCGCACCCGCAGCACCGCGGCCGCGTGGCGCGGCACCGTCGGCGCCACCAAGGCGTCGGCGGTCACCATCGGGATCGAGTTGCTCGGCGCGTTGCTGGCGTCCGGGGTGTGGCTGGCGGGCGCGATCGCGGTCTGAGCACTCCTCAGGCGCTGGGAATCTTGCGCAAGCCGGGAACCCCACGGGCGCTGTGTGTTCCGATCGGCACGATCATCGGGCCGCCGAACACCGGATCGGTGACGACCTGCGCGCGCAGGCCGAAGGCGTCCTCGAGGAGGTCGGTGGTGATCACCTCGTCGGGCACACCGTGGTGCACCAGTCCGCCGTCCTTCATCACGAACAGTGAATCGCTGTATCGCACAGCAAGGTTGAGGTCGTGCAAGACCATCACGATGGTCTTGCCGTGGTCGGTCTTGAGGGAGTGGACGAGATCGAGCACCTCGAGGGAGTGTGCCAGATCGAGGTAGGTGGTCGGTTCGTCGAGCAGTAGCAGGTCGGTGCCCTGCGCGAGGGCGAGGGCTATCCAGACCCGTTGGCGCTGCCCACCGGACAGGGCGTCGAGGGTGCGGTCGGCGAGGTCGGCGGTGGCGGTCAGCTCCAGCGCCTCGGCGACGGCCCGCTCGTCCTCGGCGGAGGCCTGCTGATACCACTTCTGATAGGGATGACGACCCCGCGCGACCAGATCCTCGACTGTGAGTCCTTCGGGCGCAACGGGATTCTGCGGCAGGATGCCCAGGGTGCGGGCGACGGTCTTCGGTTTGATGGTGGTGATGTCGGCGCCGTCGAGAAACACCGTGCCGGATCGGGCCGGCAACAGACGCGCGAGGCACCGCAGCAGCGTCGATTTACCGCACCCGTTGGGGCCGATGATGGTGGTGATCGCGGCGTCGGGGACGTCGATGTCGAGTCCGTCGATGATGACCCGTTCGTCATAGCCGACGACGAGGTCGCGTGCGGACAGGCGGGTCATGTCCGCGCCGCCCATCGGTGGGGCGGTGGTGGTGCGATCGTGCACGCGGGGCCTGGTCATACGGTGGCCTTTCGGGAGATCGTGACCATCAGATAGATGAGGAACGGACCGCCGATCGCGGCGGTGACGATGCCGACCGGCAGGCCGGAGGGCAGCAGGGTGCGGCACGCGATGTCGCCGGCGACGACGAGGATGGCGCCGATCGCACCCGACGCGACGGGGGTGGGGATGGCGCTGCCGGTGATGCGCATCGCGATCTGCGGGGCGAGCAGTGCGACGAAGGCGATGGGTCCGGCCGCCGACACCGCGAGGGCGGCCACGATCACGGCGATGAGCAGGATCGCCGACGACACGGCCAGCGTCCGGACACCGAGGGATCGCGCGAGATCGTTACCGAGGCTCATCGCGTCGACCTGCCGGGCGAGGACCCCGACGCCGACGATGGCCAGCACGACGGCGATCGCCACCGGCCACACACTCGACCATGAGGTGTTGGCCACCGAGCCGACCAGCCACGTCTGGGCGCGTGCGACGTCGCGGATCTCCGCGCGGGTCAGCAGGTAGGAGGTGCCGGCCTGCAGGACCCAGGTGATGCCGACACCGATCAGCACCAGCCGCAGCGGGTTGATGGCGTGGTTGGCCTTTCGGCCGGGCCAGGCGAGCAGATACATCAGCGTTGCGGTTCCCAGACCGCCGACGAGTGCGGCCAGCGGCACGCCGAGTTCGGCGAACCAGGCTCCCCAGCTGGTCCCGAAGGCGATCGCGGCGACCGCTGCGGCGCCGGCGCCGGCGGTGATGCCGAGCATGTCCGGGGTGGCGAGCGGATTCTGTGCGATCAGCTGGGTCAGTGACCCCGACATCCCGAGAGCGAACCCGACGAGCACCGACACCGCGGCCCGTGGCACCGCGTCGTCGAGGATGACGACGTTCTCGATGCGGGTGCCACCGCCGAGCAGGATGCGCATCACGTCGATCGGGGTGACCGGGTATTCGCTGATGGTGACGCTGAGCAGGAACAGCACGACGGCGATCACCAGCGAGCAGGTCACGGTGATCAGCACCCGGGGCCGGATCACCCACGACGTCGGGCCGAACCGGACGATACGACGCGCGGCGCGCGTGGACGGCGCGTCGGCGGTGGCGGGGTGGGGCGTGGTGTCGGTGCTCATACGCTCGTCAACTTCGTCCGTCGAACCATGGCGATCAGGAACGGGGCACCGACGAAGGCCAGCACCACGCCGACCTGCACCTCGCCGGGACGTGCGATGACGCGTCCGATGATGTCGCAGACCAGCAGCAGTGCCGCGCCGATGAGTGCCGAGTACGGGATGATCCAGCGGTAGTCGGGTCCGGTGATCGCGCGCGCGATGTGTGGGACGACCAGTCCGAGGAAGACGATCGGGCCGCAGGCGGCGGTGGCCGCGCCGATCAGCAGGGTGATGCCCAGGATGCCGACGCCGCGGATCAGCAGCACCCGTGATCCGAGTGCCTTGGTCATGTCGTCGCCCAGCGACAGCAGGTTGAGGAAGAAGCCGCTGGCCATCGCCAAGACCAGACCGATCACGATGAACGGCAGGCTCGCCCAGAACACGTCGATGGAACGGCCGGACGTCGAACCCACACTCCAGAAGCGCCAGGCATCCAGCGATTGGGTGTCGGTGAGGACGATCGCCGACGTGATGGCCACCAGCATCGCCGACAGGCCGGTGCCGGCCAGCACGAGGGTCACCGGACCGGTACCGGTGAGCGCGGCGACACCGAAGACGGCGGCCGAGGCGATGATCGCGCCGAGCAGTCCGAACCCCATGTATGCCAGCGGCGAGGAGATGCCGAAGATGTAGACCCCCGTCACCACCGCGCAGGCTGCGCCGGCGTTGACGCCAAGCATGCCCGGGTCGGCGATCGGATTGCGGGTGTGACCCTGGGTGATCGCGCCGGCCGCGCCGATCGCCAGGCCGACGACCAAACCCAGCAGGGTCCGCGGCACGCGCAGGTCCCAGACGATGCCGGCGGTGTCGGTGGAGGTGTCGATGTGCGGGGTGGTGAAGTGGATCAGGCCCTGCCAGATCTGGGCCGACCCGCTGGTCAGGCTGTCCCAGGTGGTGGCGAACGGGATGTCACGCGTACCGATCAGGACCGAGCCGATAACTGCGAGGATCAGGATGGCCACAATGGTCAGCAGCCCCGTCAGTCGTCGCACGAAGGGTCACCTTACCTGACAGTCGATTTCGGCGAATCGGGTGACGGACCGGCCACCGACCGGACACAATTCTGAGACGCACGTAACGGTTACCTGTGAGGTTGCGATAAACCTGGACGTAACCGATTCGGCGCCCAGCGCGCCGCCAGTTCACGACCTTCGGGTCATATCGACGAAGAAGGAGTCGACATGAAGAAGACGCTGAAGCGCGCTGTTGCCGGAGTGGCCGTCGCGGCGGGTATCGCGAGCGGATCGATGCTCGCCGCAGGCGAGGCACAGGCCGCGACGCCAGGTGATCTCGGCCTCTACGGTGGTGTGAACTGCTACTGGAAGGGATGGGGCCCCACCTGGGACAACCTTCCCGGCTGGCGTATGCATCGCTGGATGGGTGTGAAGAACTTCGGCGGGTCAGTCATGACAAACGTTTCAATCACCGAGATCAACGGTGCGACGAAGTATGTGCCGGCACGTAGCGCAGCTGATGCCAAGGCCGCTGGAGCCATCAATCCGCGCGCCACCAAGGTCGGCGAACTCCTCCCGGGCCAGGCATACACTGGCTTCGATACCACGTGGCGCGCGTGCTTCCCGTCATCGATCTCCGGCTACACCATTGGTCAGCAGACCGAGAACGTCTTTGACAAGCCCAACTTCGGCTTCTGGGCCAACGTCGAGCAGCAGCAGGGAACTCCGGGAACGGTCAACACGCCGTCGACGGCGACGAACTGATCTCTCTCACACCAAAACCCGCGGAAGAACCTTCTTCCGCGGGTTTTGTGTTCCCCGGCTAAGAGTCCCTGGGGCGCGAAACAGAAAGTGGCGGAAGAAGATTCTTCCGCCACTTTTCGTATTTGTTTGTGCCCCGTGCGTCAGGCCTTCTGGACCTTGCCGGGCTCGGACGCGGCGAGCATGTCCTCACGCTCGACGACTTTGATGCGCTCGCGGCCCTGTTCGGCGCCGAGGGACCGCTCGTGCTCGTCGAGGCGGTACCAGCCGTCCCAGGTGGTGAACGGGATGCTCTTGGACTCGAGCAGTTCGATGACGGCGTCCTCGGACGGACTCGACGGCGTGTTCAGCTCGCCGTTGGTCATGTCCTCGATGATGCATTCGACGGTCTCGTTGGCGTCGCCCTTGGTGTGGCCGATCAGGCCGACGGGACCGCGCTTGACCCAACCGGTGGTGTACAGGCCGACGAGGTGGGTGCCCTCGTCGAAGATGCGTCCGGCCTCGTTGGGGATGACGCCGGCCTGGGTGTCGAACGGGATCTCCGGCAGGTTGTCGGACAGGTAGCCGACGGCGCGGTAGATCGCGGTGACGTCCCAGTCGGTGTGCTTGCCGGTGGGCTTGACGTTGCCGGTGCCGTCGAGTTGGGTGCGCTCGGTGCGTAGACCGACGACCTTGCCGTCCTCGCCGAGGATCTCGATGGGGCTTTCGAAAAAGTGCAGGAACAGCTTGTGGATGGCGCCCTGCTTGGGCTCGCGCATCGCGTAGTTCTCGATGATCGTGGCGACCTGGTCGGTGATCTTCGATCCGCGACGGGCCACGGCCGAACCCTCGTCGTAGTCGATGTCCTCGGGGTCGACGATGACCTCGATGTTCGGCGAGTGGTCGAGTTCCTTGAGTTCGAGCGGGGTGAACTTGGCCTGCGCCGGTCCGCGTCGTCCGAAGACGTGCACCTCGACGGCCTTGTTGGCTTTGAGTCCCTGGTAGACGTTGTCCGGGATCTCGGTCGGGAGCAGTTCGTCGCCGGTCTTGGCGAGCACGCGCGCGACGTCGAGTGCGACGTTGCCGACTCCGATGACGGCGACCTTCTCCTGGTCCAGCGGCCATTCGCGGGGGAAGTCGGGGTGGCCGTCATACCAGGCGACGAACTGCGCGGCGCCGTAGGAACGATCGAGGTCGACGCCGGGGATCTGCAGTCCGCGGTCGTCGGTGGCGCCGGTGGAGAAGATCACCGCGTCGTACAGCGACTTCAGTTCGTCGAGGGTGATCTCGGTGCCGTAGTCGATGTTGCCGAGCAGGCGGACCTGCGGCTTGTCGAGTACCTTGTGCAGGGCGGTGATGATGCCCTTGATGCGGGGATGATCGGGTGCGACGCCGTAGCGAATCAGGCCGAACGGCGCGGGCATCCGCTCATAGAGGTCGATGCTGACACCGCGATCCTTGGCGGTGTCGGACTTCATCAGCGCATCGGCGGCGTAGATCCCGGCGGGACCGGCCCCGATGATGGCAACGCGCAGCGGGCGGCTCTGATCGGTCATAAGGTGTCGTCTACCTCGTTCTCGTCTGTCTTCGACGCGCGCGGGAGGTCAGCGATGCGTCGACGCTTATCCCCTCTACGGTAGGCGTTGGTGGGCCGTACCCAAAATCTCGGGTTAGGGTGGCCTCACTCGCGGCGGCGACGTGTGATCGATCGCATCCGGCGACAAGGCCCTCGAAACCGGCGAGAACTGCGGCGATACACTCGCCTCCATGGCCAAACGCGCACCTCGCAAGTCCGCACCCGAGATCGTCGGTGACGATCTCGGTGCCGACGACCCGGGTGCCGACGCGGCGCCCTCGTGGCGCAAGGTCTGGCCTTTCCTGCTGGCGTTGATCGTTGTGGTCGTGGCGGTGGTCGGGATCTTGCTGTCGTACCTGATCCGGCCGGCCGAAGAACGGGCCAGTGAACCGGCGCAGGTCCAGTACGCGATCAACGATTTCTACACCGCGCGCAACAACCTTGATTACGCGGAATTCCGCGATCACACCTGCGCCGCCGACCTGAATGCGAGTGACTTTCCGTCTGAGGCGGAGTTCACCGCCGAGAACCAGAAGTCGTTGGAGGCCAACGGGCGGATCGTCATTCCGGAGATCAGCGATGTCAGCGTCTCCGGTGACCGCGCGACGGCGACAGTACATTGGCAATTCGACAAGAAATCCGACGAGAAGCAGACGACGAACGTCGTGGTGCTTCGGGAGAACGGGAACTGGAAGGTGTGCAAGGCATGACTTATGCCGGAGATCTGACCCCGCAGCAGGCCTGGGAGAAGCTCGAGAACAACCCCAAGGCGAAGTTGGTGGACTGTCGCACGCGCGCCGAGTGGTCGTTCGTGGGTGTGCCCGACCTGGAGGTCCTGGAGAAGCAGACCATTTTCGTCGAGTGGACCACCTTCCCCGCCGGGACCCCCAACGAGGCGTTCGTTGCCGAACTGCGTGACGCGGGCATCGCCGATGACGACGAGGTCATCTTCATTTGCCGTTCGGGTCACCGGTCGATCGGTGCGGCCGAGGCGGCCACCGCCGACGGGGTCTCCCTCGCCTACAACGTGCTCGACGGATTCGAGGGTGCGCTCGACGAATTCGATCATCGTGGTTCCACCGGTTGGCGGGCCCAGGATCTTCCGTGGAGACAGTCGTGAGCGAAACGAGCGAGCCGGCCGACCGTACAGAGTGGAGGCAGTCGTGAGTCGCGAACTGCCACCTGGTGTTTCGCCGGAGACCATCTCGGTCCGCGGCGGACTGGATCGATCCGGTTTCTTCGAGACGTCGGAGGCCCTGTACCTGACGAGCGGGTACGTCTACGACTCCGCCGAGGCCGCCGAGCGTGCCTTCACCGGTGAGGACGAGCGATTCGTCTACTCCCGCTACGGAAATCCGACCGTCGAGATGTTCCAGGAGCGGCTGCGGCTACTCGAGGGCGCCGAGGCGTGTTTCGCCACCGCGAGTGGAATGGCCGCAGTCTTCGTCTCTCTCGGTGCGCTGCTGAAGGCCGGGGACCGGCTGGTAGCGGCACGCAGCCTGTTCGGTTCGTGCTTCGTGGTGGCCAACGAGATCCTGCCGCGCTGGGGTGTGACAACGGAATTCGTCGACGGTGAGGATCTCTCCCAGTGGGAGAAGGCGTTGTCCACGCCTGCCGACGCAGTGTTCTTCGAAACCCCGTCGAATCCGATGCAGACCCTCGTCGACGTGGCGCGGGTGTCCGAGCTGGCGCATGCCGCGGGTGCAAAGGTGGTGTTGGACAACGTGTTCGCCACCCCGTTGCTGCAGCGTGGTCTCGAACTCGGGGCCGACGTCATCGTCTACTCGGGCACCAAGCATATCGACGGGCAGGGCCGCGTGATGGGTGGTGCGGTGCTCGGCACCAAGGAGTACATCGACGGCCCGGTGCAGACGCTGATGCGTCACACCGGTCCTGCGTTGAGCCCGTTCAACGCGTGGACGCTGGTGAAGGGTCTGGAGACCCTACGCCTGCGCGTCGACGCGTCGGTCGCCTCGGCACTGCGAATCGCGCAGTTCCTGGAGGACGATCCGCGGGTGGGGTGGGTCAAATACCCGTTCCTGCAATCACATCCGCAGTACGAGCTCGCCAAGGAGCAGATGTCCGGTGGCGGCACCGTCGTCACCTTCGAGTTGGCCGAAATGGGCGGTGTCAAGGGCAAGAAACGCGCCTTCGACGTGCTCAACGCACTCCGCGTCATCGACATCTCGAACAACCTGGGCGACTCCAAGTCACTGATCACCCACCCCGCGACCACCACCCATCGGGCGATGGGACCCGAGGGTCGGGCGGCGATCGGGTTGGGTGACTCGGTGGTTCGGCTGTCGGTGGGCCTCGAGGGCATTGACGACCTCCTCGGCGACCTGGATCAGGCACTGGGCTGACCGATGTGTGGCCGCGGTTTGCGGTCGCGCAGCAATCTGGCAGGTCGTGTGCACGGCACCGCAAGGGTGGACCGGCATCGTGGAAGACGTCAGAGAGAAACGCACACAGCGGATCTCACGTCTATGAACACAGGAGTTCATCATGCCCGCACCTCGCCGCAACAACAATCCCGTCCGCGTCCAGCGTCGTCGCCGCGTGCGTCGCTACGACCCGCGCAGCCGTCAGTGGCTGTGGATGTGGATCTGATCGGCTGGCCTCGGTCGATATGCAACGGCCCCACCCGGGAGTTCCGGGTGGGGCCGAGGTGCGTGAAAGTGGTTCTGGCTCAGGTGAACTCGTCTGTGCTCTTCCGGGTGTATCCGGCGGGCGTCGAGCCAGGGCTTCGCCGCAGTCAGCGGATTCGCGGTCGATGGCCCCAAACCGGCTGGAGCAGCGTCGTGCCGATGCGTTGATCGCGTTGACCAGGGGCAGGACCGATTGGCGGTCGGTCTCCGGTGTGTGAGGAGCAACGCGATTCCGACGTGGTTCCTGGCGGTGCTCGCACTGACGATGGCATGGGCGAGGATCCAGCAGATCCTGCGATCCCAGTCGACGCACCTGTGGTCGCCGGCACAGAGTTGGCCTCCGCCCAGCCGGGTTCCGCCCAGTCGGGGTCCGCAGCAAGCTGTTTGTGTACTGGTCCCGAACACCGCGCCCCACCGCCGCTACCTGTGCCGCCGCCCGCGCATCGATCTTCGTGGTCGCCGACCAATCCACCCTCGACGCTGAGGATGACGAACCCGGCTATCTCGACGGGTACGGCGTCATCGATGCCGACTCGGTGCGCGCCCTCGACAATCGGGAGTTCACCTGCCGCGTCGGGGTGTCCCGAGAACTCGCGATGCAAGGCGGGAAAGGGCGCCCACTCGACGGGAAAGGGCACCCACTCGACGGGAAAGGGCGCCCACTCGACGGGAAAGGGCGCCCACTCGACGCGGCGAGTCAGTCCTCGATACCCAACGCCCGCAATACCGTTAGGAGTTTCGCGGTGGTCTCGGCGAGTTCGGCATCGGGGTCGGAGTCGGCGACGATGCCGCCACCCGCCCAGCTGCGGAAGGAACGGAGGTCGGGCTCGAGTTCCAGGCACCGGATGGTCACCATCCATTCGCCGTTGCCGGCCGCGTCGGCCCACCCGACCGCACCGGCGTACAACCCGCGCGGTTCCTCGTGTGCGCGAATGAATTCCGTGGCCACCTCGCTCGGTGTGCCGCCGACCGCCGGTGTCGGACTCAGCGTGATCGCAAGATCCAGGGCGCCGACGGCGTCGTCGTCGAGTATCGCCCGGATCGGGGTCGCCAGATGCCACATCTCGCCGGTCGACAACAACTGCGGCTCATCGGGGATCGCGAGTTCGCGGCACAACGGTGCCAGGCGATCCCGGAGGTGCTCGACGACGAACGCGTGCTCGCGGTGATCTTTCTCCGACGCCGCGAGCTTCTCGCGGGACTCCCGGTCGGCCTCCGGATCGGCCGAGCGCGGCGCCGAACCGGCGTATGGCCGGCACGTCACCTCGCGACCGTCCTTGCGCAGCAACAGTTCCGGGCTCGCGCCGAGCAGCCACGAGGTGCCGGTGTCGACGGCAAAGGCGTTGTGTTCGCTGTTGCCGCCGGCGAGTGCGGCCAGCAGCCCGTCGACCGTGACCGGCGAATCCAGTTGAGCCCGAATCATTCTGGCGAGGACGACCTTCGCCAATGCGCCGGAGGCGATCGCCGACAACGCGGCACGCACCCGATCACGATGGGTGGCCGAATCGGGAATCTGCTCCGACGAAATCAGCGTCCGGCGCGGTGGTCGGCTCCCGGCGAGCGGAGTCGGTTCATGGGACAGCGTCACCGGCTCGAACAGCGCCGACGGGGCCGAGGGATCGAAGGCCACCGCCCCGACGACCGCATCGACGGCGCCGCTGCGCAGCCGGGTCGCGGCGTCGTCGGCGTCGGCGAATCGCGTCCGCACGCCGCGCGCTCGCACCGTCCCGTGCGGCCGCGACAGGACGAACGGTGACGCGGCGTGGGTATCGGAGACGGGCACCCAACCAACTTAGGCGACGACGGGCCGCGGCCTTTCGCTCACGCTGAGTGAAAATTGACACCCTTGCGCGCCGTAGGCCACCCTTGGTGCAGGTCATGAGTGCCAGCGACAAGCCCCGGCTAGCTGGCCGGCAACCCTCCTCCGCGGTGGGGTGCTCCGGGTGACGACCTGGCCGTGTACCGACCGGGCACGGCAAGCGTGGATTCCAAGGAGCCTTTGCGATGACTGCTGTCGCCACCACCACTGATTGCCGCAACGACTGCGCGGTGCAGTCCGATGCCGCCGACCTGTCGACCATCGGACCGCTGACCTCGGTCGTCGGTGCCGCCGAACTCGTCCCGCTGACCAGCGGTGATCAGATCCGCTACGCCAACTTCGACTACGCGGCCAGCGCGCCCGCCCTCACCGCCGTCGCCGACGCCGTCGCGGCGTCGGTGAGTCAGTACGCCAGCGTCCACCGCGGCGCCGGCCACCTGTCGCAGGTCACCACCCGCCGCTACGAGCAGTGCCGGGACACGGTCCGACGTTTCGTGCGTGGCCGCACCGACGACACCGTCGTCTTCACCCGCAACACCACCGACGCGATCAACCTGGCCGCCCACTGCACCCCCGGTGACGTCGTCGTTCTCGACATCGAGCACCACGCGAACCTGCTGCCGTGGGTGTCCCGCGACAACGGGTCCGCGCGCATCGTCTCGGCGTGCGACACCCTCGAGGACACCCTGGCCGCGCTCGACGCCGAACTCGCCGCGGCGCCGGCCGCCCTGCTCGCCGTCACCGCGGCATCCAACGTCACCGGCGAGGTGCTGCCCATCTCACGGCTGGCCTCGATCGCCCACCGCCACGGTGCCCGCATCCTCGTCGACGCCGCGCAACTGGTGGCACACCGACCGGTGTCGATCGTCAGTCACGGCATCGATTACCTCGTCTTTTCCGGCCACAAGCTCTACGCACCCTTTGGATCCGGAGTCCTCATCGGTCGCAGCGACTGGCTCGACGCCGCTGACCCGTACCTTGCCGGCGGCGGGGCGTCGGCGCAGGTGAGCCTCGTCGACGGACCCGACGAGAACTGCGCCTCCACCGCCTGGCACTCGGGCGCCGCGCGGCATGAGGCCGGCTCACCGAATGTGTTGGGCGCCATCGCCATTGCCGCCGCCTGCGAGGCCATCGTCGATCTCGGATTCGAACTGATCGGCCTGCATGAGGCAGAACTGCGCGCCCGTCTGGACGCCGGGCTGGCCGGCGTCGCCGACGTGACGCCGCTGCGGATCTTCTCCGACGACCTCGATCGCGTCGGCATCGCCGGCTTCTCCGTCGACGGACACACGCCGCGCGCCGTCGCCGAGTACCTCAGCGATCATCACGGAATCGGCGTGCGCGACGGCAAGTTCTGCGCGCATCCGCTGCTGGCCCGACTCGGACACACCGACGGGGCGGTCCGCGCGAGCTTCGGCCTCGGTACCGATTCCGCCGACGTCGACCGGCTCGTCACCGCACTCACCGAACTCACCCGCATTGCTCCCGGAAAGGCACACCCATGACCGCCGAACTCTCCGACGTCCGCATCAGCATCGGCCGCCCCGGTCTGCGCGTGGCACTGGCCGGGGACGTGTCGGCCATCGACGCGCCGATCGTGGTGCGTCGACCGACCCTTCGCGACGCGCAGCGGGCGCGGTCGGTGCTGCGATCCGGCACCCGGGACACCGCGAATTTCAGTGTGGCACTGGAGGTCGAGGTGGCCATCGCCCCGAATGCCGCGTCGGCACGGGCGGCGGTCGCGGGTATCCCCGACGAGCTCGACGGCGGCACCGTTCGCTACATCGGCACACCCGGCGGGCTGGTCACCCTCATCCGCGACATCTACGCCGCCGAGGTCGCCGACGCGGTGATCCTGGTGTCGTTGGATGGGTCGGCGACCGAGAACCGGGTCCGTCAGCTCGTGCTGCCGGCGTTCACCGGTGCCGCCCGAGGCGTCGCCTGATCCGCAGATCTCGCACCGGTCCGGAGTGCACAGACTCGACCTCAGGCCTCGCCGCGCTCCCACTGCTCGATGAGCCCGGCGTAGGACTCCTCGGTGAGCAGTCCGTACAGCTTGAACCGGGCCATGCCCCCGTCGGGGTAGATGTCCAGCCGTGCCTCGGTCATCGGCCGGTCCAGGTCGATGACGAACCGATGCCGGGTGTCGGGCTGCAGCTCGGTGCGGGGCAGGACCTCGAACCACTCGCCGTCGTCGCCGTCACGGCCGCGGACCGTGGCGGCGCCTGGTGCATTGCCCAGGAAGTAGCTCGTGTCGAGCTCGATCAGACTGACCCGCCCCTGGCCGGCCAGGCGCACCTGCACCCAGTCGTTGCCGTCGTCGCGGCGTCGGGAGGTCTCCCAGCCCTCACCCATGTGGCGGGCCCGGCCGGGCATCAGCAGGTTGTTCGGTGAGCTGTAGAACATGTTGGAGCAGGCCGTGATCAGGCCGCCGTTCTCCAGCGCGGCCAGGTCGAAGTGGCCGTACCGGAAGAAGTGCGGGTTGGGCACGCCTCGGCCGTGCACCCGGAAGCGGGCGATGCCGCCGTCGGGGTGCATCGTCAGACGCACATGGGTGAAACGGTCCTTGGCATCCACCCGGAACGGATTGCGGGTGTCCCCGTCGACCGGACTCTTGTCGACGATGGTGATCCACTCGGTGTCGTTGACCAGTTCGTCGACGGAGACCACACCCTCCTTGGCGGCGGCCTCCACCGAGATGAACGGTGGGTAATTGCCCTTGAACCAGGCGGTGTCGACGACGACGCCGTAGATCACGCCCGGAGCGCCGAGGCGGATGATCGCCTGGTCGACCCCATCGCGACGACGACGCCGTGTTTCCCAGCCGTCATAGATCTGGCCCTTGTGACCGAACGTCGCGGGCCGGTACTCCGCGGGCGGCGTCGAGATGAGGTTCTGCGCCTCCGCGAACAGGTCGTCATTCGACCACACGACGGCACCGCCGAGATCCCGTAATGCCAGGTCAGGCATCGAAGTGAAGTGAGGGCGGGTTCCGGACGCGGTGGGTGGGGGCGAAGGGGTCACGGCCACCGATCCTAATGGCGTTTGCGATCGCGGCACATTCGAGCGCATACTTGCGCAGTCCAACTAGGTGCACATTGCAACTGATTGATTCGCGCACCGAAGAAATGCTCCGACTCATCCGGGGGGATCCGCCATGCTCGATCCGGTCGAGGTCGACCGCCTCTTCGACGCGCTGTCCCGCTACCTGCGGGTACGTGACCGAGCCGTGCACACGACCCTGCGCACACCGGACGGCGACGTCGAGATCGCGGCGTTCAAGGGACTCTTCCATCTGCAGCGCCGACCGATGCGTTCCCGCGAACTCGCGGGCGCGCTCAACTCCGATCCGTCCACGGTCAGCCGACAGGTCGCCCAACTCGTCGACAAGGGGCTGGTGCGTCGGGAGGCCGACCCGCACGACGGACGGGCGACTTTGCTGGTGATCACCGAAGCCGGAGACGCCCAGGTCGAGGCCATGCGCTCGGCTCGGCGCGCGGCGATGAACGACGCCATGTCGGACTGGACCGCCGACGAACTCTCCACCTTGGTGAGCTTGCTCAACCGATTCGTCGACGCCACCGAGACCTTCATGGTTCCCGACTGCGCGAGACCCCCATCCGGGAAGCACGCCAACGACGAATCCCAGCCCGATCGAAAGGACCCCGATGACCAACCATGACGCGGCGGCCGCCTCGTCGGCCTCACCCGTAGAACACGCGGGTGCCGGTCTGACGCATCGCCAGATCCTCACAGTGATGGCCGGACTGATGATCGGCATGTTCCTCGCCGCCCTCGACCAGACCATCGTCTCGACGGCGATCCGCACCATCGCCGACGACCTGCAGGGCTACGACCTGCAGGCCTGGGTCACCACCGCCTACCTGGTGACCTCCACGATCGTCACCCCGCTCTACGGCAAGCTCTCCGACATCTACGGCCGCAAACCGTTCTTCCTGCTGGCCATCTCGATCTTCGTCATCGGGTCACTGCTGTGTTCGATGGCCACGTCGATGTACATGCTGGCCGGCTTCCGAGCGCTCCAGGGGCTCGGTGCCGGTGGTCTGTTCACCCTCGCACTGACCACCATCGGCGACATCGTCCCGCCCCGGGAACGAGCCAAGTACCAGGGCTACTTCCTGGCGGTGTTCGGCACCTCGAGCGTGCTCGGCCCGGTCCTCGGCGGCTTCTTCGCCGGCCAGTCGTCGATCCTGTGGATCTCCGGGTGGCGCTGGGTGTTCCTGGTGAACGTGCCGATCGGCATCATCGCGCTGTTCGTCGTCTACGCCGTCCTCAACTATGACCAGAACAAGGGCACCGGAACCCGCACCGACTACTGGGGCGCGACGGCACTCGCGGTGACAGTGGCGCCGATCCTGGTGGTGGCCGAGCAGGGCCGCGTGTGGGGATGGTGGTCGACGAAGTCGATCGTGTGTTACGCCATTGCCGTCGTCGGGCTGGCTGCGTTCATCTGGATTGAGAACAAGATGGGCGACGACGCCCTGATCCCGCTGCGGGTGTTCAAGAATCGGGTCTTCGCGCAGGGCATCGTCGTATCGATGGTCGTCGGCGCGGTGATGTTCGGCGGCATCTCGATGCTGCCGCAGTATTACCAGGTGCTGCGCGGTTCGAGCCCGATGGTGGCCGGACTGCAGATGCTGCCGATGGTGCTCGGACTGATGTCCGGATCGGTGGCGTCGGGTCAATTGATCTCGCGCACCGGCAAATACAAGGTCTTCACGATCCTCGGGTCGGTACTGATCACGGTCGCGACATTCCTGCTGCACTACGTCAGCATCACCACGCCGGTGTGGGTGGTTATGCTCTATGCCGCACTGCTCGGCTTCGGCCTGGGCAATCTGATGCAGCCGATCACCCTCGCGATGCAGAACATCCTGCCGCCCAAGGATATGGGACTGTCGACCGGAACCGCCACGTTCTTCCGGCAGATCGGTGCGACCCTCGGTGTGGCCGTGTTCTTCTCACTGCTGTTCTCACTGATGGGACCCAACATCAAGGACGAGATGACCGCCGCGTCGACGCAGCCGGGATTCTCTGCCGGGGTGATGGAGGCGGCCCAGAGCAGCGATCCGCAGGTGCGTGAATTCGGTCAGTCGCTGATCGCGAGCCAGGCCAATCCCGGCGCGGCCGGTTCCGGATCCTCCGACAGTGTCATGAATGACACGTCGATCATCGCGAAGCTGCCCGACTCGCTGTCGGAACCCATCATGACCGGCTTCGCCAACTCGATGGACCGGGTGTTCCTGACCGTGTCGATCGTGTCGCTGCTCGCCATCATCGGCACCGTCACCTGGAAGGAACTGCCGCTGCGGTCGGGGCGCCCGATCGGTGCGCCCAAGGACGCACCGAGTGGGGAGCCGCAGAAGTCCTGACCGAGCCCCACTGACGGCGCTCTCCTGAACGTTGACAGCGCTCTCCTGAACGTTGACAGCGCTCGTCACCACACTGACAGCGCTCGCCACCACACTGACAGCGCCCAGACAACAGCCGAGCGCGCCCGCGGATCAGATCGCGGGCGCGCTCGGCGTCATGTAGAGCGCTGTCAACGAGAATCAGAGCGCTGTCAACGTCAGAAAGAGCGCTGTCAGCGACATGGCGTCAGCCGCGTGAGGACTCGTTGGCCTCGCCGGGATGCTCGGCCAGGCGTGCGATCGCCGCTTCGGCGACCTTCTCGGCCTCGGCCTTGCCGACCCATCCGCCCGGCGTGACCTCCTTGCCCGGCTCGAGATCCTTGTAGTGCTCGAAGAAGTGCGAGATGGCGCTGGTCTCGTACTCGGAGACGTCACCGATGTCCTGGATGTGGTTCCAGCGGATGTCGTTGGCCGGGACGCACAGGAGCTTGTCGTCGCCGCCGGCCTCGTCGGTCATGGTGTACATGCCGACGACGCGGGCCTTGACGATGACGCCCGGGTACACCGACTCCGGGAGCAGCACGAGCGCGTCGAGCGGATCGCCGTCGTCGCCCAGCGTGTTGTCGATGTAGCCGTAGTCGGCGGGATAGCCGAACGCCGTGTACAGGTAGCGATCGAGATAGATCTTGCCGGTCTCGTGATCGACCTCGTACTTGTTGCGGCTACCCTTCGGGATCTCGATGGTCACATCGAATTCCACGCGTCCTCCTTGATCGTGGCACTGTCGTTGGGGTGATGGCGGCCGCCCCAACTGCGGAGTCGGCTACGCGAATCGCCTCAACGATACTGTTAGGACGCCACCAAGAGAATGTCGAGACCCGGAGGTCATGCGGTGCACAGTACTCCAGCGGCGGACGTGAGCGGACCGCGACGACGCCGCTGGATCGTTCGATCGCTGCTCTCGGTCATGCTGGTGGCGGTGATTGCGGTCGGCGCCGGATTCACCTACCTGCAGCTGACCAAGCCCGATCCGCTGCCCGCCGGCATCCCGGCGCGACCTGCGGCGATCGCGGCCGACCCGCAGATCGACCCGGTCGCCGCCACCGCGCCCGAACCCACCTCGGCGGGGGTCACCGCCGCGATCGCCGACTCCGTCAAGGCGCCTCAACTGGGCACGTTGACCGGGCAGATCAGTGATTCGCTGACCGGCGCCGTGCTGTGGTCGGAAGGTGCCAGTACGCCCCGGACGCCGGCCTCGAACGCGAAGGTCCTCACCGCGGCCGCCGCTCTGCTGGCCCTGCCGCACGATCAACGGGTCACCACGACCGTGCTCGCCGGACCCGACGGACAGGTGATCCTGCGCGGCGCCGGCGATCCGACGCTGACCGCGCAGGCCCCCGGTACCGACACCTTCTACACCAACCCGGCGCGGATCTCCGACCTCGCCAACCAGATCGTCAAATCGGGCGTCGACGTCACCTCGGTGGCGGTGGACCTGTCCGCGTATTCCGGCCCGACCATGGACCGCACCTGGTCTCGGGACGACATCGCCGGCGGTGACATCGCGCCGATGGAATCACTGATGGTCGACGGCGCGCGGATCAAGCCGCTCGACGAGTATTCGCCGCGCGAGGAGCAACCCGGCATCGCCGCCGGGAAGGCGCTGGCGAGTGCGCTCGGCGTCTCCACCGACGTGACCGAGGCGAGCGCACCCGCCGGTGCCCAGACCATCGCGACGGTGCAGTCGGCGCCGCTGGTCACCCGCGTCAACGACATGCTCCGGTTCTCCGACAACGTACTCGCCGAGGCATTGTCCATCGAACTCTCCACCTCCCAGGGCGGGCCGGCGACACTGGCCGGTGGTGCGCAGGCCGTGCTGAAGACCTTGTCGCAGAACGGTTTCGATGTTTCCGGGGCGACGTTGACCGATTCGTCGGGCTTGTCCTACGGCAACAAGGTGCCCGCGTCGCTGCTCGACGAGGTGATGTCGGCGGCCAGCGGCGACACCGAGGCCGGCGCGTCGGCGTCGGACGGCGACGCGTCGAGCACCACCCGGGACCGGGACATCAAGATGCGACCGATGCTCGACGGGCTGCCGGTGGCCGCCGGGACCGGAACCCTGGCCGACCGCTTCGACCCGCGCACCAATCCGGGCGCCGGATGGGTGCGCGCCAAGACCGGAACACTGACCGGGGTCAGTTCGTTGACCGGGATAGTTCAAACCGTCGATGGGCGGGTGCTGTCGTTCGCGTTGATGTCGGGGGGAACATCCCCGGTCGATGCGCGGCCCGCACTCGATGCCATCCCCGGCGACTTGAGGGAGTGCGGATGTCGGTGAGCCAGAGCAGTGAGAACGAGGTCGCGGCCCGCAGTGGGTTGCTCGATCCGGTCGGCGCCAAGATCGACTGGGGTCTGGCCGCGGGGGTGGGCAAGAAACTGTCCCGACCCGGACCGAAGATGACGACCTACACACGCGACGCGGCGCGGGCCGAACTCGCCGACGCCGCCACGCGCGCCGAGGGTCCGGTCCGTGAGGTCACCGGACTCGCCGACGGTCTGGCCGTGCCGGCCGCGCGGGTCCTCGAACGTGACGAGTGGATCGACGCCGCGGCCCTGTCGATGCGGTCGATGCTCTCCGGCGACGGTGAGACCCTCGACGAGTCGCCGGGCATTTCCGGCCGCATCGGCGGACTGCAGGCATCGGGGTTGCTCGCGTTTCTGTCCACCGCGATCCTCGGCCAGTACGATCCGTTCTCGCCGGGACCGGCCGGCGCCGACGATCCGGGCGTGCTGATGCTGGTGCTGCCCAACATCGTCGGGGTGGAACGGTCACTGAAGGTGTCCCCCAGCGACTTCCGGTTGTGGGTGTGTCTGCACGAGGTCACCCACCGGGTCCAGTTCTCCGCGAACCCCTGGCTGCGCCAATATATGTCGGACAACATCGAGGTGCTGACCTCCGATGCCGGGGAATCGGTGGCCGACGTCGCCGCGCGGATCACCGGTGCACTCAAGGGCGGAAAGCCCAGGGAGAAGGGGATCATCGGAGCGATGCAGCTGCTGCAGACGCCCGAACAGTACGACGCGTTCAACCGGATGCTGATGCTCGGCACCCTGCTCGAAGGTCACGCCGACCATGTGATGGATGCGGTCGGGCCCGCACAGGTGCCCACCGTCGCCTCCATCCGGGCGGCCTTCGACAAACGCCGCACCGGACCGCGAAATCCGGTGCAGCGCATCATCCGTGCACTCATCGGAATGGATGCCAAACTGGCCCAATATATTCGGGGCAAGGCCTTCGTCGACGAGGTGGTGACGACGGTCGGCATGGAGCGGTTCAACACCATCTGGACCTCGCCGGAGACCATGCCGCTTCCAGACGAGATCGACGAGCCGTCGAAGTGGATCACGCGGGTGCTCTGAGACGTGCGGTCGCGGACTTCGCGGCCGCACACCTCGACGGTGCCCGCGAGGTGTGCGTCGGATTGTCCGGCGGCCCCGACTCTCTCGCCCTGACCGCCGCCGCCCTCGACAGCGGCCTGGCCGTGCGGGCGCTCATCGTCGACCATCGGTTGCAACGCGGATCGGCCCACGTCGCCGACTCCGCCGCGCGCGCCGCGACGGCGCTTGGTGCCCGCGCCGACGTCATCGAGGTCAGCGTCGGGCACGACGGCGGGATGGAGGCCGCGGCCCGTACGGCCCGCTACGACGCGCTCGAGCATGCCCGGGAGGGGCTGCCCGTCCTGTTGGGACACACCATGGATGACCAGGCCGAGACCGTGCTGCTGGGTCTGGCCCGCGGATCGGGTGCCCGGTCGATCGCCGGGATGCGCCCGTGGTCGGCGCCGTGGGCCCGCCCTCTTCTCGGAATCCGCCGCGCCCAGACCCTGGCGGCCTGCGCCGAAAGGGGATTGGCGCCGCACTCCGACCCGCACAACCGGGACCCGAGGTTCACCCGCGTGCGTCTACGGTCCGAGGTCATTCCGCTGCTCGAGGACGTGCTGCACGGGGGTGCGGTGGAGGCGCTGTCACGCACCGCCGGTTCCCTGCGCGAGGACAACGATGCGCTCGACGGTTTTGCGGACACGCTGTACCGCGAGGCCGTCCGCACCGGTGATCCGGCGCCGGAACTACTGATCGCATCACTGGCCGCGACCGTGCCGGCGATTCGTCGGCGGGTGATCCGGTTGTGGCTGCACGACGCCGGTGCCACCGAGCCGACGTCCCGGGTGATCGTCGGTATCGATGCGCTGATCACCGATTGGCGTGGTCAGGGTGGCGTCGCCATCGGTGGGGATGCGGATGTACGACGCAGCGCGGCCAGGTGCGGTGACGCCATCGTCGTGCAGGAGAGTCCACGTCGCTGAGGTGCGACGGAACGGCGAGTTGATCGTCTCGATGTACCGGAAGTCGGCGACCACCAGGCTGCCACCGCCGCCGAGGATGCAGACGGTCGACCCGGCGAGCAGTCCTCCTGCGATTCCGCCCACCAACGGCGCCGATGACGGTCCCGACGAGAGTCGAGATCGTCATGCCGGGCACTGACCGTCTGGTTGAACCGTGCCAGTGCCGCATCGTCACGTTCCTAGTTGGCAGTCGGACCGGCCGGGAGCCGATTGCATGCGGCGGCCCGAAATGGTGCCACCTGCTTCGGATCGACGGCGACGGAATGCGCAAGATCATTTGTGGGCATGAGGGTTGCAGCGGTATCGGTGACATGCGCGCCGATCGGGAATCGGCGATCGTCGAGACGATAAACCAGCGGCATCCGGAACACCTCGACGTCGACGTCGGCGTCGCGTCGGCGTCGATCGACAGGGAGGTGCCGCGGTGCCGGAACGTCCCGTCGGTCAGGGTGAGTGACACCGAGGTGTCGTCGAACGACACGGTGTGGCCGACGATTCTCGGTGGGGCGGCACAGGCCGGAGCGATCACCGAAAAAGATAGCAGTGCAAGGCAATACGGCACGGCAATGGTGAGGTGACGCAGTCGGATCCCGAACGGTCGGGCTTGTCGGTAAGACGCGGCGGAAGGTCGAGGTGGTGCGGTGGTCGACATGGTGGGTCATTTCGATGGTGTCGGGTCCGGTGCCCCGGAGTCGAATCCGCCCGGCGGTGGTCGACCGGGCTCTGTTCTGTGGTCCCGTTATTCATTTTTTTCGGCAATCAAATGGTGCGGTGGCTCGGGGCGGAATGTTGGGAATGACCCGGAATTTCCTGTGGATATTTGATCTACGACCGTGAGAATTAACGAATAAACGCTGCCGTGACTGATGTGGCGTGTTGTGATCGCACCGTGACGCCGGTGCCGACCGACGGTGTACGACGTCGGGCACTCATGGCGGTAGGTCGGCCGATCACCGGCCGATGGTCGATGTCGACGGCGGGCGAATTCTGCCCGTGCGTGCTGCGCCGCCTCGTGGACGTGTCAAGCTTGAGTCCGTGGCGAACGAGACCCAACATCACTACGGCGACGACATCGAAGCGGTGCTGATCACCGAGGAGCAGATCAAGGTGCGCACCGCCGAGCTGGCCGAGTCGGTGGCCGCGCGGTATCGCGAGCTCGACCAGGATCTCGTGCTCGTCGGAGTCCTCAAGGGCGCGATCATGTTCATGACCGACTTCGCCCGCGCGCTACCCATCCCATCGCAGATGGAGTTCATGGCGGTGTCGAGCTACGGGTCGTCGACGTCGTCGTCGGGTGTGGTGCGCATCCTCAAGGACCTCGACCGCGACATCGAGGGCCGTGACGTCCTCATCGTCGAGGACATCATCGACTCGGGCCTGACGTTGTCGTGGCTGATGAAGAACCTCGCGACGCGCAACCCGCGGTCGCTGGAGGTGTGCACGCTGCTGCGGAAGCCGGAGGCGGTGCGCTCACCGGTGTCGGTGGCCGACGTCGGCTTCGACATCCCCAACGAGTTCGTCGTCGGTTACGGCCTCGATTACGCCGAGCGGTACCGCGACCTGCCGTTCATCGGCCGGCTGCGCTCGAGCGTGTACGAGCACTGACCGCACCCTCACTCCGGCTGGTCGAGGTGCGAGTAGCCCCCAGGGCCTTGCGTTGAGCTCCGTCGAAACGACGAGCCTCGAGACCACCCACACCTTGCTCCCGCCGGTCGAGGTGCGAGGAGCCCCGCGGGCCTTGCGTTGAGCTCCGTCGAAACGATGAGCCTCGAGACCACCCACACCTTGCTCCCGCCGGTCGAGGTGCGAGGAGCCCCGCGGGCGACGAGCCTCGAGACCGCCCGCACCGACGCTGGAACCTCACCTCAGCGAGACTGCCCCGAACTCAGTTGTGCTCGACGCGACCGTTCTCGAACCAGACGAGTCGGCGACTGCCGCCGATGTCGGGGCGTCCGCCGACGCGATAGAAGCACTCGACACCCGATTCGCCCGCGATCGTGATGGGGCGCTCGCTCTCGATTCCCTGGAATTCGACTCCGACCTCGCGGCATCGTGACATCGCGGCGGCCTCCGGCGACGGATTCTCACGCTTCATCGCCGCCGACCTGGCGTCGTAACCCGTGGCCCGTTTGCGGGCCGCGATGTAGTCGTCGATCTCGGCATCGTCGAGGACGAGGAGTTCGGGACGGTTGCACAGGAGGTCGACGTTGGCGCGCTCGAGGTCGTCGGCGATGGCGTAGAGCCGGTCGTCGAGTGACTTCAGTGACGAGATCGTGTCCGCGGTCATCAGGTCGCCCCAGATTTCGAGTGCGGCAGTGTGACCGATGGCGACGAGACCCGCGTGGGCATCGGCAATGACGTCGTCGTCGAGTTCGGCGGCGTTGCTCAGGAATTGCGCGTGTCCACCGTTGCGGACCTGACCGACGTAGTAGCCGACGGCAATGTGTCTCGCGATGGCGGGATTGACCTGGTCGGACCCGATGAATGCTGCCGACAATCGGTAGGTGACGTCGATCAGCGAACCGATGATGCGGATCGGATCGTCCTTGTCGAACGCCTTTCGGGAGATGACGATGGCCGATGCGGTGTATCGCTCGTCGGGATTCACGACGATGACCCTACGGCGGGGTGTGGGGTGGGGTTGCAGCGTCGGTGCGGGTGGTCTCGAGGCTCGTCGTTTCGACGGAGCTCAACGCAAGGCCCGGGGGGCTCCTCGCACATCGACCGACATCGACCGGCGGGGGTGGGCCAGCGGGTGCGGCGGGGGCGGGGTGGGGTTGCAGCGTCGGTGCGGGTGGTCTCGAGGCTCGTCGCCCGGGGGGCTCCTCGCACCTCGACCGGCGGGGGGCCAGACGCTGGGATGGCCCATGCTTCCTGCTCACCGACCCGTGTGTGCGCCGCGCCGCGATGCAGGAGGAGGCGACCAGCGAGCGAAGCGAGCGGCGTCGCTGACGACGAAGAGCGGTGCAGGTGGGCGCACACACGCGCGATCGCGGAGCGATCGCCAAAAGCAGGGAACGGTTTCACCTGCGTGATCGTTGACCGGTAGCCTTATCACAACGAGCGCGGTTGCTGGTCTGTTCGCCGCGCTCTCGAATCGATGGGAAGGACGATTGGGAACGGCGCCGTCTCCACCGGCCCGCCGGCCCTCCACCAATTCGCATGAACCGCAAGACAGTCTTTCGTAACCTCGCCATCGTGGCGGTCATCGTGCTCGCCTTCTGGGGCTGGAGCGTGTGGCGTGACAATGATCGCGAGTACACGGCCGTGGACACCTCGGTCGCGTTGACGCAGCTCAATGTCAAGAACACCAAATCGATTCAGATCGATGATCGTGAGCAGCAGCTCCGCATCGAGACCGATACGCCGGTCAAGGTCGGTGACGATGAGCTGACCAAGATCAGCACGAAGTATCCGGCGGCGGCGAGTGAAGAGATCTTCAACGACGTCAAGGCCACCGGCGCTCCGTATCAGACGAATGTCAACGAACAGTCGGTGTTCTGGCAGATCATGCTGTTCATCCTGCCGATGATCTTGCTGTTCGGTTTGTTCTTCTTCGTGATGAGCCGCATGCAGGGTGGTGGTCGTGGTGGCGTGATGGGCTTCGGCAAATCGCGCGCCAAGCAGCTCACCAAGGACATGCCGAAGACGACGTTCTCCGATGTGGCGGGTGCCGACGAGGCCGTCGAGGAGCTGTACGAGATCAAGGATTTCCTGCAGAATCCGGCGCGCTACCAGGCGTTGGGCGCGAAGATCCCGAAGGGCGTGTTGCTGTACGGCCCGCCCGGTACCGGTAAGACGTTGCTGGCGCGGGCGGTGGCCGGTGAGGCCGGGGTGCCGTTCTTCACGATCTCCGGTTCGGATTTCGTCGAGATGTTCGTCGGTGTCGGTGCCTCGCGTGTGCGTGACCTGTTCGAGCAGGCCAAGAACAACAGCCCGTGCATCATCTTCGTCGACGAGATCGACGCCGTGGGTCGCCAGCGTGGTGCGGGACTCGGCGGTGGTCATGACGAGCGCGAACAGACCCTCAACCAGTTGCTCGTCGAGATGGACGGTTTCGGTGACCGTCAGGGCATCATCCTGATCGCGGCCACCAACCGACCCGACATCCTGGATCCGGCGTTGTTGCGTCCGGGCCGTTTCGACCGGCAGATCCCGGTCGGCAATCCGGATATGGCGGGTCGTCGCGCGATTCTGCGTGTGCATGCCAAGGGCAAGCCGATCGACGCCGACGCCGATCTCGACGGTCTGGCCAAGCGCACCCCGGGTATGTCGGGTGCGGATCTGGCGAATGTCGTGAACGAGGCCGCGTTGCTGGCCGCGCGTGAGAACAAGCAGACGATCACCGCGGAGATGCTCGAGGAGGCCGTCGACCGGGTGATCGGTGGGCCGCGTCGTAAGAGCCGCATCATCAGTGAGCACGAGAAGAAGGTCGTCGCCTACCACGAGGGTGGTCACACCCTGGCCGCGTGGGCGATGCCCGATCTCGATCCGATCTACAAGGTCACGATCCTGGCGCGTGGTCGGACCGGTGGTCACGCCCTGGCGGTGCCGGAGCAGGACAAGGATCTGATGACCCGCTCGGAGATGATCGCCCGGCTGGTGATGGCGATGGGTGGTCGTGCCGCCGAGGAACTCGTCTTCCACGAGCCCACGACGGGTGCGTCGTCGGATATCGATCAGGCGACGAAGATCGCTCGTGCGATGGTCACCGAGTACGGCATGAGTGCCCGCCTGGGTGCGGTGCGGTATGGCCAGGAGCAGGGCGATCCGTTCCTGGGTCGTTCGATGGGCAATCAGACCGACTACTCCGCCGAGGTCGCGAATGAGATCGACGAGGAGGTGCGTCGTCTCATCGAGGCCGCGCACACCGAGGCGTGGGCGATCCTGTCGGAGTATCGCGACACCCTTGACGTGTTGGCCAGCGAACTCCTCGAGAAGGAGACGTTGACGCGTAAGGATCTGGAGAAGATCTTCGGCCAGGTCGAGAAGCGCCCGCGGATCACGACGTTCAACGATTTCGGTGATCGCACCCCGAGTGACAAGCCGCCGGTGAAGACTCCCGGTGAGCTCGCCATCGAGCGCGGTGAGCCGTGGCCGCCGCCGGAGCCTGCGAAGGTTCCGGAGCCGGTCGGTGCGGCCGGTGGCCAGCCGGGCGGTTTCGGTCAGCCTGCGGGTGCGGCACCGGCGTATCCGCCGCAGGCCGCTCCGGGTGGGTATCCGCCCGCGCAGCAGCATCCGTATCCGCCGCAGCAGAATCCGTATCCGCCGCAGGGTGGTTACCCGCCGCAGCAGTCGCAGCCGGGTGGCTATCCGCCGCCGCCGGCCGCACCGCCGGGTGGTGGTGCCACGTGGCCCGACTATGGCGCTCCGCGCGACTGGTCGGCGCCGGGCTGGCCGCCCCGTGAGGAGGGGCCGGGTGTCAACGGCGGCTCCGCCCCGAACGGCGCGAACGGTCAGCATGGGCCCGGCCCGAATGGGACCGGTCAGCATGGCAATGGTGTGAACGGCAACGGCGCCTGAAGGGTCACCTCGATGACGATCAGCAATGGTCACCACCCGGACGTCGCTGCCCTGATCGGTGACGATTCCGTGGATTCTCCGGCGTCGGTCATGTCCGGACGTCACTTCGATCAGGCGCGCGCGGAGGCGGCGGTGCGCGAGCTGCTCATCGCGGTCGGGGAGGATCCCGACCGAGAAGGGTTGCAGCGCACGCCAACTCGTGTGGCGAATGCCTATCGGGAGATGTTCGCGGGGTTGTACACCGATCCGTCGGCGGTGCTCGCGACGACCTTCGACGAGGACCACGACGAGTTGGTGCTCGTCAAGGACATCCCGATGTACTCCACCTGTGAGCATCATCTGGTGTCGTTCCACGGGGTCGCCCACGTCGGCTATATCCCGGGTGAGAGCGGCGAGGTGACCGGCCTGTCGAAGTTGGCGCGGCTGGTGGATCTCTACGCCAAGCGGCCGCAGGTGCAGGAGCGACTGACCAGTCAGATCGCCGACGCGTTGGTGGCCCGGCTGAAACCACGGGGCGCGATCGTGGTGATCGAGGCCGAGCACCTGTGCATGGCGATGCGCGGCATCCGCAAACCCGGTGCCCGCACCACCACGTCGGCGGTCCGTGGCCTGTTCAAGACCAGCGCGGTCTCACGCGGCGAAGCGCTCGACCTCATCACACGTTGACCGGCGATCCCGATGCCCGCACGCAGATCATGGGCATCATCAACGTCACCGCCGATTCCTTCTCCGACGGTGGCCGGTACCTCGATGTCGATGCCGCACTCGCGCATGCGCGGCGCCTGCTCGACGACGGGGCCGACTGCATCGACGTGGGCGGCGAATCGACCCGGCCCGGCGCGATCCGCGTCGACTCCGACATCGAGATCGCCCGGGTCATACCGGTGATCTCGGCACTCGCCGCCGGCGGCGTCACCGTGTCCGTCGACACCATGCGTGCTTCGGTGGCGGCGGCCGCGATCGAGGCGGGTGCCGCGATCGTCAACGACGTCTCCGGTGGTCGTGCCGACCCGGACATGGCGCGGGTTCTGGCCGATTCGGGTCTGCCGTGGATTCTGATGCATTGGCGCCCCGCCGGGGAGGATTCCGACGCCGGTCGCCGTTTCACGCATCGCGTCGACGACACCGGCGGTTACCACGACGTGGTGGCCGAGGTGAGCCGTGAACTGCTCGGGCAGGTCGATGCCGCGGTGAGCGCCGGCGTCGATCCCGATCGCGTCATCCTCGATCCCGGTCTCGGCTTCGCCAAGACCGCCACCCACAATTGGGCTCTGCTGCATGCCTTGCCGACCTTCGTCGGACTCGGTTTCCCGGTGCTCATCGGGGCGTCGCGCAAACGTTTCCTCGGCACCCTGCTCGCCGACGGCGGGACCGATCGGCCGCCGGCCGGGCGTGACATCGCGACCGCCGCGGTCAGCACCCTGGCCGCGGCGGGCGGTGCGTGGGGTGTCCGGGTGCACGACGTGGCGAGCAGTCGCGATGCCGTCGCGGTGGCGACGGCCTGGGCACAGGGTGGCTCCGGGCGCATCGAGGGAGGGCACTGATGGCAGATCGGATCGAGTTGCGCGGACTGCGGGTGCGCGGAAATCACGGCGTCTTCGACCATGAACGGTCCGACGGCCAGGACTTCATCATCGACATCACCCTGTGGCTCGAGTTGCGGATCGCCGCGGCTTCCGACGATCTCGCCGACACCGTCGACTACGGCGCGTTGGCGCAACGTGCCCACGACGTCGTCGCCGGAACCCCGCGGAACCTGATCGAGACCGTCGGCGCCGAGATCGCCGACGACATCATGGGCGATGAACGCATCCACGCCGCGGAAGTGGTGGTGCACAAGCCGTCCGCACCGATCCCACTGACCTTCGACGACGTCGCCGTGGTGACCCGACGTTCCCGGAAGTCGCAGCGATGAGCCGCACCCGCGCGGTCCTGTCGGCCGGATCGAATGTCGGTGATCCGATGGCGAATCTGCGGTCGGTGGTCGACGGGTTCGGCGCCGATGTGGTGGCGGTGTCCGACGTGTACGCCACCGCACCGTGGGGTGGTGTCGAGCAGGCCGATTTCCTCAACATCACGCTGATCGTCGAGGGGGAGCGGAGTGCCGCCGACTGGCTGCGCAATGGTGCCGAGCTCGAGCAGCGTGCACATCGGACTCGTGACGTGCGTTGGGGCCCAAGGACACTCGACGTCGATGTGATCACCGTCAGTGATGCGGCGGGGGTGGTGCGCAGCGACGACGAGGCGCTGATCCTGCCGCATCCGCGTGCCGCGCAGCGCGCCTTCGTGCTCGTGCCGTGGCTCGAGATCGATCCCGACGCGACGTTGTGGACAGATGGCGGTGAGCAGCGTGTCGACGATCTCGTCGATCGGCTGCCGGCCGCCGACCGCGAGGGTGTGCGTCGTGTCGGGGCGGTGCCGCGATGACGGTACCCACCCCGCCGCCCGGCGATGACGAGAAAGAACGGATGGGGCCGACGAAGCCGTTCGACCTCGTCGTCGTCGCCCTCATCGTCGGTGTCACCGCGTGGATCCTGGTCCGCTACAACTACTCCAGCGTGCCGCCGCTGCCGGTACTGACCGGCATCGTGCTCTACCTCCTCGCGATCATCGAGGTGGTCGTGGGGTTCATCGTGCGCGCGCGGGTGGAGGGTCGCGACGTGGGACGTGCTCGCGGACAACTGCATCCGCTCACCGCGGCCCGCGTCCTCGCGCTGGCGAAGGCCTCGGCGATCCTCGGTGCCATCGCCACCGGTCTGTGGGCCGGGGTGCTGGTGTTCCTGCTGACCCAGCATGACATCGCCGCGGCCGAGCGCGATCGGCCCGCCGCGGTGGTCGGCCTCATCGGTGGGGTGCTGCTGACGGTTGCCGCGTTGTGGCTGGAGTACTGCTGCCGGGCGCCCGACGATCCGGAGGATTCCATCAACGGGTCGAGTCCCGGGGCGGCCTGAGCGGGCGATGTCGACGGGCGGGGGACGTTTCGTGCGTGGCATGTACCTGCCGCGCGACGCACTGCGCGACGGGTATCCCTTTGATCTTCCGGTGATCTCGCGGATCCTCGAACCGCGTGGAATTTCGTTTCCGGCGGGTGCGACGTTTCTCGTCGGGGAGAACGGTAGTGGTAAATCGACGCTGGTGGAGGCGCTTGCCGTGGCGGTCGGACTCAACGCCGAGGGCGGTAGCCAGAACCATCGCTTCAGCACGCGGGCCACCGAGTCGGAGCTCGGGTCGGCGGTCACGGTGATCACCGACGGCCGGACGCCACGCAGCAGGTTCTTCCTGCGTGCGGAGTCGTTCTACAACGTCGCGACCGCGGCCGAGGAGATCGGCGTCGACACGGTGGGCGGGGTCTCGCCGCACGAGCGGTCACACGGTGAATCGTTCGTCGATCTGATGCGGCACCGCTTCTTTCCCGGCGGGCTGTACCTGATGGACGAGCCGGAGGCGGCGTTGTCCCCGCAGGGGTGCCTGGCGGTGGTGGCGCTGATGGCCGAGCTGGTCGCCGACGGTTCCCAGCTGATCATCGCCACGCATTCGCCGATCCTGCTGGCGCTGCCCGGCGCCAGGATCTACGAGATCGATGACGACGGTGAGATCGACGTGGTCGGCTACGACGAGGCCCTCCCGGTGCGGATGACCCGCGATTTCCTGGCCGACCCGGCGCGCTATCTGCGGCACCTCGGGGTACCCGGGGCTGCGCCCTACCAAACCCGCGATTCGTGACTCTCCGCCGGGCTTGGGAGATAACACAGAGATCAACGGGTAAGTTGCACTGATATGACGACCACCTCCGGCCGTTCCTCGGACACTCGGCGCACGGGCCGCTCCGTCGGCCAGTGGCTGCTGGGTCTGCTCATCGTCCTTGCCCTCGCGGCCAGCATCCTGATGATCTTCACCGACAACCTCTCGATCACCGGCTCGCTCGCGGTGATCGCGGCGTTGTGGGCCGCGGTGATCGGTGCGATCCTCGTCACCCGGTTCCGCAAGCAGGCCGAGACCGCTGAGGCCAAGAGTCGTGACCTCCGCCTGGTCTACGAACTGCAGTTGGAGCGGGAGATCGCCGCGCGCCGGCAGTACGAGCTCGACGTCGAGTCGACGATCCGCCGCGAGGTGGCGGCCGAATCGGGTGCAGAGCTGGCGGCCCTCAAGGAGCAGGTCGTGTCGCTGCGATCGAGCCTGGAGCGACTGCTCGGCGAGTCGCTGCCCGACGATCAGGTGGCGTTGCCCAACGAGAAGCTGCGTGAGCTGGCCTCGGGCCTCGGTGGTCACGGACTCGATCCGCATCCCTACGGCGGTCAGTACGACTCTCCCGAGGCCTACGCCCACGACGACGGGGTTCTCGCCGCCCGCGACTTCGCGCAGACCGCACCGTCGGCCGCCGACGGTCGCCACATCGGGCCCACCGCCGATCCGAACGAGATGACCGAGGTCATCCCGGTCATCACCGACGATCCGCTGTCGCGTCCCTACGTGGCCGAGGCGCCCTACGAGTCGGTGTATGAGACCGAGTACGCGTCGGTGCTCGCCGAAACCGACGAGGTGACCGACGTCGAGACCGCCGACGCGGCGGACGCGGAGATCGCCGACGTCGTCGACGACGGTGGTGTGGCCGGTGGCCCGGGGGTCGGGGAGGCCCCGTCGGCCGACGAAGAGCCACCCGCCGCCGCACCGGTCTCGGCCTACGTCGACGAAACGCCCACCGACGAGTGGGCGACGCAGGCCGCGCAGGCCGAGCCGACCGCACCGGCCCAGCCGACCGGTGGTCCGGTTCCCTTCCTCGGTGGTGGACGGCATGAAACGGTCGGTGCCGCAGCCGGGTTCACCGGTGGGCGTCGTCGTCGCCGGGAGGATGAGCCGGAGCAGCCGGTGGCCGCCGAAGCCGCGGCCGACGACTTCGACAACGCACACTCCAACGGACTTCCGGTGTCGGAGTTGCTGCGCCAGTTGCGGGAGACCGAGGGCGGGTCGGGTCGCCGTCGCCGTCGCGACTGATCGATGCCGTCGCCGTCGCGACTGATCGGTGCCGTCTGATTCGGTGAGCCCGGTCACACGTATTGGATCCGTGGCGACCTGACGGCCTACCCTTGCTCTGCAACGTCTGGTACCCGGCCGGGTGCGTTCCGCGACGACATCGATGCGGAATCTCTCGGCAGCCCACGGGACTGGAACGACCTGGAGGACAGTGGTGACCTCATCGGATGATGACGCCTACGCGGCGCGTTCCGGTGTCCCCGCAGATCCTGCGTCGGGATTCCCCGGCATCGCCAATCTCCCCACGCCGGCCCGTCTGACGGTCGGCATCATCGGCTCCGGGCGTGTCGGTACCGCACTCGGTGCGGCACTCGAACGTGCCGGTCACGTCGTCGGTGCCGTCCTGGCCCGTTCCCCGCAGTCACGTCGTCGGGCGGCGGCACGTCTCCCGGAATCGGCGGTCCTCGACCTCGACGGTGTCCTCGCCCGTTCCGAACTGCTCCTCGTCGCCGTCCCCGACGCCCAGCTGAAATCGGTGATCGCAGATATTGCCGCGTCCGGCAGCTTGCGTCCGGGCACGCTGGTCGCCCACACCGCCGGTGCGCAGGGTGTCGGCATCCTGGAACTACTCACCCGGCGGGGTGCGATGCCGTTGGCCATCCATCCCGCGATGACCTTCGTCGGTACCGACGACGACACCGCCCGCCTCGCCCGCGCATGCTTCGGTATCACCGCCGCCGACGAGGTCGGCGAGGCCATCGCGTCGGCGCTCGTCCTGGAGATGGGTGGTGAGCCGGTGCGGATCGCCGAAGCCGACCGCACGTTGTATCACGCGGCCCTCGCGCACGGCGCCAACCATCTGATCGCATTGATCTCGGATGCGGTGACGGCGCTCAATCACGCCATCGCCGGGCCGGGCGGCGTCGGACATCCGACCGCCACGGTGGACGGTGATCCGGTCCGCCTGGCCGAACGCATCCTCGGCCCACTGGTGACCGCATCGCTGCAGAACGTGCTCGACCTCGGTCCCAGTGCCCTGACCGGTCCGGTGGCGCGCGGTGACGCAGCGGCGGTGGCTGCCCATCTGGCCGCGTTGCGCGCATTGCCCGGGGGAGCGGAGACCGATTCGATTGCCGAGTCCTACCGCATGCTGGCGCGTCGGGCCGCTCACCAATCCGATGCGCCGCCTGCGGTTTTCGACGTTCTGGAGTCCCGATGACCAGTCATGTGATCGCCGGCGAGGCGAACCTCTACACACCCGGAACGCTGACGGTGCACCGTGATCCGGTCGACCTGCAGCGAGTCAGCAAGGCGCTGCGCGGATCCGGTAAGCGGGTGGCGCTGGTGCCGACGATGGGTGCCCTGCACGCCGGCCACCTGGAGTTGGTGCGGGCCGCGAAGAGTCGCGGCAACACGATCGTCATCGTCTCGATCTTCGTCAATCCCTTGCAGTTCGGCGAGGGTGAGGATCTCGACGCCTACCCGCGCACCTTCGACGCCGACCTCGCCCTGCTGAAGCCGCTCGGCGTCGAGTTGGTGTTCGCCCCCACCGTGGTCGGGATGTACCCGCAGGGTCGTCGCACCATGATCCATCCCGGCCCGGCCGGTGACATCCTCGACGGTGCTTCGCGCCCAGGACATTTCGCCGGAATGCTGACCGTGGTGAACAAGCTGCTGCACATCGCGGCACCACACGCCGCGTACTTCGGTGAGAAGGATTACCAGCAGCTGGTGCTGATCTCGCAGATGGTCGACGACCTCAACATGGACGTCGAGATCGTCGGGGTTCCCACCGTCCGTGAACCCGACGGGCTCGCCCTGAGTTCCCGCAACCGGTATCTCTCCGAGGAGCAGCGGGCACTGGCCACCGCGCTGTCGGCGGCGTTGACCGCCGGATCGCACGCCGCACCGGGCGGCGGTGACGCCATTCTCGCTGCGGCGCAATCGGTTCTGGCTGCGGTACCGGAGATCGAACTCGACTATCTCGCCCTTCGGGGCCGGTCTCTGGAAGATCCGCCGGCGAAGGGACACGGGCGATTGCTGGTCGCGGCTCGGCTCGGCCCGGCCCGCCTCATCGACAATGTCGGCGTCGCGATCGGCCTGAGCCTGGAGGAACGCGAGGCCAGATCCGAATGAGACCACCGACTTTCTGCCATCCCACCGATCCGCACTGAAGTACCGATCCGAACTGAAGTACCGAACAGAGGACCCGCACATGCTCCGCACCATGATGACCTCGAAGATCCACCGCGCCACCGTCACTCAGGCCGACCTGCACTACGTCGGTTCGGTCACCATCGACGCCGACCTTCTCGATGCCGCCGATCTCCTCGAGGGAGAACAGGTCACCATCGTCGACATCACCAATGGCGCACGCCTGGAGACCTATGCGATCGCCGGTGAGCGTGGGTCCGGTGTGATCGGCATCAATGGTGCCGCAGCGCATCTCGTGCACCCCGGCGACCTGGTGATCATCATCGCCTACGGCATCCTCAACGAGGCCGAGATCGCCGAGTACGCTCCGCACGTCGTCTTCGTCGACGAGGCGAATCGTGTGCTGGAGTCGGGCACCGATCCGGCTCGCGCACCCGAGGGCTCGGGGCTGCGCGATCCGCGCCATGCCGACGTGCTCGTCGACGCCAACGCCTGACGACTCTCGCCTCGTATGCTTCTCACCATTGACGTCGGCAACACCAATACGCACATCGGGGTGTTCGCCGGGACCGGTGCTCACGCCACGCTGGTGAACGATTGGCGCCTGCACACCGAACCCGACCGCACCGCAGACGAATTGGCGTTGCTGATCAAGGGTCTGTTGGGTGCGGACATCGAGCAGGTCACCAGTGTGTCGGCGCTGTCGATCGTGCCATCGCTGCTGCGGGAACTGCGCGTGATGGTCGCCCGGTACTTCGACAATCCGCACAACGTGATCCTGGAACCCGGTGTGCGGACCGGTGTTCCACTGCTGGTGGACAATCCCAAGGAGGTCGGCACCGATCGGGTCGCCAACTGCCTTGCCGCCCACCACATCTACGGCGGACCGGCGATCGTCGTGGCCTGCGGAACCGCCACCGTCGTCGACGCCGTCTCGGTCAAGGGCGAGTTCCTCGGCGGCGCCATCGCTCCCGGGGTGAACCTGGGCGTCGAGGCGTTGAGTGAGCACACGGTGACGGTCCGCAAGGTCGAACTGATGCCACCGCGGAGTGTGCTCGGCAAGAACACCGTCGAGGCACTGCAGTCGGGCATCCTGTTCGGCTTCGCCGGCCAGATCGACGGATTGGTGGAGCGCGTCCGATCCACCGTGCCGGGATTCGACGGCGACGACGTCGCCGTGGTGGCCACCGGCTTCCTCGCTCCGCTGATGTTCGACGAATGCCGCACTCTCACTGTGCAACACCCGCACCTCACCCTCGAAGGTCTGCGTCTGGTGCACGAGCGGGCCAAGCAGCAGTCCCGCGGTCGGGGTCGCTGAGTCGCCCCGCCCACTCGTTGGTCGAGCCGGCTCTTGTTCCGCCGGTCGGGCCGGCCCTTATTCCGGCGGTCGGGCCGGTCCTTGTTCCGCCCGTCGAGCCGGCTCTTGTTCCGCCGGTCGAGCCGGTCCGGAGCGATAGCGGAGGACCGTGTCGAGACCCCCGCAACCCGACGACGAAACCGGGCCACCACCAACCGAACACAGCGCATCCCAAACTGACATCGTTCACCCCCAACCGATTCCGCGCCGACAAAACTTGTCGGTGGTCATCGCTACACTTGACTCAGTTCAGTTGGAGCGACCGAGCAGGGGGTGAACACCATGGCCGACACCACAATTCGCACGACTACCGCACCGCAACTGTCGATGACCGCCGACGACGCGGCCATGATCGATCACCTTCCCGTCGAGGCGGCCACCGCTCTGGCCCGTTCCCTGCAACGCCAAGAGCGGCAGGTGATTGCTCGGAAGGTGTTGTCGGCGATAGTGCCCCGTGGAGTGGTGGACTTGGATCGGCGTGGACTCACGCGTAGTGATCAACGAGTCATGGTGAATGCTAAGCGCTTTGGTGGGATTGGTCCAGCGCTGCGGTGGCGTGTCGTTTGGCGGTGATCACCTTCTTGAGTTCGAGCATGGACACATCGGAGAGGTAGCGGCGGGTGACTTGCCATTCGTCGTGGGCCTCGATCACCACCGCTGTGGCCAACCGCAGGAACGCGGCCGGGTTGGGGAAGATCTCCACGACATCAGCTCTGCGCTTGATCTCCTTATTGAGACGCTCGATCGGATTATTGGACCAGATCTTCTGCCAGTGCGCCTTCGGGAACACGGTGAACGCCAACACATCTGGCTTCGCATCACGCATCATCGCCGCCACCTTCGGAAACGACGCCTCAAGGGTGTCGGCGACCTGATCCCACTGGGCGTGGATGTCCTCGGGTTCGGTGTGCG